>JBEICA010000035.1:0-19234 GCA_040373665.1 Burkholderiales bacterium | reverse complement strand
CCGCAAACGGGGTCTGACCTCGCAACCCCATTGTTTTCATTAAGGAAACAGGCAAAAAAAGAGCATTTTTCGGCGTTAGAGGGGCATTTTCGGGCCGGTTTTGGGGCCGCTCTGCCCAAGCTGGGTGGGCGCTTCGACCGTGGCCAGATTGCGCACCCTGCGGCGGGGTGGATGCGGAACCCGCACCCACCCCCCGACCTCCGGACCGTACTTGTGCCGACGATGCCCACGCGATCGCTGTCATACACGAAGCAGGGCCAACAAATCGCCGTGGGTCAACGCGAGGGACGGAAGGTGCCGAATCTGCGACCGAGGCGCGAGCGTGCCATTGACATTCGTCAATACCGTACCATTTGTTGCTCGCTATTCTTTTTTGAACGGCGCAGTCGCGACCTGCGAACAGCACGACGACGGAATCGTCCATCGATTGCGTTCGGCTCAGACGGTTGACGGAAACGGCGCGCGGATGCCCCGAGGTGACGCCGTCTCCAGCCCGCTCAGTCCGGCCACCATCACCCGAACCTGTGAATGGAGGAGACTCATGAAGAACCTTTTGGTAGCGATCGCCGTCGTGGTGTGTGGCGCCGTCTCGGGCGGCGCGGCAGCGGCGCTGGACTATGACCCCGACACAGGCATCCTGACCGACACCGGGGCCAGGCGGATGTGGGTCCTACACGGTATCGGCTTCGGATCCAGTTACGGCTTTCCCGGCTTCGCCAATGACTGGGTGGCAAACCTCAATCAGACCCAGCTAGGCGGCCACACGGACTGGGCCTTGCCCACCGTGGTCGCACCGCTGGATGGCAGCGCGCCACCCGCCATGACCGGAGATCTCGGAACGCTCTTCGTCAGCCTGTCCGCGGAACTGCCGGACCGTACTCAATGGCCCTTCGGACTGGGCGCCGAGGACTACGGCGGCCGGATCATCTTCACCGACAGCCCAGTCCCAGGCACGGCCAACTTCTGGGGACTCAACTTCGGTAATGGCGCCCACGTGGCGGTGTACCCGGGAAATGCCTACGCCTACGTGGGGGTCATGGCCGTGCGCCCCGTGCCCGAGCCGGAGACCTGGGGCATGCTGCTTGCGGGCTCGGCTGTGGGGGCCATGCGCCTCACGATCCGCCGACGGCGATCGGCTACCGTGTCTCGTCCGACGGCCGGCTCATGACGCCGCCAGCCGGCACGTCGGTGTCGGCCCGGGGAGACCTTCGTCGCCGATAGATCGAGCCGTTTGCGCCTTGTCCGGATAAAGACAATGCGGCGGCCCGGGCACCGACCCGAGATTCTCCCTGTGTCGCAACACGTGGCCGAGGAGATGCCATCTCGGGGCGTCGCGCGAAAAATGCGGCGGGCCCTAGCTGTGAAGGCTCAATACGATGCTCAGGCATTCGTCACGCAGGGTTCCCGTTCCGCCAGGGCTTGCCAGGTCGTTCATGACGATGTTCATGCCGTTGTCGGCGATCCATTTGTGGACGGCCAAGCCCCCCCAAAGGGATCGGTCCTCGAATACCGGCTGGCTCTATTGAGGAAACGAGCGAAAAACGAACGTTTGTCGGCGTTAGCGGGGCGTTTTCCGGCTGCTCTGCCCCACCGCGGCGGGCAGCGCTGCAAAGCCGGCCAGACTCGTCACGATCTCCCGCCCCCCGACTTTGCTCAGCGCCGTCGGGCGAGGTAGAGCTGGTGCAGGCTGATGCGCCGCACCTCGACCTTGCTGGTCTCGATGTGGGTGCGCAGCAGCAGCACCGCCTGATCGGCGCGCCGGCGCACGATCGCGCGCAGGATCTGGGCGTGCTCCTGGTAGGTGTTGCCGATCCGGTCGGTCTGGGTGAAATCCAGTTGCCGGATGATGCGGATGCGCTCGGTCACCTCCCGGTGACAGCGCGCGACCTCGGGATTGCCGGCGGCCGCCACCAGCGCGGCATGGAATTCCTCGTCCATCCTGGACACCTGCGCACCATCGCTCAACCGCTCGGCAGGCGGCACCAGCCAAAACACTTTCAGCGTCTCGAGCATGGGTCGCTCGTCCATCTCGCAGAGCTGCCGCACGGCCGCCGTCTCCAGGATGATGCGCAGGTCGTAGAGGTGATCGAATTCAGTGAAATCCAGCGGCCGGACGCTCCAGCCGCTGCGGAAATGGACCTCGAGGTAGCCCTCCTTCTCGAGCCGCTGCAGCGCCTCGCGTACCGGCGTGCGGCTGACCGACAGGCGTTCCGCCAGCTGGCCCTCGGTGAATCGATCACCCGGCAGCAGCCGGAACTCGAAAATGTCCCCCTTGATCTGGCGATAGACCGTCTGCGCCAGATTCGTCCGCTTCGGCCCTGCCGGCGCCCCGACCTCGGCGGGCACTCCCATCACCGTGGATCCATGTAGCTGACGTGCGCCGCCACCACCCGCCAACCCTCGGGCATGCGTACCCAGGTCTGGCTCTGGCGCCCGACGCGCGTCTCGGGTGGCCGCTGGAACTCGATGTTCGCGGTGGCCATGGTCTCGCCGAAGGTGGTGATCACGGTGCGCAGCACGGTGCGCGCGAGGTTGCCGGACGGACGGCCCGCCCGGTAGCCCGCGATCTCGGCGTGTCCGTAGAGGTTTTCCGCGATGCCGTAGCGCAGCGTCAGCGCATCGTTCCAGAATAGCTCGTCCAGCGTGGCGACATCGTTGGTGACCAGTGCGTGTTCGTAACGCGCGAACACCCGCGTCACTTCCTCGAGCACATGCGGCAGGTTGATGGCGATCATGCGATTCCTCCAGGAGCGACGAAACGGGCAACCCCGGCGCGCTCCAATTCGCGCGCCGCGCGCAGGCAGAGATCCTCCCGCCATGGGGCGGCGATGAGTTGCACGCCGATGGGCAGCGGTCCGAGACTGGTCATGGGCACCACGGCCACCGGCAGACCGATGCAGGAAATCGGCTGGGTCAGCAAGCCCAGGCTGGGCCGCAGCGGCAGGCGCTGGCCGTCGAGCTCCAGCCAGTCCTCACCGATGCGCGTCGCGGGCACCGGGGTCGCCGGCGCCACCAGAACATCCCAGTCCTCGAACACCGCCAGGGCCTGACGCAGGAACCACGCGCGCAGCTTCTGCGCCTTCACCAGCCACGCCGCAGGCGTCATGGCCCCCGCCACGAGCCGGTCGCGCGAATGAGGCTCGAGTTCGTCGTAGCGATCGAGCAACTCCGGCAGCCGCAGTGCGCCGCCCTGCGAGGCGGTGACCACGAAGGCCGCCGCGCGCGCACGCTCCACCTCGGGGAGGGTCACCTCCCCGGCAGCCCCGAGCGCCTGCGCCGCCAGCTCCGACGCGCGTCGCGCCTGCGGACCCGCCCAGCGGTCGAAATAACCCGCCAGACGTCCGACGCGCAGGCCGCTCACGCCGGCGTCCAGCATCGGCATCACAGGCTCGAGCGCGCGTCGTGTGCATGCGGGGTCGGAGGCGTCCTGCCCCTGGAGCACGTCGTAGACCTGCGCGAGGTCGCGCGCCGACGTGGTGAAGGGCCCCAGATGATCCAGATCCGCCACGAAGGGGTAGGAGCCGCTGCGCGGCAACCGCCCGAAGGTGGGCTTGAGCCCGAACACCCCGCACAGCGACGCCGGCACGCGTATCGATCCGTTGGTATCGGAGCCCAGGCTGACGGGCACCAGGCCGGCCGCCACCGCTGCTGCCGATCCGCCGGAGGACCCGCCCGCGATGCGCTCCCGATCCCGGGGGTTGCGCGTCGGTCCGTAATGGCTGTTCTCGGTGGTGAAGCCGTAGGCGTAGGCGTCCATGTTGAGCGCGCCGACCAGCACCGCACCCGCGCCGCACAGCCGCGACACCAGCGTGGCGTCGCGCGTGGCCGGCGGGCGGCCCGCCAGCGTGCGCGACCCGGCGAGCGTGGTCAGCCCCGCCACGTCGAACAGGTTCTTCACCGCGAAGGGCACACCCGCGAGCGGCCCGAGGGTGCGACCCGAACGCCGGTCCGCGTCCACTTCGCGCGCAGCAGCGAGCGCACGCTCCCCCAACACGGCGGTGAAGCAGTTCAGGGCGCCATCCTGCGCAGCGATCGCGGCGAGCGCATCCCGGACCACGGTTTCGGCGGTCGTCCGGCCGTCACGGATGCCCTGCGCCAGGGCGAACGCGTCTTCCATGTCAGTCCAGCCGGGTCAGGGGCAGCGGGTCCTCGACCTCGGGCAGATCGAAGGACATGACCAGCGAGGCGATGCGTGCATTCAGCGCGAACATGCCCGCCACGCGCTGCAGCGCCGCCTCGTCCAGTTCGAGGCCGAGGGCGCCGCAGCCGGCGCGCACGAAGGGCTCGACGTCCTCCACGGTGACGTCCACCCGGGCCAGATTCTTCGTGTTCATTTGCTCAAACATCCTCCGTCGCACCGAGCACCCGCTCCAGCTGCGCGAAGCTGGCCGTCCAGCCGACGATCCCGCCCTGGGCGCGGATCATCTCCAGCGTCGCACGCTTGAACTGCTCGAAGTAGCTTTCCGTCGCATCCTCCACGAGCAGGCAATCGTACCCGCGGTCGTTGGCTTCGCGCATGGAACTCTGCACGCAAACCTCGGTGGTGACCCCGGCGAAGATCAGGTGCGTGATGCCCCGCGCCCGCAGGATGGCGTCCAGACCCGTGGCGTGGAACGCCCCCTTGCCCGGCTTGTCGATCTCCACCTCGCCCGGCAGTGGCGCCACCGCCTCCACGATCGCGTTGCCCGGCTCGCCACGCACCAGGATGCGACCCATCGGTCCGGGGTCACCGATGCGCATGCGAGGGCTGCCGCGGTCGCGCTTGGCCGGCGGACAGTCGGACAGGTCCGCCAGGTGCGACTCCCTGGTGTGCACGATGCGCATGCCGGCCCGGCGGCATGCCGCCAGCAGCCGCGCCACGGTCGGCACGATCGCGCCCAGGCGCGAGACATCGTTGCCCAGCATCTCGCCGAAGCCGCCCGGCTCGAGGAAGTCGCGCTGCATGTCGATCACCACCAGCGCGGTCGAGCGCGGGTCGAAGCGGAATGGATGGGGTGCAGCATCGGCCACGGTGATGGTCATGTCGGAACGCTCCCGCTCATGGGTGTCTGCGCGGCTCAGCCATGATGGCCCGCCATGCTGCGGCCGATCACGCCGACGTCGGCCGCATCACGCGCGGTCTCATGCACCAGCCGGCCGTCGAACATCACGACGATGCGATCGGCCAGCTCCAGCAGTTCGTCCAGATCCTCGCTGACGAGCAGCACGGCGGCACCGGCATCGCGCGCCGCCAGAATGCGCGCGTGGATGTCCGCGACGGCGGCGAAGTCGAGGCCGAACACCGGATTGGCCACCAGCAGCAGCGACACGTCGGCTGACAGCTCGCGCGACAGCACCGCGCGCTGGACGTTACCGCCGGAGAGAGTGCGGATCGCGGCGTGCGGCCCGCGTGTCTTGACCCGGTATTCGGCGATGTGCGCCCGCGCCGCCCCGATCATGCGGCCACGCCGCAGCCACGGCCCGCTGGCGAGCGGCGCACGGTCGAAGTCTCGCAGCGCCATGTTCTCCGCCACCGACATGCCCGGCACGCAGGCGTTGCGCAGCGGCTCCTCGGGCAGGCTGAACACGCGGTGGCGCGCCATCTCCCCCCGCCGCGGCCGGAAGGGCTCGCCGTGCACCAGGACCGTCCCGGATTCCGCCGCACGCTGTCCGGTGAGGGCCTCCATCAGCTCGCGCTGACCGTTGCCCGAGACGCCGGCCACGCCGACGATCTCGCCGGCGTGCACGTCGAGCGCCGCAACGTCGACGGCAAGCAGGCCGGCGTCGTCGTTGACACGGAGGTCGCGGATCGACAACCGCACCTCCTCCTGCACCAACGTGTGTGCCGGGCGCCGCGGCGGCTCCGCCGCCTCGCGATCCCCCATCATCATGTGGGCCAGTTGCGCAGGATCGAGATCGGCCACGTCGCCCTCGCCCACCAGCCTTCCGCGGCGCAGCACCGACACCCGGTCGGCGAAGGCCATGACCTCGCGGAACTTGTGCGTGATGAGCAGCACGCTGATGTCACCCGCGCGGACCATGTCGCGCAGCAGTCCGAGCACCTCGTCCGCCTCCTGGGGTGTGAGCACCGAGGTCGGCTCGTCCAGGATCATGAAGCGCCGGCGCAGGTAGAGCAGCTTGAGGATCTCCACCTTCTGCTTCTAGCCCGCGGCCAGCGAGGCGATCGGCGCATCGAGATCCAGCTGGAAAGGCACGGAGCGCATGAACTCCGCGAGGCGGCGCCGCTCGCGCCGCCAGTTCACCACCGCGGGCACGTCGTCCCGGGCCATCACGAGGTTCTCCGCCACGCTCATGCTTGGCACCAGCGTGAAGTGCTGGTAGACCATGCCGATGCCCAGGGCGTGCGCGGCGTGCGGCGTGTCGATCTGGCGCTCGCGTCGATCCACCTGGATCGTGCCGGCATCAGGCGGGTGGTAGCCCACCAGGCACTTCACCAGCGTGCTCTTGCCCGCGCCGTTCTCGCCAAGCAGCGCGTGAAACGACCCGGCACGCACCCGGAGGGAGACGTCCTCCAGCGCGGTGAAGGCACCGAAGCGTTTGGTGATGCCGGCGAGGTCGACCTCGGCAGCCCGGTGCGGCACGGACAGCGGACGGGCAGCGAGCACGCTACAGAGCCTCGAGCAACTGCGACGAAGAGGCGACCGCCCCGAACACCCCGCCCTGCATCTTGATCATCTTGTGCGCAGCGAGGTGGTTGCCCAGGTCGGTGGCGCCGGTGCAGTCCTCGAGCAGCAGGCACTCGAAGCCGCGGTCGTTGGCCTCGCGCATGGTGGTGTGCACGCACACGTCGGTGGTGATGCCGGTGAGCACGAGGTTGCGGATGCCGCGCAGCCTGAGGATGAGCTCGAGGTCGGTGGCGCAGAACGAGCCCTTGCCCGGCTTGTCGATCACCACCTCTCCCGGCGCGGGGGCCAGCTCGGGAATGATTTCCCAGCCCGGCTCGCCGCGCACGAGGATCCGGCCGCAGGGCCCCGGGTCGCCGATGCCGGCACCGATGCGACGGGAACGCCAGCGCTTGTTGTCTGGCAGGTCGGACAGATCGGGGCGGTGGCCCTCGCGCGTGTGAATGATGTGATAGCCGCGCGCCCGCATCGCCGCCATGGTGCGGCGGATGGGCTCGATGGGAGCCCGGGTGAGCGACAGGTCATAGCCCATCTTGTCGACGTAGCCACCGATGCCGCAGAAATCGGTCTGCATGTCGATCACCACGAGCGCGGTGTTGTCCGGCCTCAGGTCACCATCGTAGGGCCAGGGGTAGGGATCGGCAGCGACGAACACGCCGGGAGCGTTAGTCTCAGCCATGCTTGCGCGCCTCCTCCGTCATGGGCGAGTACCCGCGGGTGGGCGCGGCAAATCCGCACGAGGTGCCGTCGACGTGCACGACCTCCGCCTCCCACGGCAACCGATAGGCGCCCTTCGCCAGATCGTGCATGTAGGTGTAGGGGCAGTCCTGTGCGCCGCCCTTCACCGCCACGTAGCCGCGATGGCCGAACTGGTAGATGTTGTTCTCCACGCCCCAGTGGCGGCGCGCCTCGCGCACCAGATCGGGCCGCACCTCGCAGGTGATGATCTCGTCCGGGCGGCCGCCGCCCTCGGCGATGATGCTGCCGTCGAAGTTGCAGAACATGCCCTCGCCCATCGAATCGAAGGTGCCGTCCGACCCGCACATGCACACGCTCGCGGTCACCATCAGGTTGCAGAAGGCGTTGGACTGGTTGGTGAACTTCCAGCTCTGGCGGATCGGCGCGGTGTAGCCGGCGGTGCGGATCATGATCTCCGCCCCCTTGTAGGCCGACTCGCGCGCCATCTCCGGGAACATCCCGTCGTGGCAGATGATGAGCGCGATCTTCGCGCCCTTCGGGCCGGTGCACACCGGAATGCCGAGGTCGCCCGGCTCCCAGGGTTCGACCGGGACCCAGGGGTGAAGCTTGCGGTAGTAGAGCTGGATCTCACCCTGGTCGTCGATGATGATGCCGACGTTGAAGGGATTGCCCTGCGGGTTGTACTCCATGATGGAGAAACAGCCCCACACCCGGTTGTCCACGCAGGCCTGGCGGAACGCCGCCACCTCCGGCCCGTCCATGCGGCACATGATCTCCGGGTTGGTGTCCATCGACAGACCGTGGAGCGCGTACTCCGGGAACACCACCAGGTCCAGGGACGCCATGTTGCGTCTGGACTTTGCCACGAGGTCGCAGATGCGTTGCGTCTGGGCGGCAAGCTGCTCCGGCGTCGCCACCACCGGGAGCTGCAGTTGCACCAGCCCCATCACCACGCCCGAGGGCGACTTGTTGAGTCCACCGAGTCCGTTCACCGGCCTTCCTCCGATCTGTCGTTGCCCAATTCCTGACGGCGCCGTGGCGTCGTCACCAAAGAAACCTGCGCGCCGTCGTCAGCGCGTCACGCTCAACTCGCCTGGCGCTCCTGCCAGCGTCCGCCGCGTCGAGCAGGTGGCCACCATGATGGCCAGCGTCAGCGCGTAGGGTGCCGCGTTGAACAGGTAGTAGCCGCTGGTCACCCCCACCGACTGCAGGGCGGGGCCCAGCGCGGCAGCACCGCCGAACAGCAGTGCAGCCCATACGCAGGCGAGCGGTCGCCAGCGCGCGAAAATCACCAGCGCCACTGCCATCAGCCCCTGGCCGCTGGAGAGGCCCTCGTTCCAGCTGCCCGGGTAATAGAGCGAGAGGAAGGCCCCGCCGACGCCCGCGAAGAAACTCCCCGCGGCGGTGGCCGCGAGCCGCACCCGCGGGACGCTGTAGCCCATGGCGCGCGCGGCATCGGCGCCGTCCCCCACCATGCGCAACACCAAACCCCAGCGCGTGTTGCGCAACGCCCAGTGCATGGCCACGGCGAGCACCAGACCCAGTGGCAGCAGAACATTGATCTGCAGCGCCGACTGCACCTGCGGCAGGTCCGACCAGGCACCCAGCGGGATCGCGGGCAGCAGAGGCGCCTGGGGTTGCACGTAGGGCTTGCCGAAGAAAAAGGCCAGGCCGGTGCCGAACAGCATCAGGCCGATGCCCACCGCGATGTCGTTCACGCGGGGCAGGTTGCACACCAGCGCGTGAAGCACCCCGAGCACCAGTCCCAGGAGACCCGCCGCCAGCACGCCCAGCCAGGGACTGCCGGTGTGCAGGGACACGGCGTATCCGCCCATCGCCCCCATCACCAGCACGCCCTCGAGACCGAGATTGATGCGGCCGCTCTTCTCTGTCAGGCACTCCCCGAGACTCACGAACAGAAAGGGCGTGCTCACCCGCAACGCACCACCCAGCACCGCCAGCGCCACCCCCCACCAGCCTAGACCGCCGTCCATGGGGCCTCCACGATGGCGCGTACGACGATTCGCCCGGTCATGCGCGGTCCCCCGCCTGGAAGATGCGCAGCCGCCCGTACCACGCCTCCGACGCGAGGATGGTCATGAAGGCGATGCCCTGCAGCACCAGCACGGTCGCGTCGGGCAGCTCCATGCGCCGCTGCAGCATCCCCCCGCTGGCGTTGATGCCGCCGAGCAGGATGGCCACCGGGACGATGGCCAGCGGGTTGTGGCGTGCGATGAAGGCCACGAGGATGCCGGCGTAACCATAGCCGGCGATCAGCGAGGCGTTCGCGGTGCCATGCACGGCTGCGACCTCCGCCATGCCTGCGAGTCCGGCCGCGGCGCCGCCGAGGAAGCAGGCCGCCAGCACCAGACGGTTCACCGGAAGACCGACGAGCCGTGCCGCCCGCACGTTCCCCCCCACCACGCGCAGCGCGAAGCCGTGGGTGGTGGCACGCACCACGACGAAAGCCAGGATGCAGAAGACGATGCCGTAACCCAGCCCCCAGTGCACATCGAGCCCGGGCAGGGCACCCACCATGTTGTGCTCCCCGATGGGCAGCGTGGACGGTTTGTTGAGGCTCGCAGGATCACGCAGCGGGCCCTCGACGAAATGGTTGAAGAGGGCGATCGCGATGTAGGTCAGCAGCAGGCTGCTGATGGTCTCGTTCACTCCGCGGAACTGGCGCAGCGCGCCGCATCCGGTGATCCACAGGCCGCCTGTCAACGAGCCGGCCAGCGCCATGCCCACCTGCACCACGGTGGGCGGCAGGCCGTCCAGCAGATGCCCGACGAAGGCTGCAGACAGCGCGCCCAGGACCAGTGCGCCCTCGCCTCCGATCACGATCAGGCCAGCCTGGGCCGGCAGGGCTACGCACAGGGCGGTGAGCACCAGCGGGGCGGCGCGCTGGAGCGTGTTCTGCCAGGCGAAGGCGGTACTGAAGCCGCCCTTGTAGATCAGGCGAAAGACTTCGAACGGGTCCTTTCCGATGGCGGCGATGAACACGCCGAACAACAGCAGCGACAGCAGAAGCGCGGCCACCGGCAGGGCGATCGCCTCGGCGGCATGGCGCCAGCGTCCGCCGGCCTCCTGCAAAACGGGTGCGGGCGCTGCGCCGAGGACGGTCATGGAAGGGGCGGTGATCATGGTGAGTGCACAGGCGGCAGGGACTGACGAACCCCGCCGCCCCGTTGTCGACTCAGACCTTGCCGATGACGCCAGCCACCAGGTAGTTCATCTGCTCCAGCACGATATCGGTCTGCTTTTGCACTGACCCCGCCGGGATCACCACCTTGCCCGCGTTGTCCTTCAGCGGTCCCTTGAAGATGGCGTAGTCCCCTTTCATCATCTGCGCCTTCACCCCGTCGGCCTGCTTGCGCGCACCTTCGGACACCGCCTTGCCGTAGGCCGAGGTCTTGACGAAGCCCTCCTTCAAGCCGCCGCGCTGGAAATTGAGCATCGGCTTGCCGGCCATCGCCGCCTTGACGTGCTCGGTGTACGGGGTCAGCCAGTTCCACTCCGCGCCGGTGAGGTAGCCTTTGGGTGCCAGGGCGGACTGGTCGGCGTGGTAACCGCACACGTAGATGCCACGACGCTCGCAGGTCTCCACGATCACCTTCGGGCTGTCCACGTGCATCGTGATCACGTCCACGCCCTGATCGATGAGGCTGTTCGACGCCTCGGCTTCCTTGACCGGCAGGAGCCAGTCGCCGGTGAAGATCACCTGGGTGGTGATCTTCGGATTCACGCTCTGCGCGCCGAGGGTGAAGGCGTTGATGTTGCGCAGCACCTGCGGAATCGGCTTGGCCGCGATGAAGCCGAGCTTCCCGGACTTGGAGGCGTGTCCTGCCGCAATGCCGTTGAGGTACTGGCACTCGTCGATGTAGCCGAAGTAGCTGCCGGTGTTCCCCGGGTGCTTGCCCTGGGTCCACAGGCCGCCGCAGTGGGCGAAGCGCACCTTCGGATACTTCTCCGCCATCTTCAGCATGTGCGGGTCGAAGTAGCCGAACGAGGTGGGAAACACGAGGGAGGCGCCGTCCTCCTCGATCATCGAGGCCATCACCTTCTGCACGTCCGTGGTTTCGGCCACCTTTTCCTGCTCCACCACGGTGACGCCGGGCATCTTCCTGATCGCCGCAGCCGCCTGCGCCTGCGCCTGGCTGTAGCCGTAGTCGTCCTTCGGGCCGACGTAGATCACGCCCACGGTGATCTTGTCGGCCGCCATGGCCTGGCGCACCCAGGCGGGTCCGAGGGCGGCCGCGGTACCACCGAGGGCGAGCGTGCGGAGGACGGTGCGGCGGGAGAAATCGGGCTTGCGTGAATCCATGGTCGAGGTGCTCCTGTCAGGGGGACTGTGCTGCACACGGGATGGCGGTCGGAGGGACCACCGCGGCTTGTATACAAGTGTGTGTGCAACCGCCGTGCCTGATGCACCAGGCATCCACGGGCGAGGCTGCTCTCCTATGGGCGGGCGGCTGCGGGTCAGCGAGCGACGGCCAGGAATCGCACCGTTACGGTGCCGGCCCGGCGCTGGTGGCGCCGCGGCGGTGCGCGCCGGTCTCGGCACGGCTCACATGCGGACGCGGGGTCGTGCCGATGCGGTCGCTCCGCCATCGCCCTCGGACTGCAAGGTCACGCCTGTTCGGGCGCTTGGAGCCGCCATGCGGACTTCCGGTTGGCAGCGGCCGCCAGGCCGTCGGCGCCAGCCGTGCCCGGCAGCGCAGCGCAAGACGCGCGGTTCCTCCGTCCTGCCCCACAGGTCACGGAGCCGGCGGCTGAGCGACAATCGATGTCATCCGTTCCTGCGAGCTTGGCGTTAGCAAGGGCAAGAGCGGTTCCCCGCAGTTCCATCGAACAGGAGAAGGTCATCATGTCGCTTGGCATCCCGAAACTCCGCAGTTGCACCGGCACCGCCATCATCGCGCTCGGCGCTCTCGTCCTTCCCGGGCCTGCCCAGAGCGCGGATGCGACGACGGCCACGAAGGCCGCGCAACAGGCGACTGCAGGCAACATCAAGGTGTCCGCCGCATTCCTCGCGGAGGTGCGGGCACAGGCCGCGAGCAGGCTCCGGCTGACCCCGGCAGAAGTGGACGCACTCACCAGCAAGCTGAGCACCATGAACTTCACCCAGGTCGGCGCCCTCGCTTCCGGCAACGCCTCTGCCCTGCGCGGTCTGATCTCCGGCATTCAGGGTCCTGCCGCGGCGGCCACGGCCGGCACATCGGGGACACAGGGCGCGGTCAACCAGGCCGGGGTCGGCACCAGCAGCGGTGGCAACGCCACCCAGCAGATGCTCACCGATGCGAAGAACCTCCGTGGCGGCATATCCGATGGCGGCAGGGGGCACGCACGCACGGGGGCGAAGGACTGCGAAGCCTGCGCGGGTACCGTGGGAGCGGGTTCGCAGAGCAACACGGATCCCGCGGCCGACGGTGGCGACCCGATCAAGACGCAGAACGGCGGCAAGATCTACCTCTATTCCGATGGCAGCTTCGTCATCCAGGACGCCTCCGGAAAACAGGAGGTGTACGACAAGAATTACCGCGCGCGCACCGAGGATCCGCGCTGGACCTCCAACAAGACACCCGTCCCCGACGGAGAGGGCGGACAGCGTTCGGGCCTGATCTCGGCGGCCGAATGGCGCACCCTGATCGGCAGGATCGGCTCGCGCGGCGCTCCCGAGGCCAGCAAATCCACCGGAGCGGGTGGCACCAAGGCAACCACCCGCACCACGGCTGGCACACCCCTCGAGGTCAGCTCCGCACGGGTCGTGGACGTCGTCCAGCTCCAGGAGGTCCTCCGGGTCGCCGCCGAGAAGTTCGGACCTAAGGTGCGCTGAGCCTCAAACGGGACCTTGTGCCCCGGCCATGCGGCATGAGGTCCCCTGTCTCGCCGACGCCTTGCCGCACCGACATCGCTCCCGGCGCGACCGCCTGTCTGCGGGCTGCACCCATCGACGCCAGCATCCTCGGCGCGTCTCGCCATGCACGCGTGGGCACACATCTGACAGTGCGGCGACGCGCCCCCTTGCCTCGCCCTCTCGCCCGAGCCGCCCGGATGTTTCTCAACGCCGCGGGACGACCGCGAGGCGCCCGCGAAGGCCGGCAGACCGACTCGTGCCGACAGCCCACGGGTTGGAAAGCCAACGGGCATCGGTGCACTGCCGATCATCGGGACTGCCCTGGCTGAGCATCCGCGCTAGGTTGCGGCTCGACGGCACTCGCGTGGCGACGCTCCGAAGCGGGAGCGGAACACGCGACTGAAGTGCGACAGGTCGTTGAAACCCCAGCGCAGAGCCACGTCACTGACGGAGAGGGCGGCACACGCCGGATCAAGGAGATCTTCGCGGCAGCGTTCGAGACGCCGGGCGAGCACGAAGCGCATCAGCGACGTCTGCTCCGCCTCAAACAACTTGTTCAGGTAGCGCGGGGAAACACCGAGTGCCGCGGCGATGCGCGACGCATCCAGTGCGGGATCGTCGAGACTGCGTTCGACCAGCGCCTTGGCGCGCAGGAGGGTCTGGTCACGCCCGCGCGCGGCGACCTGCGGGCCGCGATGGGCCATGGCAGCCGCGATCAATCCCAGCGTCGACTGCGACAGGCGCACCAGATCGTCGCGATGCAGCACGCCGAGTTCCTGCGCGAGTCCTGCCAGGTGGCCACGCAGCAGCGCACCGGCGCCGCGGTCGCACGCGGGCCGCGTCGCGGTGAGCCTGCTGGCACCGCCCAGTTCGCGGTCCAGCAATGGACGGGGAATGTTGAGGATGAGCTCCCCCCAGTGACGGCTGAAGGTGAGGCTGTGCGGCCGCGCACCGTCGTAGAAGGCGAAGTCCCCCGGTCGCAGCAGAACCTGTCGGCCGTCCTGCTCGAGCCACTGGGAACCGGACAGCATGAGCACCGCGAAATAGCAGTCCTCGTAGTGTTCGCGCGCTTCGGGGTGGCGCCTCGCCACGCCCTGGGAAGCGGCATCCACCACGGTGAAGCGGACGCCATCGACGAACCGGGTGCGCATGTGGCCGTGGAACCCCTGGTCCACATGCGAGGTGATCTCGACGTCCGCGAACATGCGCAGAACCATCTCGCGCCAGTAGTCGAGCCTCTCCTGCGGTCGCACGTCGTCGGTCGACAGCGTGGTCAGGCCTTCCGAACGCACGGCATCGGCCCGCAGGCGTTGCATGGCGGGGCTGGCTGCATCGGGCGTTGACAATGGAGTGATCCGCATCGTTGCAAACTCGGATGCTGCGCGCCGGAAACGACGCCTGTGGCAATTTGGGGCGCGCCCGACACGCTGTCAATGGGGCAGGGCCGTTTCAGTCAAGTTCCGGTGCCGTGTCGGACAAGCGCCGCGCCAGCGGTGATGGAGACAATGAACGCCGTACCGCGGGGTCGCGGGGATCGTACGCTCACGAGGGGATTCGTCATGGCAGACGCAGAACGCACCGTGCTGGGGGCCTGCCCCCACGATTGTCCCGACACCTGCGCCATGGTGGCGACGGTGGTCGGCAACGAGGTCAAGAGCGTCCAGGGCAATCCGGCCCACCCGTTCACCGCCGGGCGCCTGTGCGTCAAGGTCAACCACTACGAGGAAAGGGTCCACAGCCCGGACCGCATCCTGTCCCCGCTGCGACGCATCGGTCCCAAGGGCAGCGGCCAGTTCGAGCGCATCTCCTGGGAGGAAGCGCTCGAGACCATCGCCGGGCGCTGGCGCGGCATCATCGACGAGAGTGGTCCCCAGGCGATCCTGCCCTACAGCTACCTCGGCACCCAGGGAACGCTCAACGGCCTCAATGTCGGCGACCCGTTCTTCAACAAGCTCGGCGCCACCATCAGCGAGCGCACCTTCTGCGACTCTGGGGCGTGCACGGGCTACATCATGACGCTCGGCCCGACGGCGGGCATGGACCCGGAGAGCCTGCAGTACTCGAAGTACATCGTGCTGTGGGCCTGCAACCCCCAGAGCACCAACACCCACATGTGGCCCTTCATCGCCGAAGCGCAGAAGCGCGGCGCGCGGGTGGTCGTCGTCGATCCCGTGCGCACGCGGTCCGCACAGGCGGCGGACTGGCACATCGCCATCCGCCCGGGCACCGACTCGGCGCTGGCGATGGGCATGATCAACGTCATCGTCGCCGAGAACCTGGTTGACCGAGACTATGTGGAGCAGTACACGACAGGCTTCGAGGACCTCGCAGCCCGCGCTGCGGAATACACGCCCGAGCACGTCAGCGCGATCACAGGTGTGCCGGCAGATGACGTGCGCCGGCTCGCCCGTGAGTACGCGCAATCCCAGCCGTCGGCCATCCGCATCGGGGTCGCGATCGAGCGCAACGCCAATGGCGGTCAGACCGTGCGCGCGCTGTCCTGTCTCCCGTCCCTGGTCGGTGCGTGGCGCCGGCCCGGGGGTGGCATCCTGCAGCTGCCACTGTGGGCCTTCCCCATCCGGTGGGAGAACCTCATGCGACCGGAGTGGGTGCGCCCCGGCACGCCAGTCCTCAACCAGTGGCTCATCGGCCGGGTCCTCGAGGGGGAGCAACCTGGCGCTCCGGCCATCCGTTCCCTGTTCGTCTACAACGCGAACCCGATGGTGGTCGCGCCCGAGCAGGACCGCATCCGCCGCGGCCTGGCGCGCGAGGACCTGTTCACCGTCGTGAGCGAGCAGTTCATGACCGACACCGCGCGCTATGCCGACATCGTGCTGCCAGCGACCACGCAGGCGGAGCAGTTCGACCTCATGTTCTCCTGGGGGCCACCTGTACTTCACGCTCAACAACCCCTGGATCGACCCGATCGGCGAGGCCGTGCCCAACACCGAGCTGTTCCGCCGACTGGCGCGAGCCATGGGCTTCGACGACCCGCAGTTCAGCTACTCGGACGAGGAGCTTGCCGAGCGGGCCTACGACTGGACGGCCCCCGTCCTGCAGGGCATCACGCTGGAACGCCTCAAGCGCGAGGGCTGGGCGCGGCTCAACCTGCCCGCACCCGATCAGTACGCGCCGCATGCCCAGGGGGGATTCCCCACACCCTCGGGCAAGGTGGAGTTGAAGGCGTCGATGGCCGCCGGAGGCAATTTCGTGCTGCCCGTGTTCCGCCAGGGCTCGAACGAATTCCAGGACGGCTCGCCGGTGGACCCGCTGCCGGGCTGGACGGCACCGCAGACGGCTGGCGGCTACCCGCTGTCGCTGATCTCGTCCAAGAGCCACGCCTTCCTGAACTCTGGCTACGCCAACCTGCGCCGGCAACTCGCGCACGCCGGCGAGCAGCACGTGCTCATCAATGCCGTCGACGCGTCGGCGCGCGGCATCGCGGATGGCTCGCGCGTGACGGTGTTCAACGATGGCGGTGCCTTCCAGGCGCTGGCGAAACTGAGCGACGACGTGCCGTCCGGTATTGTCCAGTCGCCCATGGGCTATTGGCCGGCGGTCACCGGCGGCGCGAGCGTCAATGCCGTCAACCCGGCGCGGTTCGGTGACCTGGGACGTTCCCCCGCCTTCTCGGACACCCGTGTCGACATCCGACCAGGAGCCTGAGCCCATGCCGCACGTCGTCACCGAGAACTGCGAGCGGTGTCGCTACACCGAATGCGTGGAGGTCTGTCCCGTCGACTGCTTCCACGCAGACGACGAGCGGCTGTACATCGACCCTGACGTGTGCATCGATTGCGGCGCCTGCATTCCAGCCTGCCCGGTACGCGCCATCGCTGACAGCTTCGACCTCGCCCCTGGACAGCTGCATTGGGTCGAGCGCAACGCGGAAGGCAGTGCCCGCCTCCCGCTCATCCTCGGTCGCCAGCCCGCGCTGGCGACCGCCGAGGCGCGCCGCGCCGAACTGGGCTTCCAATAGCCTGTGTCTCCCTGGGGTCAGATACTGTCTCGCGTTCTGCCATCCGTGCCATCCTGACCGAAAACTCCCTCCCGTTCCGAGTTGCAATAGCAAAACGTGGGGGCTGACGTCATTCTCGTGGTCCGCGGCATCGAGCGGTCGCGAGGGTCGACACGCCCCGGCGGGGTATCTGGCCACCATCCTCGCGCGTGCTTCTCCCCCGGCTCCAGGGCTATGGCCGGGACACCCTTCCCGACCACCCGTCCGGATTTCTCCTGACCGCGCTGCTGCAACGCACCCTTGCTTCCCAAGGAATTCTTCCCGGAATTTGCAGCACCCTGATATTCGACAAGTTTTTTGTCCAACCCCCTATTGTGCGGCGCGGAACCATTTTCACCGCACCACCTCCAAATGGGCCGGATCTTCCAGGGCGGAACGTCCTGGCAGGCATCCGAGTTCAACCTGTTTCTCTCAACCCGGAGACAATCGATGTCCTCGAAATCTTTCACTCTGCGCGCCACCGCTGCGCTTGCCTTCGCCGCGCTGGCCTCCGTCAGCCAGGCACAGGAAGCCAACCTCGAGAAGCTGTCCGCATTCAAGACCACCGGCACGCCGCTGGACATCCCGACCATCCCGCAGACTGGCGCTCAGGCTGACGCCATCCGCGAGACGCTGAAGAAGATCCGCCTGCCCGAGGGCTTCAAGATCGACCTCTACGCCATCGTGCCGGACGCCCGCAACATGGCCGTGGGCCCGACGACCGGCGTCGTGTTCGTGGGTACCCGCAAGACCAAGGTCTACGCCGTCACCGATCGCGACAAGGATCGCGTGGCCGACGAGGTCAAGGAGTTCTCCCCGTCGCTCAAGTTCTCCGTGCCGAACGGCGTCTGCTTCTCGAAAGACGGCTTCCTTTACGTTGCCGAACACAACCGCGTGCTCGTCTTCCCGGCGGCCGAGTATTTCTACGAGGGCCCGGACGTTGCCGCCTTCGTGGTTGTGCCCCAGGGCAAGCTCATCCCCACGTCGGAAGAGAGCTACAACCATGGCGCCCGCGTCTGCAAGATCGGTCCGGACAAGAAGATGTACATCACCCTGGGCCAGCCCTACAACGTTTCGCCGGCCGACAAGCTCAAGCTGTATGACGACGTCGGCATCGGCGGCATCATCCGCATGGACACCGACGGCAAGAACCGCGAGGTCGTCGCGCGTGGCGTTCGCAACTCCGGTGGCATCGCCTTCAACCCGAAGGATGGTGTGCTCTGGTTCAACGACAATCAGGTCGACGGCATGGGTGACACCATTCCGCCCGGCGAGACCAACCGCCTGACCAAGGTCGGTGCCAACTTCGGTTTCCCCTGGTACGGTGGTGGCAAGGTCCGCACTGCCGACTACAAGGACGCCACGCCGCCCTCCGATGCCGTGTTCCCCGTGATCGAGCATGACGCGCACGCCGCCGACATGGGCGCCGCGTTCTACACCGGCAAGATGTTCCCCGAGAAGTACCGCGGCGGCTATTTCTGGGCCCAGCACGGTTCCTGGAACCGTAACGACGCGGTCGGCGCACGCGTGATGTGGGCACCGGTCAAGGCCGACGGCACGCCCGGCAAGGCCGAGCCGTTCGCGGAAGGCTGGCTGACGGCCGACGGCGAATACCTGGGCCGTCCGCTGGACGTCACCCAACTGCCCGACGGCTCGATGCTGGTGTCCGACGACTACGTCGGTGCGATCTACCGCATCTCCTACGGCAAGTGACGTGGGTGCCGCGGTGTGGTCTCTCCGCGCCGCGGCCTCCCTGTGTGCATCGCTGGCCCTGATTGCAGGGCCGGCGGTCGCCGGGGATGCCGCCCTGGGCAAGCGCAAGGCGATGTCCTGCCAGGCGTGCCACGGCTCTCAAGGCCTGTCCATGCGGGACGACGCGCCCACCATCGCGGGACAGAGCGAGTTCTATTTGTCCAAGGCCCTTCGTGACTACCGGGACGGGAAGCGGGAAAACGAAATGATGTCCGTCGTCGCCAAGACCCTATCGGACGACGACATCGATCATCTCGCCGCCTACTTCGCCTCCTTCAAGCTCGAACTCGTCAAGCCTCGCCCCTG
>JBEICA010000348.1:0-3356 GCA_040373665.1 Burkholderiales bacterium | reverse complement strand
CAGGGTGCGGTGCAGGGCGCTGCCGGGCGTGATGCCCTCCACCGGCGTCGCCGGGTCGGCGCCGACGGCCTCGAAGTGCGCGCCCGTCAGCGAGGCGGCCTCGATCGTGATGACGCCGCAGCGCCGCGGCGCGAGCCGGGGCAGTTCAAGCAGCGCCGAGGTCCACACCGGCACCGGCAGCGCCGCCTGCAGCTCGCGCTGCCAGCGGGCGAGGAAGCCGCAGCTGGTGCCGAGCGCGACCGCGCCCTCCGCCACCAGCGCGCGCCCGGCGGCAATGAAGCGTCCCAGCAGTTCCGCGTCCCCGGCCGGACCGCGCACCACCCGGGCCGGCACGGCGCCTTCGACCACGCGGTGCCGCACCGCGAAGCCGAAGCTGGCCGGATGGCCGACATCGCCCGGCGGCCGCGGAAAGCGCGTGTGCAGCATCAGGATGCCGAGCATGTGCCTGGAGGTGGCAGACACACGCGGGGCATGGTGCGCAGGAACGGAGCCTTGATCTGCACCGCAGCCGGCGCCCCGGGCCGGGATCCCCGGGCCCTCGAGGCCATGTCCCTCAGGATCAAGCCGAGACCGCCATCATCTCGACGGTCTTGTAGACCCCGCAGCCCACGTAGAGATCGCCCAAGCGAGTGACGTAGGACATCTTGGTCTGCACCTTGCCCGTGGCCGGGTTGACGATGTCGTACTCGACCCAGCCACTGCCGACATCGGCCTGCTCGATGATGGAGCGCAGGAGACCGGCACCGTTGACCCCCGGAATGTCGTGCACGCGGGTGCCGACCTTCTCGCGCTTTCCTGCGAAGGCACGGTACACCCCCTGCACGTCGAGCGCGAAGACGTACATGTCCCGGTCGTGCAGACGGCTTGCCGGCTCGGTCACGGTCGCGAGGAACTCGGGCTCCCCCGTCCGGCCGTATAGAGCCACGGCCTGCTCGACGAAACGCCGCGCTTCGTCGGCCGTGCCCTGCTTCAGCTGGAATGACGACACGGCGGCAGAGAGATCGGACGCTCGAACACCCAGCAGCCGAGCTTGCCGGACCGACCGGTCGACCATCTCGGCGTTGCTCTGCGTGATCGATTCGAGCTGACCGACGGCCGCGGCGATCTCGCTCAGGCCATTGCTCTGTTCAGCACTGGCAGAGGAGATCCGGGACATGTGACCCGCCACGTCACGAACCCCCTGGGCGATCTGCCCGAGGTTCTGTCCGGCTTGCCGGATGCGCTGCGCACCGAGTTCGACCTGGCGCCGCGACGACTCGATCAGCGAGCGGATCTCCTGCGCCGAAGCGGCCGAGCGCTGGGCCAGGGACCGCACCTCGCCGGCGACGACGGCAAAACCACGCCCCTGCTCGCCCGCGCGCGCCGCCTCGACCGCCGCGTTCAAGGCCAGGATGTTGGTCTGGAATGCCAGCGTGTCGATCACGCTGATGATCTCGTCCATCTTCTGGGCTTGGCGCTGGATGCCCTCGACGGTGCCCACGGCCTCGTCCATCGCCCGCACGCCGTCGTCGGCGACGCGTCGCACCTCACCCGCCTGGGCGTCGGACTCGCGCGCCGTCCGTGCGTTCTGCCCCACCATGCCGGTGAGCTGCTGCACACTGGCGGCAGTCTGCTCGAGGCTGGCAGCCTGACGCTCCGTGCGTTCCGAGAGCTCGGAGTTGCCTTCGGCGAGGTTCACGCCTGCATGGGCCACCAACGCGGAACTGCTACGGATGTTGGCCACCATGGCCGAGGTGTTGTTGACGAGCACGCGCAGCAGATGCGAGAGTTCTGCCACCTCGTCGCGGCCCGGGCTTCGCGGCTCCACCCGCAGGTTCCCGCGGGCTGATTCACGCATGGCCCGCACCGTCTGCCTCAAGTCCGCCGACAGGCTCAGGTAGAGCCCGAGGATCAGGTAGGTCGACACCAGCAGCGACGCGCCCAGCAGTCCGCCCAGCGCCCCGGGCGCCACGTTGCCGCCAAGCCAGGAGACCGCGAGGAGCCCGGCTTGGGGCAGCAGCACGACGGCAGCCACCAGGCCCAGCTTCGCCCCGATGCGAAGCCGCCTCATGACCCACATCGAGGGCTGCAGCAGGAACAGGGGATTCATTCGAGTGCATCTCCGGAAGGCAGGACGGCAAGCAGAGGGCGTACCACCGCTATTTCGGCAGCCGGCGGCCGAACTTCAGAGTCATCCGGGTGTTCCCCGACGTCAGCGCCCAGCCCACCAGGACGATACCGGGACGGGTTCGGCCGACGCCGACTCGGGCCAGCCACGACACCGGGACGGACCAGCAGCAAACCTCCGCCGTGGAGAGGGTACAGCGGAAGACCGTCCGACGGCGGCACTCGGGAAACCGCCCGGTCACCGAGGCAATGGGCGCGTAGGCAGATGCCGCGGTTTCGGGGAAAGTACGGGGCCGGCCCGGTTGGGATGCGACCTATGCTCAGGAACCTGCAGCCTTTCACCACGGGATCCGTCCGATGAAGTTGAACCTGCCCCTGCTCTATGCCGCTGCCGCGATCGCGCTGTCGGCCACCGCCCAGGCCCAGACCCGGTGGGATCTGCCCGCCGCCTACCCGGCCACGAACTTCCATTCGGTCAACCTGGTCGAGTTCGCCAACGACGTGGACCGCCTCTCGGGCGGCAAGCTGAAGATCACCGTGCACCCGAACGCATCATTGTTCAAGGCGCCGGAGATCAAGCGCGCGGTGCAGGGTGGCCAGGCCCAGCTCGGCGAGATCCTGCTCGTGAACTTCCAGAACGAGTGGCAGATCTTCGGCGCCGACGGCATTCCCTTCCTGGCCGACAGCTACGACGAGGCCGTCAAGCTGTGGCGCGTGCAGCGCCCCATGCTCGAGAAGAAGCTCGCCGAACAGGGCATGATGGTGCTGTATTCCGTGCCCTGGCCGCCGCAGGGCATCTACGTCAACAAGCCCATCAACTCCGCGGCCGACCTGCGGGGCGTCAAGTGGCGCGCCTACAGCCCGTCCACCGCTCGCATCGCCGAACTCGTCGGCGCCCAGCCGGTCACGGTGCAGGCGGCCGAGCTGAGCCAGGCCATGGCCACCGGGGTGGTGCAGAGCTACATGTCCAGCGGCTCCACCGGCTTCGACACCAAGACCTACGAGCACATCAAGTACTGGTACGACACCCAGGCCTGGCTGCCGAAGAACGCCGTCATCATGAACAAGCGTGCCTTCGACGCGCTGGACAAGCCCACGCAGGACGCGGTGTTGAAAGCCGCGGCCGACGCCGAGGTGCGCGGTTTGGCGGCGAGCAAGCGCGCCAACGGCGAGACGCTGGACAAGCTGCGTGCCAACGGCATGCAGATCCTGCCGCCCTCGGCTCAGCTCAAGGCCGACATGGCCAAGGT
>JBEICA010000063.1:0-15376 GCA_040373665.1 Burkholderiales bacterium | reverse complement strand
CATTGGTGGCCCCGGAGAAGGACAGCACCTGCGAGAACGTGGTGGCGCCGAGGATGATGAACAGGATCACGCCGGAGATCGCCGCCGTCCCGAGCAGCGCGCGCCCGAGGTTGCGCAGCGTGAGCGCGCGATGCAGTGCCGCCACCAGCACGGTCGCGGCGGCACCGATCGCAGCCGACTCCGTGGGCGTGGCCCAGCCCGCCGTCATGGCCGTGATCACCGCCACGAAGATCAGGACCAGCGGCGTCACATGCACCAGCAGCGGCCGCCAGCGCGCCCAGCCTCGCACGGGGGCATGGTCGAAGCGTGGCGCGAGGGACGGGTCGAGCACCGCACGCAACACGATGTATCCGATGAATGCGGCCGCCAGCAGCAGGCCGGGCACCACGCCGGCGACCAGCAGCCCCGAGATGGAGATACCCGCCAGGCTGCCCAGCAACACCGTCAGCGCCGAGGGCGGGATCAGCATGTCCACCCCTCCGATGGCCATGATCGGTCCCATGGCCATGCCCGGGTGATAGCCCCGCCGCAGCATCTCCGGCAACAGCAGCCCGCCGAGCAGGGCCGTGGTGGCGATGGTCGAGCCGGAGATGGCCGAGAACACCGTCCCGGCCACGACCGCGATCACCGACAATCGGCCGGGCACCCGCCAGATGAGATTGTCGAAGGCGTCGATCGCCTTCATGGCCACGCCGGTGTGGAACAGCACCTCCCCCATCAGCACGAAGAACGGGATGGGCGTGAGCGAGAAGTTGGTGACTGCCGCCAGGCCATTGCGCACCACCTGCATCAGCCCCGGCTCGCCACCCAGGTAGACCACCGCCCCGACCAGATTGACCGCAAGGAAGGCGAAAGCGGCGGGCATGCCGGTGAGCAGCAGCACCGACAGGGCGCCGAACAGCAGCAACAACGTCTGCCACCAGTCCATGGCTCAGCTTCCCTGCCGCGTCGGGGAGCACGCGATACGATGCCTCACGGCACCTCCCCAGGCCCGCCAGCCGCATCTTCCGGCTGACGTGCGGGTCCGCGCAGCGCACGCCGGGCGAACTCCACGGCCATCAACCCGAAACTCAGGGGCAGCGGCACGAACAGCCACCACTCCGGGAACACGAAACTCTTCATCACCAGCGCCCCGATGGCGATGTTGTCCTCGATCACGCGGATCGCGTACCAGACCACCGTCGCGCACAGCACCACCCCGATCACGCTCACCAGCCGGTCCAGGCGCGCCAGCTGCCGGGCCGGCACGACGTTGTGGAGCAGGTCCAGCCTCACGTGCTCGTTCCGGTGCAGCAACCACGGGGCTGCCAGCAGGGTGGCCAGCGGCAGCGTCAGTTCCGTGAGTTCGATGATCCAAGGCAGGCTGGTGACGCCGAGGTTGCGCCCGACGACGTCGATGCACACCAGCACCACCATGAGGCCGACGAGGGCGCCGGCGAGGGCACCGAGGGCGGAGAACAACCGCGCGTACAAGGGGAGGATCCGGATGGGAAAGGGGCGTCGGCAGCACCGGGTCGGCGGGTCGCGCCGGGACCGCGCCGGCCGCTCAGTGCCGCGGCGCCATCATCTCCCGCAGCTTCGGGCCATGCACCGGGCTGGCTGCCACCAGGGCATTCCAGGCGGCGTCGTACGCGGTCTTGATGAGCAGCTTCGACTGCGCGTCATCGAGCTTGACGACCTGGATGCCGGCCTCCTGCTGGCGCTTGAGCTCGGCAGGCGCGTCCTTCGCCGCCATATCGGCGTTCTGCGCCTCCAGCAACGCGGCCTGGGTCTCGAGGAACTGCCGCTGCTGCGGTGTCAGGCGGCGCCAGGCATTGAGGTTGAACACCACCCCGAGCTCGATGTCGTAGAAGCCGGGCTCCAGCCGGTATTTCGTCTTCTCCTGCCAGCCGAAATCGAAGATGCCGATCAGCGGCCAGCCGTAGCCGTCGACCACGCCACGCTCCAGTGCGGTGTACACCTCGCCCGGCGCGATCTGCACCACGCCCGCGCCCAGCTTCTGGAAGAACTCGCGGTAGATCGGCGCGCTGCGCAGCTTCAGTCCGGTGAGGTCGGCCCGCTCGATGCGGCGACTGGAGTAGATGTAGTACTTCACGCCCTCGCCGGTGCGTGCGAAGTAGTGCAGCCCCTTGTCCTGATAGAGACGGTTCCACGCGTCGAAGACGCCGTTGCGCCGCATCTCGGCCATGCTCAGGTGCGTGTAGTTGATGGCGATGCCCTCGGGCACCACGCTGGTGGTGAAGGAACTCGTGGTGTTGGCCAGATCCACCACTCCGCTGCGCAGCGCGTTCGCGAGCTCGAAGGTCGGGATCGCCTTCGGACCGCCGACGTACTGGATGCGCACAAGGCCCTTGCCCTCGTCGTTCACCTTCTTGATGAAACGCTCGAAATTCCTCGCGAAGTAGGTACCCTCCTGGAAGGCGTTGCCGGCCCTCAGGGTGATCTCCTGGGCGTGGGCAGCCGCGGTCGCGGCGAGGGCGGCGAGGCCAAGCAGGCAGGCCTTGAGGCGTGGGAACATCGGGATCGTCTCCGTCAAAGGGAAATCTGCGGCGGGATCAGGCCGCGGGTCTGTCCAGGCCGAAGTGGCGCAGCATGGCGAGGGTGCGTGCCAGCACGTCCTTGCGGTAGGCCGGCACATCCCGGTCGCGATAATCGAAGAAACCCGACCCGTCGCGCAACCCGTTGTGTCCCTCCTGCATGAAGCGCTCGACGATCGCGGGAACTTCGTAGCGCCCGGCAGACACGTTGCGCGACAGGTAGCGGCTCGCGTGATAGAGGATGTCGTTGCCGCCGAAGTCCACGAACTCCAGCACACCGAGGGCGGCGAAGCGCAGCCCCAGCCCGTGACGGGTGGCGCGGTCGATCTGCTCGGCCGTGGCCACACCCTCCTCCACCATGCGCGCAGCCTCGTTCATGACCAGCGCCTGCAGGCGCGGCACGATGTAGCCTGGTGCGGGTCCGCAGATGACCGGGACCTTGCCCATCGATTCCAGCAGCGTCTCGACCGAACGCACCACCGCCGGGTCGGTGCCGTCATGAATGCTGATCTCGACCAGCGGGATCACGTAGGCCGGGTTGAGCCAGTGGGCGTTGAGCACCCGCGCGGGGTGGGTGGCCATGGCGGCCAGATCGGTCACGAGGAAAGTGGAGGTGGTGGAGGCCAGGATGGTCGTGTCCGGCGCCAGCGTCGACAACCGCGCGAACGCGTCGCGCTTGGCCTCCAGCGTCTCGGGTACCCCCTCGAACACCAGCGTGGCCCGGCTCAGCACCGCCGCCGCCTCGGACGCCGGGTGCAGGCGGATGCGGCCGAGCACGCGATCGATGCAGTCGGCGCCGGTCGCCCCGAGTTCCACCAGCGCCCGCAGGCTGGCGTCGAGTTCGTCCCGGGCCTCCTGCGCGAGCCTGCGGTAATCGCTCTCCGGCCGTGGCTTGAAGTCCAGCAGGGCCACCTCGTGGCCGGCGTAGGCGAAGGCCAGGGCGATGCCCCTGCCCATCCGGCCCGCCCCCGCGGCGACGATCACGCCGGCTCCCCCGTCTCCAGCAGGGCGTGCACGCCGTCCCGGTCCAGGCCCGACAGGCCCATGGCCTCCAATGTCCGCGGCCCCTGCCGCAGGTCCGTGCCCAGCCAGCCGCCGGCGATCGCGAGCAGGCCATGCGCCACCGGCGCGTCCACCCCCGCCCAGCGTGCCACCGAGGCCAGGAAGGCCAATCCGAGGACGATGTCCTCGGTCACGTAACGGTGGCGATGCAGGTCGATGTGCTCGCGCCAGTCGCCCGAATCCACCAGACGCTGGTGAGCGTCGCCGTACATCCATCGGTCGCTGGTGTAGTGGTCGGCGAGCGGGAAATGCGGTGCACCGTAGCCCAGCGCCTCGCGCACCGCGACGCGCTCGGCGTCCAGACGGTCCGTCACCGCGCGCACCGCCGGCTGTGTTCCCTCGGCGTGGATGTCCCACCGTCCAGCCCCCTGCAACGGCGCGGCGTTCATCACCACCAGCGGCGGATGGATGATGGGTCCGGCGTTCATCAGGGCCGCCGACAAGGCATCCCCACAGGGCAGGACGGCCGGATAGGCGGCGCGGATGCAGTCGAGCGCCTCCCGTTCCCGCACCCGCGGATACACCCCGGTGGGCAGACGCACGGCGCGGATGGTCACGGCGACCTCCGCCGCACCGTGCATGCGGGCGAGGTAGGGCAGCGTGCCGGTCTCGGCCCAGGTGACGCGGGCCCGGCAACCTGCCGCCCGCGCCAGCCGCGCCATGAGGAAACTGCCGAAGGTGCCCGGCGGCAGGAACACCACCTGCCCGTCCTCGAGATGGGGGGCGAGCGCCACGGCCAGATCGGACTGGGCAGTGGCAGGCAGCGGGATCAGCACCAGTTCCGCCCCGCGCACCGCCTCGCCGAGGTCGGCTGTCACCCGGGCGATGGCCACCGACCGGCTGCCGCGCAGGTCCTTCAGCCGGATCCCGGGGCGCGCCCGCAACGCTTCCAGCGCGGCGGTGTCCCGGCGCCAGAACCTCACCTCGTGGCCCTGTTCGGACAGGTCGGCGGCGGCGGCGTGGCAACCATGCCCGCCACCGAGCACGGCGATGCGCATGCGGCTTCTCCTCGGGGGATCGAGCGCGGGTGATACCCCCTGGCACCCGGCTTGTCAAACCACACGGGCGCGGGGGTCGCCACCGCGACCCGGCCGTGGCACCCTGCCGGGGATTGCGTACCGCCGCCCGGGTCATCGCGGTGGCGCAGGCTTCGAGTCACGATCCGGAGATTTCCGCATGGCCTTGCCAACCCGTCTGATGCGCGTGGTCGGTGCAGCGTCGCGTCGCATGCCCGTCCTGCTCGTCCCGCTCGCCCTGTTGTTTCCTCTGGCCGGCCTGTCGGCGGCCGAAACCCGCCAGGACCCCGAGCCCGGCAGCTACCAGACCGACGGAGGCTGGGGACGGCTGCAGATCACGGCGGCGCGGCCCGTCGGCGTGCGCTTCGACCTTCGCGCCGAAGGCCCCAACGGCCACAGCTGCCGCCTCGAAGGCGAGATCCTGGCGGGCGTGGGCAGCCTCACGCCGGAGGGCTCGCGCGAGGTCTGCCGCGTGCTCTTCCGCACCCAGGGGGATCGCATCGACGTGTCGACCAACGGCGCTGCCAGCTGCCGTGAGTACTGTGGTGTACGAGCCAGCTTCGAGGGCAGCTACCTCAGGCGCAACGCCGCCTGCGCCGAAGCCAGCCGCAAGCAGGCGCGGCGCGACTTCAAGAAGCTCCACGATGCCGGGAGACACGCGGCGGCAGCGGCACGACTGCAGCCCATCCTCGACCAGTGCGCCGCGTCGATTCCCTGGCACGAGGCGGGATGGATTCGCAACGACCTCGCGCTGGCCCAGCTGAAGGCCGGGGACGCGGCAGGCTTCCTGCGCACACTGGAGCCCCTGGTCGCGGATGCCGCCCGCAGCGAGGAGGAGATCCGCCGCGCGCTGCCCCCGTCGGACGCCACCCGGGCGCTGACCATCGGCCGTGCCACGCGGACCAACCACGCCCTGTGTTCGGCCCGGGCGGGCGGCTGATCCCGGCGGCCACCACGGCGTCACCGCGCCGGCTGAAGCGATCCGCGCGCCGACCCGCCTCAGACCACCTCGATCCGGGCCGCGGCCCGGATCACCGCCCCCAGGTCGTCGATCCAGGTGAACTCGAGCTCCCCGGAAGCGCGGGCGCGCACCGGGAACATGAGATAGGGGTTGGTGCTGATCCCCGACGACAGTTCGGCGCGGAACACCACCTGCCCCCCGTATTCGCAGACGAACTCGCGGATCACGTTGCGCGGCACGAGGCGGCCCATGTTGTCGTGCCGGAAGCCGCTCTCCATCAAGTGCCGCGCCATGACCTTCACCACGAAAACCTCACCCTGACCGACGCGTGTCGGAACCCGGATGCTGGCATCGGCCACGGTTTCAGTCCCCGCAGGCGGAGATGGTCACCTCCACCTGCACTGCAGCCGACCAGAGGCTGCCGTCGCCCATCTCCGCCACTGCCCGGACCTGCTGGCTGCGGGCTAGACGGATGCGGGTGGCGACCTCGGCGCGCGGCACCACCGGGCCGAGGAAGAAGCGCGCGATGACCGGCACCGGGTTCTGCTCCGAGAACACGTGGATGACGCGCACGTGGTCGGCCTCGGTCTGCGCGCTGTCGACGCGAACGCTCATCGACACCACGTTGCCGTCGTCGGCAATGCGCGGCAACTCCAGGGTCACACGCCCGTCGTTCACGGGGCGACCCCGGACCACGGCGTCCAGGGCGGCCGCCATGGCGGCCGGCTCGGCCCGGGCAGGGCCTGTGACCAGAAGCCCCGCCAGAAGACCACCGCCGGCCCGCAGCATCCGGCGACGCGACCTCGGCGCCACCGGATGCACGCGAACCGTCCGAGCCACGCTCACGCGTAGGAGTAGCCGAAGTGGCGCAACGGCATGGCGCGGATGCGCTCCCCGGTGGCGGCGAACAAGGCGTTCAACAGCGCCGGCGCCACCGCGGCCAGGGGGGGCTCACCGACCCCACCCCAGAAGCCACCGGTGGGTACCAGCACCGCCTCCACCTTGGGGGGCATCTCGCGCAGCCGCAGCACCGGATAGTCGGTGAAGTTGCCCTGCACAACGCGGCCCTGCTCGATGGTGATCTCCTCGTGCATCGCCATGCCCAGGGCCCACACCACGCCGCTCTCGATCTGGGCCACCACGGCATCGGGGTGGACGATGTGCCCGGGATCCATGGCCACCACCACGCGCTTCACGTCGATGGACTTGTCCGGCCCCACCGAAAGCTCCACCACCGCGGCCGTGTAACTGCCATAGGAGTCGGACACCGCGATACCCCGGAACACCCCCCGGGGCAGCGGCGAGCCCCAGCCGGCGCGGGCCGCCACGGCCTCGAGCACACCCAGATCCTTGGGCTTGGTGCGCAGCAAAGGACGACGGAATGCCAGCGGGTCGCGCCCTGCGGCGTGACAGATCTCGTCGATGAAACACTCCCGCGACACCGGGTTGTGGGTGTGTGCCACGGCGCGCCAGAACCCGGGCGGCACGTGCGTGTTGCGCATGGCGTATTCGCTGATGAACTGCGGGACCGCGTAGGGGCTGTCGCTGAACACGCGCACGCCCACGGGGTCGATGCCGTTCTTGACGTCACCCGGACGCACCGAGACGAAGATGGACTGATCCGCCTGGCGCACGTGCCACGCCGTCCAGTTCCCCTGCGCATCGAGAGCGGCGCGCATGCGCACCAGCGCCACCGGCCGGTAGCGGCCCTGACGCATGTCCTCTTCGCGCGACCACTGCAGCCGCACCGGTGTGCCGGGCATGGTCATGGCGATCTGCACCGCCTGCTTCGTGTACTCCTGGTGCGGCCCGCGCCGGCCGAAGCCACCGCCGGCGTGCATGCGGTGGACCACCACCTTGTCGAGCGGGATACCCGAGGCCTCGGAGGCCGCGGCGATGGTCGCCTCGCCGTTCTGCGTGCCGCACCACACCTCGAGGGTGTCGTCGCGCAGGACCGCCGTGGCCGTCTGGGGCTCCAGCGTCGCATGGTTGAGATAGGGCGCGTAGTACTCCGACTCCACCACTTGCGCAGCGTGGGCGAAGGCGGCCTGCAGGTCCCCGCCGTCCTTGCGCGCCACGGGCGCCTCGGGAGCGTCGATGCCGGTGCGCAGGAAGGCCTTGATCGACTCCGAGCTGACGGCTCCGTTGCCGCCGTCGTCCCAGCGCACGGGCAGGACCCTGATCGCCTCGTTGGCACGCCACCAGTTGTCCGCCACCACGGCCACCCAGTCCGGGCCGGTGACCACCTTGCGCACGCCACGGCGGCCGAGCACCGCTGCGGCGTCGTGGGACACCAGCTTTCCGCCGAACACCGGGCACTGGAGGATGCTCGCGTGCACCATGCCGGGCAGGCGCACATCGGCGGCGTAGATCTGCCGGCCGGTGGTCTTGTCGGGGATGTCGAAGCGCTTCGGCGAGGTGCCGATGACGCGCCAGTCCTTCGGATCCTTGAGCTTCGGCTCCTTCGGCACCGGCAGGGCGGCGGCGGCCGCGGCGAGTTCGCCGTAGCGCAGGGTGCGGCCGCTGGCCGCGTGGGTCACCACGCCCCGGGCCGCCATGCAGGTGTCCGGAGCCACGCCCCAGCGCTGCGCCGCGGCCGCCACCAGCATCTCGCGCGCTGCGGCCCCGGCCTTGCGGAGATACTCGTGCGATTCGCGGATCGAGCGGCTGCCGCCGGTCGACATGGCGCCGAACACCCGGTTGCGCCGCACGTGCTCGTTCACGTCGGCATACTCCGGGCGCACCTTGTCCCAGTCGCACTCCAGCTCTTCGGCCACCAGCTGGGCCAGACCGGTGAAGCTGCCCTGACCGAGCTCGGAGCGGGCGATGCGGATGGTCACCGAATCATCGGGACCGATCACGATCCAGTTCGCCAGCTCCGCGGTGCCGCCGTCGGCCGCGGAGGTCGCGCCCGGCAGCGCCACGCCCACGCACAGGGCACCGCCCGCCGCGCTCGCCCGGATGAGGAAGTCCCGTCGGGACACATGCAGACCGTCATTCATCCCGTTCTCCTCAGACGCTGCCGGCGACCGCGTGGATCGCGGCGCGCACGCGGTGATAGGTGCCGCATCGGCAGATATTGCTCATGGCGGCGTCGATATCGGCATCGGTGGGCTTCGGCTTGTCGCGCAGCAGCGCCACCGCCGCCATGATCATCCCGCTCTGGCAGTAACCGCACTGCGGCACCTGCAGATCGACCCAGGCCTTCTGCACCGGATGTGTCCCGTCCGTCGACAGGCCCTCGATGGTGGTCACCGAGCGCCCCGCCACCGCCGACACCGGCATCACGCAGGAGCGCAGCGGCTGTCCGTCCAGATGCACCGTGCAGGCCCCGCAGGCCGCCACCCCGCAGCCGTACTTCGAGCCGGTCAGCCCCAGCTCATCGCGCAACACCCACAGCAAAGGCATCTCCGGCTCGACATCGACCCGGACCGCCTGCCCATTCACCGCGAATTCCTGCATTTCACCCTCCTCGGGGTCGGACCAAGGTAACCCCATGAAAAAAATGGCTTCGCCCCCGGAAAATACCCCTTTTCGAGCGTTAGAGGGTCACTTTCGGGGCAAAAACTCGCACGCCATGCAATCCGCATGTGACTGCGACCATTGACCGGACTTCGTTCTCCGCGCGCGCGACACGATCAGACGGTTCGGTACGCTCCGGCCACATGGTCTCCTTGATGCGAGACCGACCGGATCGCCCGTGCGACGCTGCGGGTGGTCTCCGCCCGTCCACGGCTCGCGAGCCAATCCGACGAAAACACCCCTGAAAATCCCATTCCAAGCGGGAAAACAGGCCGTTTTTGAGGCATTATCAGCGTCCGATCAATCATTTACCCTGGTCCGACCCCGAAGGTGCAGCATGGCTGAGCGTTCTTTCAAGCAGGAAGTGCAGAAACTCCGTCTCGGGGCGGGGCAGGAGTTCCGGGGTGAGGGCATCCTGGCGGTGACCAAGGCCCTGCTGCAGTCCGGCGTGGCCTACGTGGCCGGCTATCAGGGGGCGCCGATCTCCCACCTGATGGACGTGCTGGCGGACGCCAACGACATCCTCGAGGAACTCGGGGTGCGGTTCGAGCACAGCGCCTCGGAGGCCACCGCGGCGGCCACGCTGGCGGCGTCGGTGAACTATCCGCTGCGCGGGGCGGTGACCTTCAAGTCCACGGTCGGCACCAACGTCGCCTCGGACGCACTGGCGAACCTCGCCTCGGGCGGCGTGCGGGGTGGCGCGCTCATCATCGTCGGCGAGGACTATGGCGAGGGCTCGAGCATCATGCAGGAGCGCTCACACGCCTTCGCCATGAAGTCGCAGATCTGGCTGCTCGACCCGCGTCCCAACCTGCCGTCGATCGTGCGCGCCGTGCAGAAGGGGTTCGAGCTGTCCGAGGCCACCAGCACCCCGGTGATGCTCGAACTGCGCATCCGCGCCTGCCACGTGCACGGCCGCTTCACCGCCTCGGACAACGTGCGCCCGGACTTCACCCTGGCCGACGCCATCGAGCACCCGGTACGCGACGTCAACCGCATCGTGTTGCCGCCAGCCAGTTACCTGCACGAGAAGGAGAAGGTCGAGAAGCGCTGGCCGGCCGCGGTGGACTTCATCCGCCGCGAGGCGCTCAACGAATTCTTCTCCGAGGACGCGGCGGATTTCGGCATCCTGCTCCAGGGCGGCATGTACAACGGCGTGATCCGGGCGCTCCAGCGTCTCGGGCTGGCCGACGTCTACGGCCGCACCGACATCCCCTTGTACGTCATGAACGTCACCTACCCGATGGTGGACGAGGAAGTCGTGCGGTTCTGCGCCGGCAAGCGTGCCGTGCTCATGGTTGAGGAAGGCCAGCCCGACTTCCTCGAGCAGAACCTGCACGCGATACTGCGCCGCGCCGACCTGCAGACCCGGGTCCACGGCAAGGACGTCCTGCCCATGGCGGGCGAATACACCGGCGCCGTGCTCACCGCCGGGCTGCGCGACTTCCTGGAGAAGGTGTCGCCCGAACGCCTGCCCGCCACCGCCCCGGCCCGCACCGCCGTGTCCGCGCCGCCGTCGGCGCTGAGTGCCATCCAGGCGGCCATCCACCCGCGTCCGCCCTCGTTCTGCACGGGCTGTCCCGAGCGCCCCATCTTCACCGCACTGAAGCTGGTGGAACGCGAGCTCGGGCCACATCACGTCAGCTGCGACATCGGCTGCCACCTGTTCTCCATCCTGCCGCCGTTCAACATCGGCGCCACCACCATGGGCTACGGCCTGGGCTGGGCTGGCGCCTCGGCGCTCAACACCCGCGCCACCGGCAAGCGCACCATCAGCTTCATGGGCGACGGCGGGTTCTGGCACAACGGCCTGACCAGCGGCGTCGGCAACGCCGTGTTCAACAAGAGCGACAACGTGCTGGTGGTGGTGGACAACAGCTACACCGCCGCCACCGGCGGGCAGGACGTGCTCTCCTCCAAGGCGGACAACCCCGACCGCGCCACCCGCAACCCGATCGAGAAGGCCGTGCGCGGGGTCGGGGTCGAATGGGTGCGCACCGTCACCCGCACCTACAGCGTGGCGCAGATGCGCGACACGCTCAAGGAGGCGCTGACCACGAAGACGCCCGGCCCGAAGGTGGTCATCGCGCAGAGCGAATGCATGCTCAACCGCCAGCGGCGCGAGAAGCCGCGGGTGCGCCAGGCGATTCGCGAGGGTCGCCGCGTGGTGCGCGAGCGCTTCGGCGTCGATTCCGACACCTGCACCGGCGACCACTCCTGCATCCGCCTGTCGGGCTGCCCGTCGCTGTCCATCAAGCCGAACCCCGACCCGCTGCGCACGGACCCCGTGGCGACGGTGCTCGACAGCTGCGTCGGCTGCGGGCTGTGCGGCGAGGTGTCCCACGCGGCCGTGCTCTGCCCGTCCTTCTACCGCGCCGAGATCGTCAGCAACCCGACGCGCTGGGACCGTTTCAAGGCGGCCGTCCGCAACCGCGTGATCGGTTTCCTGCAGGCGCGCATCGAGCGTCGCCTGGCGGGCATCGCCGCATGAGGACGCCGGTGACGACGCCGTCCGACGGAGCAGCCCACCCGTGACCCGGCGTTCGATCAGCATCGCCATCCTCGCCATGGGTGGCGAGGGCGGCGGCGTGCTGGCCGACTGGCTGGTCGACCTCGCCGAGCACGCCGGCTGGACCGCCCAGGCCACCTCCGTGCCGGGCGTGGCCCAGCGCACCGGCGCCACCATCTATTACGTCGAGCTGCTGCCCGATCCCGAGCCGGGGGCCGTGCCCGTGCTCGCGCTGATGCCCTTCCCGGGCGACGTGGACGTGGTGATCGCTTCCGAACTCATGGAGGCCGGACGCGCCGTGCAGCGGGGTTTCGTCACGCCGGACCGCACCACCTTCATCGCCTCCACCCACCGCGTCTACTCCATGACCGAGAAGACGTCGATGGGGGATGGCCGCGTCGATCCGGATGCGCTGATCCGCGCCTGCCGCGACAGCGCGCTGCGCTGGATCGCAGGCGACTTCGCCGCCGCCGCCGAGCGCAACGCGAGCGTCATCAGCCCGGCGCTGTTCGGTGCGCTGTGCGCCAGCGGTGCCCTGCCCTTCGGGCGCGAGGCTTTCGAGGAGGCCATCCGCCGCGGCGGTGTCGGCGTCGACGCCAGTCTGGCGGCCTTCGCCGCCGGGGCCCGCCTCGCCGCCGGTGAACCCCCGGCCGGCACGCCTGCCGCGCACACCGTCACCGAGGTGCCTGTCACCATACCGGCCACCGGTCCCCGCCTGCTTCCCCTGGCCGAACGCATCGCGCGCCAGTTCCCGTCCGCGGCGCACCCCACCCTCACCGCCGGCATCGTCCGCCTCGCCGACTACCAGGATGAGGCCTACGCCGCCGACTACCTCGACCGGCTGATGCCCTTGCTCGACATCGCCGACCCGGCGCACCGACTGCTGGACACGACCGCCCGCCATCTCGCGCTGTGGATGTCCTACGAGGACCCCATCCGCGTGGCCGATCTCAAGACCCGCCGCGCCCGCTTCGACCGTGTACGGGGCGAGGTGCGCGCGCGCGACGACCAGGTGCTGGGCATCGCCGAGTTCATGCACCCACGCGTGGAGGAAGTCGCCGACACGCTGCCGGAAGGCCTGGGTCGCTGGCTGCTCGCCACAGCCTGGGCGCGCCGTCTCGTCGGGCGCTTCTTCGGGCACGCGCGCGTGGTGCGCACCAGCTCGCTGCGCGGCTATCTGCAGCTCTACGCCGTCGCCAGCCTGCGCCCGATGCGCCGGCGCAGCCTGCGCCATCGCGAGGAGATGCGCCGCATCGCGGCCTGGCTCGACCGCATCCTCGACACCGCCGCGGCGGACCGCGAGTTCGCCATCGCCGTGGCCGAGTGCCAGCGGCTGGTCAAGGGCTACGGCGACACCCACGTGCGCGGCTGGCGCAACTTCCAGACGCTGATGGAGGCGGCCGAAGGCCTGCGTGGCCGCTCCGACGCCGCCGCGGCGCTGCGCCGCCTGCGCGATGCCGCCCTGTCCGACGAACACGGGCGCGAACTGGCCGCCGCGCGCCAGCAACTCGCCGCCTGAGGTCCCCCGACCCCGACGCCATGTCCCGCTACCGCCACGACCCCGACGCCATCCGCCGCCTCGTGCAGCCCGACCAGGTGCACCGCGACGTCTACCTCGATCCGGAGTTGTTCGAGCTCGAAATGGAGCGGCTGTGGGCCCGCACCTGGGTCTATGTCGGTCACGACAGCCAGGTGCCCAACCCGGGGGACTACATCACCACCGACATCGCCACCCGGCCGATGATCATGGTGCGGCACGACGACGGCTCGGTGCGGGTGCTCCACAACCGCTGCGCCCACAAGGGTGCAAAGCTGCTCTCCGCGCCCGCCGGCAACACCGGCCGCTTCCTGCGCTGTCCCTATCACGCCTGGTCCTACACCACCGATGGCGCGCTGCTCGCCATCCCGCGTCAGAAAGGCTACGAGGGCACCCGCATGCTGGCCTGCGAGGCAGGGCGCGGCCTGACCCGTGTCGAGCACGTGGAGAACTGGCGCGGGTTCGTCTTCGCCCGTCTGTCGGACGATGGCCCGGCCTTCCGCGAGTACTTCGGGGAATCCCTGTCCTCGATCGACAACATGGCCGACCGGGCCCCGGACGGCGAACTCGAGATCACCGGCGGCGTGTTGCGCTACGAGCACGACTGCAACTGGAAGATGTTCGTGGAGAACCTGAACGACACCATGCACCCCATGGTGGCGCACGAGTCCTCGGCCGGCACCGCGAAACGCCTCTGGGACGGCAAGCCCGCCGACGCCCCCAAGCCCATGGCCATCGAGCAGTTCGTGCCCTTCGCCTCCAGCTACGACTTCTTCGACGACATGGGGGTGCGCGTCTTCGCCAACGGGCACAGCTACACCGGCGTGAACTTCTCCATCCATTCCGCCTATTCCGCCATCCCCGGCTACCAGGAAGCCCTGGAGCGGGCCCGGGGTCCGGAGCGCACGGCCGAGATCCTGCGCGTCGCCCGGCACAACACGGTCTACTACCCGAGCCTCACCATCAAGGGCGCGATACAGACTATCCGCGTGGCAAGACCGGTGGCTGCCGATCGCACCATCCTCGAGTCCTGGACCCTGCGGCTCAAGGGCGCGCCCGACGAGTTGCTGGCCCGTTCCGTGATGTACAACCGCCTCATCAACTCGCCCTTCTCCGTCGTGGGCCACGATGACCTGCACTGCTACCGCGCCATGCAGGAGGGGTTGCGCGCCCCCGGCAACGAGTGGGTCAGCCTGCACCGCAACCACACCCCCGACGAGGCCGCGCACGCCGATCTGGTCGCCAACGGCACCAGCGAGATCTCGATGCGCAACCAGTTCCGCTGCTGGCTGCACCACATGACGGCGGCCCCCGCGGAGGCGGTACCATGACACCCGACGAACAGGACCTGCTGCGCTTCGTGCTGCGGGAGGCGCGCCTGCTGGACGAAGGCCGCTACGACGAGTGGCTCGAACTGTTCGCCGAGGACGGCCACTACTGGGTGCCGCTCGTCCACGGGCAGACCGACCCGGTGCTGCACAACTCGCTCGCCTACGAAGACATCCTGCTGCTGCGCCTGCGCGTCGAGCGCCTCAAGAGCCCGCGCGCCTTCTCCCAGCAGCCGCCGAGCCGCTGTCACCACGTGCTGCAGCCACCCGAAGTGGACCGCCTCGACCCCGCCGCCAACACCTACGTCACGCGCACCCCGCTGCTGTATTCCGAGACCCGCGCCGACACCACCCTGCGCCTTGCCGCCACGGTGTTCCACACCCTCGCCGTCATCGACGGCGCCCTGCGCATCCGTCTCAAGCGCGTCGACCTGCTGGAGTGCGAGACGGCGCTGCCGTCGGTGCAGTTGTTCGTCTGAGGAGGCCAGCCCGCACGGCGGGCGTGGAAGCCGGCACAGCCGGTGACCATTCGTTGCGAACCCGCTGCGCATCCCACCTCACGCCAGCCTGCCGACCATGCGAGCCGCGTCAGCCACGTGCCGCGCGAGCGCGTCCCGGCATGGCGCCCAGCCAGGCGAGAAGCCGTCGTCGGCCGAGACGGCGTCGACGAACGCCTCCGCCAGGCCGAGGGCCTGGCGCCAGATCGCCGGCGACACGGCGGGGTCGAGCCGCGGAGGCGGCAGGTGATCGGGCAATGACGCGCCGCCGCGTGGCGCGAAGCCCATCGGCAGCATGTCGTAGGCGGGTGCAAGCGTGCACGGTCCGTCGATCTCCCGCATGAAGGACAGATTGCCGTTGTGCATGTCCGAGTTGCCGATCAGGCAACCAAAGGCGTACAGCATTG
>JBEICA010000369.1:0-2824 GCA_040373665.1 Burkholderiales bacterium | reverse complement strand
CGAGTCTGCAGTCACCCCCGACCGCGCGCACCCCTTCACCGCGGGGGAGGACTTCTGCCTGGTGCACAACGGCACCATCTCCAACCCGTTCATGATCCGTCGCAAGCTCGAGCACCGCGGCATCGTCTTCGAAACCGACAACGACACCGAGGCTGCCTGCCGGTATCTGGAGTGGCGCATGCGCGAGGGCGACGATCTGGAGACCGCGCTCACGCGTGGCTTCGAGGAACTGGACGGCTTCTATACCTTCCTCATCGGCACCTCGGACAAGCTCGCTCTCGTGCGCGACGCGTTCGCGTGCAAACCCGCCGTGGTCGCGGAGACCGATGACTACGTTGCCATCGCCTCGGAGTTCCGCGCATTGGCGCGGTTGCCGGGCGTGTCCAACGCGCGCCTGTTCGAACCGATGCCCGAGGAGCTCTACGTATGGAAAGTGTGATCTCTCCCGCTGCCGCGGTGCGCGCGTTCGACATCGACCGGGAGCCGGTGCGCTCGCTCAACCAGTTCCTGCACCACGAACTCGCCGGTTCCGGTGTGCGCACCGTCGAGGTGGCCAACCCCGGCGGACGGCACTCGATCGCGGTGGGGGTGAACCAACCCGTCGACATCCAGGTGCGCGGCCATGGCGGCTACTACCTCGGGGGCATGAACAAGCACGCCGACATCACGGTACACGGCAACGTGGGCTGGGGTGTGGCCGAGAACATGATGTCGGGCACTGTGCGGGTGAAGGGGTTTGCCTCGGAGGCCGCCGGGGCCACGGGGCACGGGGGAACGCTCATCATCGAAGGAGACGCCAGCCTTCGCTGCGGGATCTCGATGAAGGGCATCGACATCGTGGTGGGTGGCAGCATCGGCAACTACTCGGCCTTCATGGCCCAGGCCGGGCATCTGCTGGTCTGCGGTGACGCCGGGCACGCCCTGGGAGACTCGCTGTACGAGGCAGTGATCTACGTGCGTGGCCGCATCCGCTCCCTTGGCGCCGATGCGCGTGAGGAGGCGATGAACGACGCCGATCTTGCCAAGGTGGCACAGCTGCTTGCCGTGGCGGGATTCGATCACGACCCGAAGACCTTCAAGCGCGTGGCCTCCGCGCGCCAGCTCTACCACTGGAACGCCGACGCCGACCAGGAATACTGATGACGCGTCGCCGGACCCGCGACGGTCCGGGGTGCGGTGGATTGCGCGCAACGACAACGCCGGGCCGGGCCCGGCATGCGGAAGGTGAACGGACATGAACAAGCCGGTTGATCAGCAGGGGTTGGTGGAGCATCCGCGGCGCGTCGCGCGCGAGGAGAGCTGGGGCTATGACCGCAAGGTGATCGACTACATCCAGAACGCGGCGGCCCACGGTCTGTACGAGATCCGCGGTCTGGGCGCGAAGCGGCACGTCCCGCATTTCGACGATCTGGTGTTCCTCGCCGGCTCCGCGTCGCGCTACCCGCTCGAGGGCTACCGCGAGAAGTGCCACACCAAGACGGTGCTCGGGACGCGCTTCGCGAAGAGGCCGATCGAGCTCGACATTCCGATCACCTTCGCGGGCATGAGCTTCGGTTCGCTCTCGGCGCGCGTGAAGGAGGCGCTCGGCCGCGCTGCCACGGAGCTCGGCACCTCCACCACCACCGGCGACGGCGGCATGACCCAGGAGGAACGGGCCTCGTCCAAGACCCTCGTGTACCAGTGCCTGCCGTCGCGATACGGGTTCAACCCCGACGACGTGCGCCGTGCGGACGCCATCGAGGTGGTGATCGGGCAGGGCGCCAAGCCTGGCGGCGGCGGCATGCTGCTCGGCCAGAAGGTCAACCCGCGGGTGGCGGCGATGCGCACGCTTCCCCAGGGCATCGACCAGCGCTCCGCCTGCCGTCATCCCGACTGGACCGGCCCGGACGACCTCGCCATCAAGATCGAGGAGCTGCGCGAGATCACCGACTGGGAGAAGCCCATCTATGTGAAGGTGGGTGCGACCCGCACCTACAACGACGTCAAGCTGGCGGTGCACTCCGGCGCCGACGTGGTGGTGGTGGACGGCATGCAGGGCGGCACGGCCGCCACCCAGACCGTGTTCATCGAGCACGTGGGCATCCCCACGCTCGCGGCGCTGCGCCAGGCCGTCGAGGCGCTGGAGGAGATGGACATGCGCGGCAAGGTGCAGTTGATCATCTCGGGCGGCATCCGCACCGGGGCCGATGTGGCGAAGGCGCTGGCCATGGGGGCGGACGCCGTGTCCATCGGCCAGGGAGCACTGTTCGCCATGGGCTGCAACAACGAGACCTACTTCCGTGACGGTGCCCACCACGACGCGGGCCCGGACTACGCGCGCATCGGCACGGCGCCGGGCTTCTGCCACCATTGTCATACCGGCAAGTGCCCCGTCGGCATCACCACGCAGGACGAGCAACTCGAGCTGCGGCTCGAGCCCGCAGTCGGCGCGCGGCATCTGAAGAACTACTTCAAGACCATGACCATGGAACTCACCACCGTGGCGCGGGCCTGCGGCAAGTCCAACGTGCACCACCTCGAACGCGAGGATCTGGTTGCGCTGACCATCGAGGCCGCGGCCATGGCGAAGCTGCCGCTGGCCGACACGCAGTGGATTCCGGGAGTGACGGCTTTCTGAGCTTCGGCTCCCGGGGGAAGGAGCCGCATCGTCCTTGGAACCGGGCCTGCCCCGCCGGGCGTGCCTATAATCCCGACACTTTCACGCCTGCGGTCGGGGGCCGGCCCGTGCCGGTGGCCCGGCCCGAGCCCGGAAATTTCGTCAGGTCGGCCCCGAACATGAGTTGCTCACTGATGTCCACTGGGTTTGCGGCGAATCGGCTGTCGG
>JBEICA010000353.1:0-3228 GCA_040373665.1 Burkholderiales bacterium | reverse complement strand
GTGACCACACCCGTGCCGCCCACCCCGGTCACCAGGATGCCATAAGGTCCATCCAGGGCAGGCAGTGCAGGCTCCGGAATCACCGGGAAGGGCACTTCGGTGGCCCCGCCGGGGGTCCGTGCCGCAGCCTTGCGCACGCCCCCGCCGTGGACCGTGACGAAACTGGGGCAGAATCCCTTCACGCAGGAGTAGTCCTTGTTGCAGGCGGACTGGTCGATGCGCCGCTTGCGGCCGAACTCCGTCTCCACCGGGGTGACGGAGACGCAATTGGACTTCACACCGCAATCACCACAGCCCTCGCACACCAGATCGTTGATGAACACGCGCTTGGGCGGATCGGGGAACTGGCCGCGCTTGCGACGGCGCCTCTTCTCGGCGGCGCAGGTCTGGTCGTAGATGATGACCGACACACCCTCGACGGTCCGGAAATCCTTCTGCACAGCCTCGTAGTCGTCGCGGTGATGCACGGTGACCCCGGGTGCGAAACCCGCAGCGTTGCCGTACTTCTCAGGCTGGTCGGTCACCACCGCGATGCGCTTCACGCCCTCCGCCGACATCTGCTGGGTGATCTGCGGTACCGTCAGCTGGCCGTCGACGTGCTGGCCGCCGGTCATGGCAACGGCATCGTTGTAGAGGATCTTGTAGGTCATGGTGGCGCCGCTGGCGACCGCGGCGCGCACGGCGAGAGACCCGGAGTGGAAGTAGGTGCCGTCGCCGATGTTCTGGAAGATGTGCTTCGTGTTCACGAACGGGGCGATGCCCATCCAGGACGCCCCCTCCCCGCCCATCTGGGTGTACCCGGCGGTATTCCGGTCCATCCACTGCGCCATGAAGTGGCAACCGATACCGGCCATCGCCCGACTGCCCTCCGGCACCCGCGTGCCGGTGTTGTGCGGACAGCCCGAGCAGAAGTAGGGGGTCCGTTCCATCGCGGGCTTCTCGGGCACGCGCTCTTCCAGCCGCGCCTGTTCGGCGATGCGGGCACTCAGCTCCTGGTCATCCGTGAACTCCAGCAGCCGTCGCCCGATGGCCACCGCGATGCCGTTGGGGTCCAGCGCGCCGTTGCTCTGAAACAGGGTGGCGCCCTGTTCATCGCGCTTGCCGACGATCACTGGCGCCGACGGCATGCCGTAGATCGCGTCCTTGAGCTGCGGCTCGATGAGGCCCCGCTTCTCCTCCACCACGATGATCTTCTCGAGACCCTGGGCAAAGCGGCGCGCCCCCTCGGTCTCGAGCGGCCAGGTCATGCCGACCTTGTAGACCCGGATGCCCAGACGCGCCGCCTCCGCCTCATCGATGCCGAGATACTGCAGGGCCTGACGCACGTCCATGTAGGACTTGCCGCAGGTCATGATGCCGATGCGGGCACGCGGCGAGTCGATGACCACACGGTCCAGCGGATTGGTCCGGGCGAAGGCACGGACGGCCTCGAGCTTGACGTTGTGAAGCCGCGCTTCCTGGTCGAGCGGCGGGTCGGGGAAGCGGATGTGCACGCCGCCGGGCGGCATGGGGAAGTCCTCGGGAATACGGATGCGCACCCGCTCGGGATCGACGTCGACGGAGGCCGTGGCATCAATGGTGTCCTTCATGCTCTTCAGGCCCACCCAGCAGCCGGAGTAGCGCGACAGTGCCCAGCCGTAGATGCCGTAGTCGAGGAGCTCCTGCACGCCGGCCGGATTGAGGATGGGCATCATCGCATCCACCATCGCGAACTCGCTCTGGTGGGCCGTGGTGGAGGACTCGCAGGTGTGGTCGTCGCCCATCAGCGCCAGCACCCCGCCGAACGGCGCCGTGCCGGCCAGGTTGCCGTGGCGGAAGGCATCGCCGGTGCGGTCCACCCCGGGACCCTTGCCGTACCAGATCGCGAACACCCCGTCGAAACGGGAGTCGCCGTTCAGATGGGCCTGCTGGCTGCCCCAGCACGCGGTGGCCGCGAGATCCTCGTTGACCCCTGGCTGGAAGTGGACGTTGTGTTCCTTCAGGAACTTGGACGCCGCGGTGAGTTGCTGATCGTAGCCACCGAGCGGCGACCCGCGATAGCCCGAGATGTAGCAGGCGGTGTTCTTGCCGGCCACGGCGTCCCGGCGCTGCTGCATGAGGGGCAAGCGCACAAGGGCCTGGGTGCCGGTGATGAAGATGCGCCCCTTGTCGAGGGCATACTTGTCCGCGAGGGACACGTCGATCAAAGCCATGGTGCAGGACCTCGGTGCGTGATTGCGTCATTCAGGGCGATGGCGACCGGATTTTGCCAAGGCCAAACGCTGTCAGGAAGCCGCTATAGTAGGCCGCGACGGAGCGCATCGCTTTCCCTGCCTGGAAAAAGCTCTGTTTCCCCCGGAGACAAGACCCATGGAGAACCTCGCCGGCATGATCGTCTTCGCCCGCGTGGTGGAGGCCCAGAGCTTCTCGGAGGCCGGCCGCAGGCTGGGCATGTCTCCCTCGGTGGTGAGCAAACACATCGCGCGACTGGAAAAATCCCTCGGCACCCGCCTGCTGAACCGCACCACGCGCAAGCTCTCCCTCACCGAGGTCGGCGAGGCCGTGTACGAGCACTGCACACGCATCGCCCACGAGGCCGAGGAGGTCGAGTTCGCGGTTGCCCACCTGCAGTCCAAGCCGCGCGGACGACTGCGTGTGAGCGCACCCTGGACCTTCGGCATGCTGCACATGGGACCGGTGATCGCGGGTTTCCTGCGCCGCTACCCGGAGGTCGAGGTCGATCTCACCTGCCGCGACAGCGTGGCGGTGGATCTGGTCGAGGATGGGCTCGATGCTGCCATGGTGCTCGCACCGGCAGCATCGGAGAACGTGGTCGCCCGGCAGCTGGCACCGATCCGCTGGGTGCTGTGCGCCTCCCCGGCCTACCTTGCCGAGCACGGGGAACCGGAGTCCCTGGAGGACCTGTCACGCTGCAACTGCATCGTCTATCCGCAGCTGCAGCAGGCTGGCGCGTGGCGCTTCCGGCGCGGTCTCGACACCTTCACGGTGCCTGCGCGCGGCAGCTTCCGCGTCAACTCCAGCCTCACCATACGGGACGCCGTGCTCGCCGGCCTCGGCCTGGGCGTGCTGCCCACTTTCATCGCCGGCCCGGATCTCCGCTCCGGCGCGCTGCGCAGCGTACTGCGCGAATACCGGCCGTTCGAGGAAAGCGCGCTGCTGATCACCTACCTGCCAGGGCGTGCGCCGGCACCCAAGCTGCGCGCCTTCATAGACCACTGCTCGGAAGCT
>JBEICA010000264.1:0-5059 GCA_040373665.1 Burkholderiales bacterium | reverse complement strand
GCCGCGCTTTTACGCCGCAGTGAAGCGGCTCGCCCGCGCCGACGCCGTCGAGCGTGCCCGGGTGCTGGGCGCGGGTTCCTGATCCTGGGCCTGTCCGCGCCCCTGCACGCGCCGCAAATCTGATAAAAGGAGGTCTTCCCGTATCTCCGCCGGGGACCGACCCCGCCGCATCATGGCCGACGACACCGACATCAACACGCTGCGACGCATCCTCCGCACCTGCAGGACGATCGCCGTCGTGGGCTTGTCCGCGAACTGGTACCGTCCCAGCTACTTCGCCGCCAAGTACATGCTGGACCATGGCTACACCGTGATCCCGGTGAACCCGGCCTATCCCGAGGTGCTGGGGCAGAAGTGCTACGCGTCGCTGCGCGACATTCCCGTGCCGGTGGACATGGTCGACTGCTTCCGCCGCAGCGAGGACATCCCGCCCCTCGCCGAGGAGGCCATCGCCATCGGCGCCAGGGTGCTGTGGATGCAGTTGGGCATCGTCAACGAGGAGGCGAAGTGCAAGGCGCTGGCCGCCGGACTGGACGTGGTCATGGACCGTTGCGTGAAGATCGAGCACGCGCGCCTGTTCGGCGGCCTGAACTGGATCGGCGTCAACACCAAGGTGATCTCCAGCAAGCGGCCCAACTGGCTGCCGTACTGAGCACCCGCCCGCCGCATCGGCGGCGGCATTCCCGGATCGATTTCACAAAGGCCCACCCATGTCCGATCACGCCTTCGGTTTTGGCACCCTCTGCCTGCACGCCGGGCAGATTCCCGACCCGACCACCGGCGCCCGCGCCGTGCCCATCTACCAGACCACGTCCTACGTGTTCGATTCGGCGGAGCACGCGGCCAGCCTGTTCAACCTGCAGACCTTCGGCAACGTCTACTCGCGCCTGTCCAACCCGACCGTCGCGGTGTTCGAGGAGCGCGTGGCGGCGCTCGAGAACGGACGCGCCGCCCTCGCCCTGGCCTCCGGACAGGCGGCGCAGATGACGGCATTGCTGACCCTGCTGGAGGCTGGCGACGAACTGGTTGCCGCCAGCACCCTCTACGGCGGCACCTACTCGCAGTTCGATGTGAATTTCCGCCGCATGGGCATCGACACGAAGTTCGTGCACCCGGACGACCCGGAGAACTTCCGCCGCGCGATCACGCCGCGCACGCGCGCTGTGTATGCCGAAACCATGGGCAACCCCGGCATCAACGTGCTCGACATCGAGGCCGTGGCGACCATCGCCCACGAGGCCGGCATCCCGCTGGTGATCGACAACACCTTCGCCTCGCCCTACCTGTGCCGGCCGATCGACTTCGGCGCCGACATCGTGGTGCATTCCGCCACCAAGTTCATGGGTGGCCACGGGACCACCATGGGTGGCGTGATCGTGGAGTCCGGCAAGTTCCCGTGGGACAACGGCAGGTTTCCCGGCATGGTGGAGCCGTCCCGCGGCTACCACGGCGTGCGCTTCTTCGAGACCTTCGGTGACTTCGCGTTCACCATGAAGTGCCGCATGGAGACCCTGCGCACCCTCGGCCCCTGCCTGTCGCCGATGAACGCCTTCCTGCTGATCCAGGGCCTGGAGACACTGCACGTGCGCATGGACCGGCACGTGTACAACGCGCGCCGGGTGGCGGAATTCCTCGAGGCGCATCCGCAGGTGTCGTGGGTCAATTTCCCGTCGCTGCCGTCCAGCCCTTACCACGCGCTGGCGCAGAAGTATCTGCCCAAGGGGTCGGGTTCGATCATGACCTTCGGCATCAAGGGCGGGGTGGCGGCAGGCGAGCGCTTCATCGAGGCCGCGCAGTTCCTGTCCCACCTGGCGAACGTCGGCGACGCCAAGACGCTGGTGATCCACCCGGCCTCGACCACCCACCGTCAACTGTCCGAGGAAGAGCAGATCAAGGCGGGTGTGTCGCCGGACATGATCCGGTTGTCGGTAGGCATCGAGGACATCGACGACATCCTCTGGGATATCGGCCAGGCGCTGGACAAGTCGCGTGGCGCCTGAGGCGGGCGAAGTCCTCGGCCCGCCGGGAGGGAAGGCCGGCACGCATGAACCGCCGGGGCGGCGTCGCGCTTGAACGGCATCGTCCTGCCGGTTCTCGTCACGCTGGCGATCCAGATTCTGGCGTCCCTGGCGGTGTTCACGCCGCCGGTGCTGGCGCCCGAGGCGAGCCGCGAGATGGGCCTGGACGCGTCCGCGGTGGGCGTCGTGACGTCGGTCATCTACCTGTCCTCGGCCGCCGCCGCCCTGATGAGCGGCGGCTTCATCGTACGCTACGGGCCGCTGCGGGTGAGCCAGTTCGCCCTGCTGCTGGTGGCCGTCGGTTCAGCGCTGCTCGCCCTGGGGCATCCGCTGGCCGTGCTGGCGGCGGCCCTGTTCATCGGGCTGGGCTACGGGCCGGTGACGCCGTCATCCTCGGCCATCCTCGGCGTGCGCACCCCGGAGCGGCTGCGCGCCTTCGTGTTCTCGCTCAAGCAGACTGGCGTGCCCATCGGTGGGGCCATCGCCGGTGCCATGGTGCCGGTGATGATGGTCTGGTCCGGGTGGCGCTCGGCGGCGCTGGCCGTGTCCGCCGGGTCGCTGCTGCTGGCATTTGCGGTGCAGGGCGGGCGGGCCACGGCGGACCGCGACCGGCGACCGGACGCGCCCCTCGGGGCGCTGCGCCTGCGCGAGCCGCTGCGCATGCTCTGGCGCCAGCGCCCGCTGCGGGATCTCGCGCTGGCCTCCTTCGCCTACTCCGGCATGCAGATGTGCCTGGGCAGCTATCTGGTGGTGTACCTGCACGAGATCGGGCGCCTGAGCGTGCCGGCCGCGGGGGCCGCGTTGTCCGTGGCCATGGCAGGCGCTGTCCTCGGTCGTCTGTTCTGGGGATTCGTGGCGGACAATTTCGTCGGACCGCGACGACTGCTCGGACTGCTGGGGCTGGGAATGTCGCTGGGAGCATTCACGCTCGGGATGCTCGATGCCACCTCGCCCTGGGCGGCGGTGGTGATCCACGCCTTTCTGTTCGGGGCGACGGCGGTGGGCTGGAACGGCGTCTACATCTCCGAGGTGGCGCGCATCGCGCCCAAGGGCCACGAGGCGGCCGTCACCGGCGCCTCATTCGCGCTCACCTATCTGGGCGTGTTCGTGTCTCCGCTGGTGGTCTGGGCCGTGGTGGCTCTGGGCGCGGGCTATGCCGGCGGATTCGCGTTCGTCGGATTGCTCACCCTCTGGAGGGCCAGTGTGTTCTTCCGGCGCTGAACCACCGCCCGCTCCGGTCCGGTGCAGCGCCCACCTGCCACGGGCACTCAGTCGTAGCGCAGATGCCGGAAACGGTCGTCGTCGGGCGTGCCCGCAAGGGCACCGCCCTCCCGGTCCGGCCGCCACAGCACCACCTGCTCGATCCGGCGCGCAAGTTCGAAGTCGCGCTCGGTGACGCCGCCGGCGTCATGGCTGTTGAGCCGCACTCCCACCGTGCCATAGGACAGGAACAGCTCGGGGTGATGCCAGGCCACTTCGGCGAGGTGCCCGATGGTGTTGGCCACCATCAGGGTACTTTTCCAGTTCTCCGTCCGGTAGCTGCGCTGCAGGGCGTTGTCCTCGAACCCCCAGGCGGGGAGTTCGCGGGCGAGTCGTTCGAGAATCACTTCGTCGGCAAGGGGTCGCGTGGTGTCTGGACTCATGGGATCTGCTCGTGTCGGGCGGGGCCCGCGACCGCCGGTCGGGTTGGCGGAGGAGGGCCGCTGCGGGCGATTGGTGTAGCATCGACCACCCCGAGCGCGTCCGGTTCGCGCGGCGATCGTCGAAGATGAACGACCCCCAGTTCCACCTCCCCCAGCAGGCCCCCGGCAGCACCGGCGCGGACGAACGCGTCCTGTTCCTGCGGGATTTCACCGCGTCGGCCATGATCGGCGTCTACGCCCATGAACGCGCCCAGCCGCAGCGCCTGCGCATGAACGTGGCGGTGCACCTGCGACCGCCCTTCGAGTGGCGTGACCGCATCGAGGACGTGCTCGACTACGACCGGCTGCGACAGGGCATCCTGGACATCCTGGCGGCCGGTCACATCAACCTGCTCGAGACCCTCGGGCTGCGCATCGTCGACCTGTGTTTCGGTCATCCGCAGGTGTGTGGGGTGCACGTCCAGATCGCCAAGACCGAGGCCCACGACGACTGCGAGGTGGGTTGCGAGATTCGCCGCCGACGCTGAGACCACGCCATGCTGAAAGCCATTCTCGACTTCTTTGACCAGAAGCTTTCTCACGTGGCGACGGCGGGCGACGAGGGCCGTGCCATCCGGCTGGCCACGGCGGCGCTGCTGGTGGAACTGGTCAAGATGGACGGTGGCATGGACACCGCGGAGCGCGAGGCGATCCTGCACGCGGTGCGGGACAAGTTCGCGCTTGCCCCGGGCGAGGCCGACGAGTTGCTGCGTCTGGCGGAGGAGGAGGTGCGGCAGGCCACGGACTTCTACCAGTTCACCTCCCTGCTCAACCGGCACTTCTCGGCAGGCCAGAAGGTCCGGGTGATCGAAGCCATGTGGGCGGTGGCCTACGCCGACGCCTCCCTGAGCGCATGGGAGCAGCATCTCGTGCGCAAGGTCGCCGACCTGCTCTACGTGCCCCACACCGACTACATCCACGCGAAGCTCAAGGCCAGGGAGGCTGCAGGTGCATCGTGAGGTGCGACGGCCCCCGACCTTGCCGGGCCCTGGCCTCGCTCGTGCTTGACGTCTGCGGGCCGGGACTGACCCGGCCGGTCCGAATCCACCTCAGGGCCGTCTGAGCGCCCCCCTCCGGAGACACCGGTCATGGCCCTGCTGCTGTTCTCCGATTTCGGCGCCGCCGACCTGTACGCCGGCCAGGTCGAGACCGTCCTGGACCGCTATGCCCCGGGTGTACGCGTGATCACCCTGCTGAACGAGGCGCCCCGTTTCGACGTCACCGCCTCTGCCCACCTGCTGGCCGCCCTGGCCCAGCGGGTGCCTCGTGGTCACGTCTTCATCGCGGTGGTCGATCCCGGCGTGGGCACCCGCCGCCCCGGTCTGGTGGCCCGCATCGACGGCCGCACCTTCGTGGGGC
>JBEICA010000107.1:0-10664 GCA_040373665.1 Burkholderiales bacterium | reverse complement strand
GGCGTCGCGCAGGGCGATGGTTCCGGGGGGGGCTCCACGGCCGCCGTTCCAGTGATAGGTGCGCAAGGACAGAACCCGGGTGGTCTGCTCCAGGCTCAGCACGCTCGGTCGCGTCGGCTTGCTGCTCACCGCATAGACGTTGTCGATGTCCAGAAGCATCACGGCAGCTCCCGCAGCGCCCGGCGCTGCGACAGGCGCTGCCGCCTGCCCGGGCGCCGTGGCGGTGGGCGGTATCGGCCCTTGCGGCACCGGGGTGGCTGGCACGGGCGGGGCAGCGGCCACGGCAGGCGTCGCGACCGGCGTCGCCGCCGCCTGTGCCTGTACCGCACGCACGGCCTCCTCCCGGCGCCGCAACCAGTCCTCCAGCGCCTGCGGGGCGGTGGGCACGAGCAACCCGTCCACACCTCGGAACAGGTCCAGCGCCAGCGTCGGGTGGGCTGCAGGCCAGAGCATTCCCTGGCCACCGACGGGAGGCAGGGTGATCTCGCCTTCCGTGGGCTGGCGCACGCCTGTGACCTGCACCCTGGCCCGCGATACGGCGCCGTCGCGCCCGGCGACCATGACCTCCACGGCCTGGGCGCCGAAGGCGACGGGCAGGCGGATGCGTACCCTGCCCCCTTCGCGCGTGCCGACATACCAGTTGCCGCCTCCGCTGCGCGCCGCGACCACCGGGGACTCGGCAGGCGCCTCCACCACCACGTCGACATCGCGCCCTTCGAAGCGTGTGCCCTCGGCCGGTGCGACGAGTCGCAGTGGGGGCGTCGCCGCCTCCACTTTGACGGCCAGCACACGGCTGGCGACGTTGCCGGAAAAATCGGTGGCCCGCACCTCGAGCCGGTGGGTCCCCGGCTGCAGCAGGAGCAAGCGGTCCGCCGACCCGTCCCGGGCACCCAGATCTGCCCACAGACCGCCGTCGACGGACAATGCGAGCGACGCGATCCCCTGGTCGTCGGTCGCGCTCGCCACCAACGGGACGATGGTGGCGCGCAGCACCTGGCCATCGGCAGGCTGGGACACCTTGAGCACCGGCGCGATGGTCTCGCCGGCGGCCTGCATGAAAACCACCCCGGCGTTGTTGACGCGGTCGAGGTCGCCGAAGGCATCGTCGGGATCGACCGTCACCGTCAGGGTGTTGCCCCCGCCGCGTGCCTTGAAGGGAATCCGTACCGTCACCGGCCGGTCCAGACCTATCCTGGCCACCTGGATGCGGGCCAGTTCATCCCGCCCTCCTCCCGGCAGGGTGCGCGACACCACCACCGGCACGTTGAGGCCTTCCGTCGCCCCCAGGTTGCGCAGCGGAACCTCCAGGACCATGTCGTCCCCCGCATTGGGCTGCGCCGGACCGCTGAGACGCAGCTGCGCCGAGGTGACGCTGAAATCCGGAGCGGAGACCGTCACGCCGGCCATCTTCGTCACCGAGGTGCGCGCCTCGGCCTCGTTGCGCGCCACCGTCCAGACCGGGGTCGCCGTGAGACGGAACTTGAAGCGGAAGTCACTGTTGACCACGTAATGCCCGCCGCGCAGGTGCTTGGAGCGGATGCCCACCTGGTTCGCGCCGGGCGCGCCCGAGGCGTCGAAGCGCAGCGCGCGTGGCGGGATGCGGAAGGTGTAGTTGCCCTCCGGCACGGTGTTGCGCAGGCTGCCGATGACCGTGTCGTTGAGCACGATGTCGGCATCGTGGGGATGGTAGGCGTCCCGATTCCACGGCAGCGCGAAGCCCATCTCCAGCCAGGCCTCCACCAGATTGGTCGGCTCCCAGCGCCCGTTCTCCAGCAGCGCCGAATACTCGAACACGCCGTCATCGCCCACATCGGCATGGACGAAGTCGACGCGCTCGTCGCCATCGGTATCGTCGCCGACCCAGAGGACGCCGTCGATCAGCTGCGACCAGCGGTCTGCACGGCCATCGCCATCGGTGTCCTCGGGGTTGGGTCGGGCGGTCCAGTTCACGGTCTCGGCACGCAGGCGCGCAGCGCGCTCGGCATTGGCGATCAGCCCCGGTTCGGCCGAACGCGCGGCCGCAGAGGCAGGATCGATCCCGGGGAACAGCCAGACGCGCCGGACCGACTCGCCCGCGCCGAGCCGGTGGCTGAACGCCTGCTCGACGGTCTTGTCGAGGGAACTCGCGACGATGCGGGCGGCCACCCCGGTATAGCCTTCGCGGAACAGCGGCGACACCGTGAAGTCCATGGATTGCCCGGCAGGCAGCAGCCCGTGACGCACCGTTGGCATGATGGAGACCTTGCCCGCCTCGGCGGGCACCACGGCCAGGTCGGTCACCGGGTCGCCGCGGTTGGTCAGTCGAAGCACCCGGCCACGGCCGTCCGGGGCCGGGCCCACGTCGCTCCAGACCAGTTCCACCCTCGGCAGGCGCACGTGCACCGCCACCTCGGCCTCGTCGCTGAGGCCGGCATCGGACACGATGCGCACCGGCACGACGTGGTCGGCCCGGGTGACGTCCTGGGTGCTCAGGCCGAGCACGAACTGGCGTGCCTCGCCGGGTCCAAGGTCGATCGGCCTGTCTTCAGAACCCTCGCCGACGAAGCTCACGAGCATGGCCGGGTCCGCGGGCCGGCCGCACTCCAGCCGTACCTTCAGCGGCTTGTCACCGTTGTTGCGCACGCCGATGGCGACGCGCTGGTCATAGTCGCGACGCAGGTCGGCTGCAAACTTCGCCTGGGTGAAGGACAGGCCCTTGACCCGGGTGACCGTCCGCACCGGACCAGCCTCGCGACCCCCGAGCGGTTGCACTTCGTAGGCCACGCCGTGTTCCAGCCCCTGCAGCACCACCTGATGCGCCCGGCCGCTCTGCCCCACCGCCTCCTGCCAGGCATCGCTGCCCTTGCGTCGGTAACGCACCTGCGACGGTCCGAAGGTACCCGAGGTCCAGTTCACCCGCACCGACTCGCCACTGAGCACCGCGCCGTCGGCGGGCATCAGTCCGAAATATTCGGACATGCTGAACCGGCGGCTCACCTCTGCGCTGGTGCCGGCGGTGTCCCAGGCGGTCACCTTCAGGCGGTGTTCACCCGGACCGAGGTCCTGCCAGGGCAGGGCCGCCTCGAACGGCGTGCCGTGATCCTCGGCGAACACACGCCCATCCACCTCGAACCGGACGCGGTTCACCGCCCGCCCGTCGTAGCTCATGGCCTGCACCCGGACCGGCAGGGGCGCGTCGACCACCTGCCCCTCGCCCGGCTGGGCCAGGGTCACGACCACACCACGGCGTTCCAGGGGCCAGGTGGGCTGGACCCAGAAGCGCTGCCGGCTCGGCTGCTCGCCCCCGACGCAGTTCACCTGCGCCAGGAACAGTCCGGGCGCCCGGAACGCGTGCACGCGTGGCTGGTCGTTGTCCAGACGCAGTTCCGGCCGCCCGTCCTGATCGAGGTCCACCTCGCATGCACCGGGACGGTTGGTTCCCGGCACCGCCTCGCGGCGGAAGCTCACGCGCAGCGGCTGCGCCGGGTCGGCTTCCGCCAGCACGCGGTCGGCGACCTGCGGCTCGTCGCTGGCGGAGATGCTCACAAAGCCCGCCTGCAGGGAGGCGTTGTTGTCGCCCCACTCGGAGAGATGGATCCGCAGCCGGGCCGGGTTCTTGAGCTCGAGGGGTATCCGACCCCGGGCCGGTGCATAGTGACCGGACTCGTGCAGCAGAGTGCCGGTCTGATCGTCGTACACCCGCACCAGCGTCTCGAGCGGGCCGTTGACGTTCAGCATCCAGCGTGCCGCCCGCCCAGCCTCGAACACGAAGCGGTCGACATCCCCCCGGTGGTCGATGGCGAACGACTGTGCCTCGCCCTCCTTCAGCCGCCGCACCGGATCCGTGGCCAGCGGCCAGGTCTCGGCCGGCTCCACCCGCTCCAGGACCACGACCAGTTCGTAGGGCGCAGGCGACGAGCCGTTGTCGCCCCACTCACCGATCATCACGTAATAGGTGCCCGGGCCGACCGCCGGCGCGATCTCGGCCGTGCGACCGGCGTAGGCACCGGTGTCGACGATCTGCTGGCGGCGCGCGTCGAAGATCCGCAGATGCGTCTCGTGGGCGCTGGTGGCGCGCGCCCGCAGGTAACCGGGACGGTCCACCTCCACGACGTAGACGTCGCGATCACCCCGCGGGAGGTAACTCCCGCGGGCCGTGTCTCCGACCGCAAGCGGCGTGGCGTGATCGAAGTCCTCGTTGCGCGCGCGGAAGTCGGTCTCGTCCGCGGGTTCGAACCAGGCCGCCAGCGCGTGGGCTGCGGCAGCGTTGCCGTTGTCGCCCCACTCGCGCAGCCCCACGAACACGGTCTGCGGGCCGGCGAAGTCCCAGGCCAGCGACACCGGACGATTCGCGTAGGCGCCGGCATCGGCCAGTTGCCTCCCCTCCTGGTCGAACAACTGCATATGACGCTCGGGGCGCCCATCAGCCTGCAGCCGCAGCGTACCGGCGCCGGGGATCTGCACCCGGTAGAGGTCGCGGTCCCCCGTGGGCATCAGCGTGGCGTGCACCGTCGTGCCGACGGGCAGTTCGCGCACCGCACGCATCGGCCCCGGCTCGCCGAGAGGATCGTCGATGCCGTCATCCGGGAGCTGGTCCACCTGCAGGCGATAGGGTTCCAGCCCGGCGTTGTTGTTGCCCCACTCGCCGATGACGACGAAGTGCGTTCCTGGCGCCACCTGCACCTGGAGGTCGATGGGCCGACCGGCGTATGCGCCCTGCTCCGCCAGCAGACTGCCATCGGCGCGCAGGATGCGGACGTGACGCTCCAGGCCCATGCCGGGTTCGCGGATGCGCATCAGCCCCGGCCGTCCGACCTCGACCCGATAGGTGTCCAGATCGCCCAGCGGAAAGATCAGACCGGCGGCCTGCTGCATCGCCCGCAGCGGCGTGGCCTGAGCCGGGGCATTGTTCGGTTCGGATGGATCGACCGCCGGATCGACCATCACCGTGAGGGTGATGGGCTTGCCGGGCGCGGAATTGTTGCCGCCCCATTCCTGGACTTCGGCGACGTAGACACCGGCCTCGAGCCGCAGCTCGATGACGTTGTCGCGGCCTGCGTAGGCGCCGCTCTCGACGATCATCTTCGCCTGGGCATCGTAGATGCGCAGGTGGGTTTCGAGCGGATTGTCCGGTCCCACCTTGACCACCACCCGCGCCGGCTGCGCCAGGCGGAAGCGGAAAGCGTCACGGTCATCGTTCTTCTCGATGCTGAATCGCACCGGGGCGCCGGTCCGGATGTCCTGGGGCGCGCCGAGATCGTTCGGCTCGACCTCGGGCTGGACCGTCAGCGGGTGCAGCTTCACGGCCACTGCCGCACCGAGGGTGACGGGCACCACCGCGGGCTCGTGACCATCCGCCTCGATGCGCAGGCTCAGCTGGCGTCGGGCCATGCCCACCCGGCCGTTGCCCTGGACCCAGTTCACGGCCCCGGTCGTCAGACCGGTGAGAGCGGCTGCGCCGCGCGCGTCCGTGGTGGCTTCAGCGACCATGCCGTTGGGCCACGACTCGGCCAGCGTCAGTTTCGCCTTCGCCAGCGGCCGGTCGGTGACCGACTCGCTCACGCTGACGTCGAGCCGCGCCGGCGAGGACTGCGGCTGGAGCGTGAACACGGGCGGTGCGCCCTCGGCGACCGCGACCTCCCGCGCCAGCGGAGCGAATCCCGGCGCCTCGACGGACATCCGGTAGCGCCCTGGCGCCAGTTGCACGAACTCGAAATTGCCGTCCCAGTCGCTGGTCGCCAGGCCGCCACCCTGCAGCGCCGCTTTCACCTCCACCGGTTCGACACGGATCTGTGCACCGGCCACCGGCTGGTCTGGGGTGGCGGCGCGCACGCTGCCGCGCCAGTCGACCGACACCACGCGCACCAGGGGGACGTCAACTTCCGCGCGCCCGCCTGCGGGCACGTCGACGCTGCGCTCGGCGACCTCGTAGCCGGCCTGCCGGACGCGGACCACGTGGCGTCCGCCGGGGGCCCCGTCGAACACCGCGACCCCGGTCGCGTCCGTGGCGGCGTGACGGGCGTTCAGGTGCACGGTGACGTTCTGCAGCGGACCTGCCTTGCCGGCTGCGTCGGGACCGCCGACACGCACGTGCAGGATGCCGCCCAGGGCTCCCGACCGTGGCGCGGGCGCGGCAATCGGCGCGTCGGGTGCCAGGTCTCGCGACGTGTCGTCCCGCCCGCCCTGAGCGCCGCCTGGCGCTGCGGGGGCCGCCGGTGTCACGCCAGGCGAGGTGTAGTCCCGCCCGCCGCCAGCGGCGCCCCGGTCCGGGCTCAGGCCGGACTGGATCAGCGCGATCTCGTCGCGCGACAGCGCGCGCCCGTAGAAGCGCACATCGTCCAGTGCGCCCGAGAAGAATTCGCCGAACCCGGGATTGCGCGCCAGATTGACCTTGAAGCCGCTGCCACCGGTCTGGCCCCGACGCTCGAACACCTCGTCATCGATGTGCAGTCGGACTGTGCCCGCCGCCTGATCCCAGACTGCCGCGACGAAGGTCCAGCGGCCCTTCTGCACCGGCTTGAAGCCGACGACGCCCCCCGAACCGGCGAAAGCCGACCAGCCGCTGCCGCCGCCGCGATGGTCGATGCCCAGGGAGCGGTCGAAACCGCCGTCGTCGTGGGACATCACCTGCCGGATCGGGCCGACCTCGTCGGCCCTGACCCATGCCGTGAAGGTGAGTTGCGGCAGCACGCCGGGGTTGATGTCCAGCGGCAGCTCGATGTGGGAACGGCCATCGAACTGCAGGGCTTTGCCGGCGGCACCGTAGCGGTCCGCCGTCGGCGTGGCCGTGCCCTTGAGCGTGCCGTGGCGGTTGCCGCCGGCGCTGTCCCGGGCATCGCCGTCGAGATCGTAGGCGGCAAGCAGGCCCTGGCCGCGATCGTCGGCGCTGCCGACGCCGCCGAGGAGAACGGCCGCGCCCAGGAGCAGACCGAGCAGGACGAACTGGAGACGTGACTTCATGGTTCACTTCCCTCCGGTGGAAGCGCCGCGGTTCAGTATCGGCGGCAGGGCGACCGGCGCATCGATCGACGGGCGGTTGGTGCAGTACCAGTCCTTCTGACTGTGGTGCGAGGTGACGTAGCCGCCGCGCAGCTTGCGGAACATGTCGCGCAGCTTCTTCATGTCGCCGCCGAAGTAATCGTTGATGGCGGCCAGGGCGTCGCGCGGTTTCACACCCGCCTTGAGCAGGCGCTGGAACAGCTTCGCCCGCATCCAGGCCTCCTGGCTGGCGCTCTGGTACTCCAGCTCGGCCTCGGCCAGTTCGCCCTGGGCCCACGCCTCCACCACGCGGGATGGCGCGGCCACGATGTACCAGACGCCATGCGCGGCACCCTTGACGATGCCGGTCACCGTGTCCACCCCCTGCTCCAGGATCTCCTTGCCGGTCTCGCCCCAGGCGAATCCGTCCACCTGGAGGGTAGGCCGGGTCACCGTGACGCCGTCCTCCGCGAGCCGGTCGGCGACGCGTTCCAGCAGACTGGAGTCACCGCTGGACATGGCCCGCGACACGAGGCGGCGTGCATCCGCCGCCGACAGGCCGGCCTTGCGCAACTGGATCTCCCACTGCGTGAAATAGGCGACGACGTTCTGCTTGTTGGCCTGGCGCAGCGTCTCGTTCTGCTCCCAGAAGGTGTCCCAGCTCGAGGCCACCTTCTTGCCCGCACCGATCAGCCCGAGCGTCAGGGTCTGGTCGACCAGCACCTCGGCGGCCTCGGCGCCACTGATCTCGCCGCCCAGGTACTTCTCGAGGGTCTCGCAGGCATTGCCGATGTCGGAGATCACCATGATGGTGCCGATGCCCTCGACGATGCGGGTCTTGGTGTTCGGCACCTCCGGCGCACCGGGCTTGACCGTCGGGTCGGGCGTAGCCGGGCGCTTCGGCGCATCGGGACCGTCCGGCGTGCCCGGGCGTGCGGTAGTGCCGGGTTTGTCAGGCGTGGCGGGCTTGTCGGGAGCGCCCGGCTTGTCTGCGGTGACAGGCTTGTCCGGCGTGCCGGTCTTGGCCGGTCCGTCGTGGGCGCCCTCGGGGTGGGTCTTGCGGTAGTCGGCGGCGGCGGTCCTGGCCTTGGTGGTCAGCCCCTTCTCGAAACCCTCCGGGTCCAGACCACCGCTCTTGGTATAGGCCTCCCGGGCCTTGCCCATGACCTTCTCCCGCATCTCCGGGCTCATGTGCTTGATCTGCTCGGCGATCTGCTTCTGCGCGGCGGCCGCCTGGGCGGGATCCTTGGCAGCGATGCGGGCCAGGGTCTCCGAGTACTCCTTGACCCCGCGGTTGACCGCCAGAGACCCGAGATCGCCGATCACGTCGGCGCCCGCCTTGGAGCCGGTGCCGCGGCCACCGGCGATGCTCTTGCCCGCGGCCACCAGATCGTCATTCGGGCGGCTGGTGCGCGGCACGCCGTTCTGGTTCACCAGCACGTCCGTGACCTTGTCGATGCGATCGATGTACTTGCTGCCCTGGGAGCGCAGCAGCTGGGCCTCGGCATCGAGCTTCTGCGCCTTCGCGGGATTGCTGCGGCGGACAAGGTCGGCTTCGGCCTCGAGCTTCCCGGCGGCCTCGAGCTTGTGGTTGGCGAGATTCTGCATCTCTGCCACGTAAGCTCCGGTCTCCTCGACGCTCAGCGGCGGGATGTCCTGACCCTTGGGCGGACGCATCTTGGCCTCGACCTTCGCGGCGCCGGGGCTTTCGTAGGCGGTACCGCCACGCTCGTTGATGCCCTTGTTGATCCTGGTGAACTCCTCCGGCGTGGTGTGATCCGGATGCGGCATGAAGTCCGTGTCGGTGTTGACCTTGACGTCATCCGGCGTGGGCACGCCACTTTCGTTCAGGTACTCCCGCACCTTCTTCTGGTAGGCGTCCTCCGTGGTCCGGATCTGTTTCTCGGTGATCATCTGCCCGGACTTGCCGCTCTCGACGATGATGTCGGTGTCGGTACCCGGGTTGTGCACCTCGGGGGCCCCAGGCTTCTTCGCCTGCGTCCTGGCCTCCAGTCCCCCCTCCTTCGCCGCCTGCTGGACGAAGTCGCGGTTCTTCGCCTCGAACTTGTCCTGCACCCGCTGGTAGAGCTCGGGTTCGACCTCGCCCTTGATGGCGGCGAGATTGATGTCCTTGTTGTGCTTGAAGGTGAGCGCCTCGGCACGCGCCATCTCCGCGGGGCTCTTGACGCCACGGATCCCGGACACGATGTCGATCGCGTCCATGATCTCTTTCGACAGGAATGCATGCGCCGGCGCTGCCAGGGCGAACATCAGCCATGCCGCACCGTGGCCGAGGCGGCGGCCGAGGGACGCGCGTCTGGACGCTCCCGGCAACTGCGCCTTGGGCGCCCTGGACATATCCACCGCCATCACCCTTCCGTCCCGCATGAGATCGTCCCCCGTCTGATCCGGCCGCCCAGGCGCCCGGAACCGGCCGCCTGTCGCCACCAGCCAATTGTCTGGACGAGGGAGGGGGCAAAGCTTGTGCTGGATCAAACCGCACGCGCCCGGGGAACGTGCCGGACTTGTCCCAGATCAAAGGAACGGCGGAAAGGCGGCCGGACTGCGCCGGCCACCGAACGGCAACCGCCCTATTCCTCGACGCCGTCGAGGGTTTCGAGCAGTTCGGACAGGAAACGGCCAAGCATGGCCGTCATGAGGGTGAAGTCGGACGCGAACTGTTCCTCGGCCGACTCGGCATCGGCCTCGCGATCGCCGCGCACGATGTCCAGGAAGGACACGCGGCGGATCTCCAGCTTGTCGGTGAGCACGAAGGACACGCGGTCCTCCCAGGTCAGGGCGAGCTGCACGGGCACCTTGCCGGCCTGGGTGATGTGATTGCGGATCTCGTCCGTGTCCACCAGCGAGTGGTGGGTGTAGCGCACCGTAGACTTCTCCTCCAGCGGTGACTGCAGCACGCACTCGCGATCGATGCTGAAGCCGCTCGGCCCCTCCCCTTCCACCAGCCACTCGGTCATGGCCGATGCGGGGCCGCGGCGCGACTTGACGGGCGTGAACGACAGGGCGTCGGTGGACTTGTTGATCCACTCCGTGACCTCGTCGGCGCGCTTGGAAGTGGCGGCGTCGATCACCAGCCAACGGCCGGTCGGATCGATCCAGCAGAACGTGGTGCGATAGCGGCTGAATGCCCTGGGCAGCAGCTCATCGGTGATCTCGTCCTTGAGGTCACGCAGCCGCGTGCGGCTGGGTTTGAAGCCGCTGCGCGCCTCCAGGTCGGCAGCGCGCTGCTGCACTTCCTGGCGCACCACCGATGACGGCAGCAGCTTCTGCTCGGTCCCCAGCGCGGCGAGCCAGTGCTGGTTGAGGGTGTAGAGCAGGCGGTCGTCACCGCGGGGCGGAATCCAGCCGCGCGACTCGGGCATCAGGGCGGAACACGGCTGGAACACGAAGGGTGCCATCTGCTCCTGGAACTTCTCGGCCGACAGCTCCTGGCCCGGGGCGAGGCGGAACAACTGAAGGTTTCGGAAAAACACGGTGTGGTCGGTAGGTTGGCGTTGAGGAAGATGTGATCGATGCGCGCCCGAGGCGGTGCCCCACGGGGCGGACGACGCAGGCGCCGGGTGGTCCCATGCCACAGCACACGGGGCCCGGGCCGGCGGCATCCGCCGTCCGCGGGCCCGCGCTCAGGCGGCGGCCTCCAGCTGCAGCCCGGCGTGCTCACGCTGGGCGTGGAAGCGGATCTTCGG
>JBEICA010000105.1:0-10816 GCA_040373665.1 Burkholderiales bacterium | reverse complement strand
CGAGCGGGCCGGGCTGCTGGCGGTCGGCTACGGCGGCATTCGCGTGCTGGACCTGCCCGGGCTGCGCCGACACGGGCTCTGAGATCGCGCCACCGGACCGACTGTAAGCTCCCTGCCGTAAATGCCGGGCGCCGCACTCGCGCCGCTGGCACGCTTCCGGCTGGCTGTGGTCTTGCGGCCGTGCCGCGCAGGGAGCGTGCCCTGACAATGCGTCCGGGCGTCAAGTGTGCCGACAGCGTGCCGCCTCCCGAAGACCTGCCACGGAGACCAGGCACATGAAGGAAAGACAGAACCAGTTGCTTCTCGCCGCGGCCCTGGCCGGTGTGGCCACGGTGCATCTCGGCGGTGCAGGCGCCGGGGAACAGCTGCGACGCGCTGCCGAAGCGGCCAAATCCGGGACCGCACCCGGCGAGGTGTGGCGCAGGATCCTGTTCGACCGGCCGGATCCGGCAGACGAAACCGACCCTGGCGCCTGATCGACTGCCGCCGGCTCAGCGCGCTGGCGGCGCTTTCGGCACCGCGGCAGCGGCGGATCCCGGCGGTTGCCTGGGGTCGACCTTGCCGCCGTCGGCCAGGCTGGCGGGCGGGTTGACCACCACCACCGCGCCCTCCTCAAGCCCGCTCGCCAGACGCAGCACCTTGCCATCGGTGCCGGCCACCGTGACCGGAACGAAGCGCACGTGCCGTGCGGCATCGACCACCGCCACCATCGGCTTCCTGTCGCGCGTGAGCAAGGCGGCAGCGGGCACCTCGATATGGCTGACCGCCGGGATCAGCAGTGCCACGTTGACGAAGCTGCCCGGCACGAAGGTCTGCGCGGCGTTGTCGAATTCGACCTCGACGCGCCGGGTACGGCTCCGGGCATCGAGCTCACCGGACACGCGAGTCACCTTCCCGGAGACGCGCCGATCGGCCGCCGCGGCATCGACGACCTCGGCATCGAGACCGGCACGCGCGACCGGCGCATCCGCCTGCTCCACGAACACGGTCACCTTCAGGCGCGCCGGATCGGCAATGGTCACCAGGGGCAGCGCCGCCGCCTGGTTGCCGGCGGCGCTGGTGACCAGTGCACCCACGTCGGCGTAGCGATTGGTCACCACACCGGCGAACGGCGCCTTCACCAAGCGATACCCGCCAAGCGTACGCAACTCCGCGATCTGGGCGCGCGCCACACGAACGTCGTTCTCCGCGTTGTCCAGTGCCTGCTGCGAGAAGAATCCCGCCTGCGCGAGATCCCGGGCACGCTGGGCCAGCCGGGTCTTGTTGTCCAGGCCGGCGGTGATCGTGGCGATCTGGGCATCGATCTCCGGTGCCTGGATCTCGGCGATCAGCTGGCCAGCCCTGACCTGATCACCCACGTCCACCGTGATGCGCGAGAGATAGCCGCTGACCTTGCTGTAGACGGTGGTGGTCTGGAAGGGCGCTGCCTCTCCGACCAGATTGAGCCTGCGCACGGCAGGACCGCGCTGCGCCCTGGCAACGGTCACGGCGGGTCCTGCGGCCAACTGCACCGCGCGGGCACGCGCCTGTTCCTCGCGCGCCGCCTGCTCGGCGGTGAAGTACCGCCATGCAAACAGCCCCGAGGCACCGAGCAGAACGACACCGATGACGAGAAAGATGGCGAAGGAACGTGGCTGCGAGCCCGTCATGAGCGTCACTCCGGAATGGCTTCGCCGCGCGACTCGCGGTCGAAGCGATCATCGAGGGCATGCAGGGTGGGCATGCGCCGCCGCATCAGGGTGTAGACCACCGGCACGACGAACAGGGTCGACACCGTGGCGAAAAGCAGCCCGCCGATGACGGCCCGGCCGAGGGGCGCATTCTGCTCGCCCGCCTCGCCGAGTCCGAGAGCCATCGGCACCATGCCGATGATCATCGCGGCGGCCGTCATCAGCACCGGCCGCAGGCGGGTCCTGCCCGCCTCGATGGCGGCGTCCACCACTCCGACCGCAGGATTCGCTGCGCGGTAATCGTTGGCGAAACTCACCACCAGGATGGCGTTCGAGACGCCGATCCCGACCGCCATGATCGCTCCCATGAGGGACATGACGTTGAGGGTGGTCCCGGTGAACACCAGCATCCAGAGGATGCCGATCAGCGCACCGGGCACCGCCATCATGATGATCACCGGATCGGTCCAGGACTGGAACAGCATCACCAGCAGGGCGTAGACGAGCACGATGGCCAGCAGCAGCCCGAGCAACAGGCTCTCGAAGGACGACATCATCACCTCGTATTGGCCCCGGGTGACGATCCTGGCGGTCTTCGGGAAATCCTTCTCGGCCGTGATCTCGGCGATGCGACTCTGGATGTCGCGGACGGTGCCGCCGAGATCGCGCCCGTCGACGTTGGCGGCGATGTCGATCACCCGCTGCACGGTGTAGTGCGACACCGACTGGTAGCTCAGCTCCGGGGTCACGGTGGCCAGATTGCCGAGCGAGATGACCGGTGCCCCGGGCACCTCGGCGAGACGGCGCTCGCGTGCGGCCATCGCAAGGGCGCTGGTCACGGAGGTCACCGGCGTGCTCATCAGGGCCTCGACACTGTCGATGCGCTCCGGCGGCGCCTGCACCGAGACCGTGTAGTTCACGCCGTTCGGGTTGAGGAAGTAGGACGGGCTGATGATGGCGCTGGAGGAAAGCGTGACCAGCGCGCTGTTGGCGACATCGCGCTGCGTCAGCCCGAGCCTCGCTGCGCGCATGCGGTCGACGTCGATCTTCAGGGCAGGGTAGTTCAGAACCTGCATCTGGCGTACATCCACCGCCCCGGGCGTCTCCTCGATGGCGCGCTTGACGCGGGCAGCGTAGCCCTGGGCGCGCTCGAAGTTGGCGTCCTGCACCTGGATGTCGATCGGCGCGGGAAGTCCGAAGTTGAGCACCTGGGACACGATGTCAGCATTCTGGAAATAGAAATCCGATCCGGGATACCGAGGCGGGATCTTCTGCCGGATCTCGTGCATGTAGTGCGCAACAGGCTTGTGGGGTGCCTTCAGCAGGATGAGGATCTCGGCGTCCATGCCGCTGATATTGTCCGTGGGCACCAGCGCCAGGTTGAAGAAGATCGGCACGCCCACCATGTCGTTGATGCGCTCGAGTTCGGCCTCGGGAATGATTCCGCGGATATCCTCCGTCACCGCTGCCACGAGCTTCTCGGTCTCCTCGATGCGGGTGCCGATGGGGGCCCGGAAGTGCAGCTTCATCACGCCGACGTCCGGCGTCGGGAAGAAGTCCGTGCCGATGACCTTGACGAGGGAGAAGCTCAGCGCACCGAAGGCGGCGACGACGAGCATCATGAAGGCCCGGTGGCTCATCACCATGCCGAGGATGCGGCCGTAAAAGGCGGTGAGCGCGTCGATGGCACGATCGCGCGCGGCGTTGAAGCCAGCGAAGGCGCCGGTACCTGGTGCCTTGTGATCAACGTGTTCCCGCACCAGCAGCAGGCGCGAGAGCATCGGCACCAGGGTGAAGGACAGCACGTAGGACGCCAGCAGCGAGAACACGACAGCCAGGGCCAGCGGCACGAACAGGTACCGCGCTGCGCCATAGAGGAAGGCCACCGGGAAGAACACGATGCAGATGGCCAGGGTCGCCATGGTCCGCGGCAGCGCAACCTCGCGCGAGCCCTCCAGGATCGCCACGGTCAGCGGCTGACCCATCGAGCGGTGGCGGTGGATGTTCTCGACCGCCACAGTGGCGTCGTCCACCAGGATGCCCGTGGCCAGGGCCAGACCGCCCAGGGTCATGAGGTTGATCGTGCTGCCGGTGAGGTCGAGCAGGATGATGCCGGCGAACATGGCGCAGGGGATCGAGGTGATCACCACGATGGTGTTGCGCCAGCTCCCCAGGAACAGCAGGATCATCAGCGACACCAGCACCGAAGCGAGCACGGCCTCGGACGTGACGTTGCGGATGGCGACACGCACGAACTTCGACTGGTCGAAGTCCAGCGAGATGTCCATCTCCTCCAGGCCGGCGGCGGCCGCCCCCGCCTTGATCTCGGCCAGCAGCGCGCGCACGCCGTCGACCACCTTCAGGCTGGAAGCGTCGGCGTGCTTGAGAATGGTCAGGTAGGTCGCGCGCCGACCGTCGACGTGGACGATGTTGTTCTGCACCGCGAACCCGTCCGCGACTTTCGCGACGTCACCCACCGTCACCGGCACCCGACCCATCAGCTTGAGCGGGATGCGGTTGAAGTCGTCCACGGTCGCCGGGCTGGAGTTCATCAGCACGTTGAAATCGGTGGTGCCGATTCGCGCGGTCCCCGAGGGGATCAGCAGGTTCTGGTTCTGGACCGCCTGCACCACGTCGTTGGCGGACACGCCCTTGGCCGCCATCAGGGTCGGATCGAGGTCGACCGAGATCTGGCGCAACCGCCCGCCGAAGGGGGCGGGCACCTGCAATCCGGGGATGGTGAACAGCTTGACCCGCACGAAGTTGAAGGCGTGGTCGAACATCCGACCCTCGGGCAGCGTCCTGCTCGAGAAGGTCATGTTGACGATGGGCACCGTGGCCGGGTTGTACTGGATGATCACCGGCGGGGAGATGCCGGGCGGAAGGACGCGCAGGATGGTCCCGTTGATCGCATTGATCTGGGCGATGGCCGCGCCGATGTCCATGCCCGGATGGAAGAACACCTTCACCAGGCCGACACCGGGAATGCAGGAGGACTCGATGCGTTCGATGCCTGACACGGTGGTCGAGTAGGCCCGCTCGGAGACGATGACGACGCGCCGCTCCATCTCCTCGGCCGACAGGCCGCTGTACTGCCAGCCCACGAAGACCACCGGGATGTCGATCTTCGGAAAGAAGTCGACGATCATCCGCGATGCCGCAAGCACCCCCAGCAGCAGAACGAGGAGGGACAGCACCGCGACGGTGTACGGCCGGCGCAGGGACAGCCGCACCAACTCCATCATGATGACGTTCCTCGTTCGGGATACCCCGGGCATGGCACGCCAGGGATACCCTGGCGGATCGCCCCGCGGGGCCGCGGTGCGTGGAAGGACACGTCAGCCTCAGACCGCCGGGCGGGTCTTGCGCCAGTCCTCCAGAGACTTCAGGCGGCCGCCGTTGTCTTCCACGAACAGCTTGCCATCGCGCGCCCGGACGAGAAACACAGCCCACTTGCGGGCTTCCGTCTGCGGGTTTTCGTAGAAGGTGACGGCCCAGTGCTTGACCTTGCCCACGAGCCGCTGGCCGGTGAGGATGCCGGCGGCGGGGCCGGCCGCCTTGTCGCGCTTTTCCCCCTCCTCACGCCGTTTGTCCTGCCAGGCCTGAACTTCAGGCAGACCCATGACGAGATCGCGAGCCTGCTGCATGCCGACCTCCGCAGGTGCCGGTGCCTTGGCAGCAGGCTTGGTTTCCGCGGCCATGACCATGGGCCCGACGGCAAAACTGATCACAATCCAGAACGGGAGGATGAGAAAACGCATGGCAGTCATCGGAACGTCTCGCAGCAGCTGGATCTCGGCGGTCAGGCGCCCGACAGGAAAGGCTCGACCTCGCGCGCGAGGCGGGCCGGATTTTCGAGGTGCATCATGTGACCGGACGCCGGGATTCTACACTCCGCAAGTGTGGCGATGGCACCACGTCGGCGCCGCCAGTCCTCGGCATCATCGCCCGCGAACTCGCGCATCCAGCCCGGATCACCACCCCATACCCAGAGCACGGGGGCGGTGATGCGCCGCCAGCACGCCAGCGCCTCCTCCTGGCGATAGAGCACCGGGTTGACGGTCTTGTGACGCGGATCGGCCGCGGGCACCCAGGAACCGTCAGGTCTTTGCAGGGCCCAGTGGGGTGCGAGCAGGCGGGCCCGTTCATCGGACAGGCGGGGGCTGTTGCGCTTCAGACGGTCGGCCACCTCCTCGAGGCTGCGGTAGGCGCGGAACTCCGCGGGCGCCGTCAGCTGCCGGAGCCACTTCGCATAACGCTCGGGCGCATCCTCGGGCTGTGTGAGCCTCATGCCGAAGCCCTCGGCCAGGACCAGACGCGAGACCCGCTCCGGGCGTATGCCGGCATAGAGCCCGGCGACGTTGCCGCCCATGCTGTGCCCGAGAAGGCACACCGGCGCGCCCGGGCTGTAGGCATCGAGCACTGCTTCGAGATCCGCGAGGTAGTCGGGAAACCAGTAGCCCTCGGCGGCCCATTCGCTCAGACCGAAACCGCGCCAGTCGGGAGCGATCACGTGCCAGCTTTCCCGGAGTTCATCGACCAGAAACTGGAAGGACGCCGAAACGTCCATCCAGCCGTGCAGCAGGAAGAGCTTCGGATCGCCGGGGTCACCCCAGGTGCGAACGTGATAACGCAGGGCACGGATCGTGAGGTACTCGGAGGCTGCGGGCTTCATCGTCTCCTGGCCGGCGGCGTGGGGGTGGGATCGGTCGCTTCCCCGGGTACCGCCTGGGGGGCGGCACGGCTATTCAGGGCCAGTGCCGCCGCGATGGCGCACATTCCGGCCAGTTCCGCCGGCCGCAGGCGCTCACCAAGCTGCAGCGCGGAGGACACGGCGGCCACCACAGGGATGGCAAGCGAAGACAGGCTGGTGGTGCCGGCGGGCAGGCGATGCAGCACGTAGAGCCACATGAACCAGCCCAGACCGGTGGCCAGGACGCCACTGAAGGCCAGGGCGCCAGCCAGCGGCAGCGACCAGTCGACCGCGCGCTGGGGCACCAGCCAGGCGATCACCGCCATGGGCACCAGTCCGATCAGCATCTGCCAGAAGGTGAGTTGCAACGCGTCCGTCTGAACGCGTCCGTGAAGGCGCTTTGCCACCACCACGCCGGCCGCCCAGGTGGCGCCGGCCAGCACGGCCAGCAGCTTCGACGCCGTCGATGCCTCCAGCCGCCAGGGCTCGAGAATCGCAACCAGCCCTCCCAGCGCGAGCGATGCCGCCAGCCATTGCAGCCCGCGCAGCCGCTCCCCCAGCACCGGCCAGGCGAACAGCACTACCCAGAAAGGCATGGTGAAGGTGAGGATGGAAGTCTTGCCCGGACCGCTGTCGACCAGCGCCCAGGTGTTCAGCTCGAGGAAAGCGGCGGTCTGCACCACGCCCATGAAGATGGCGGCCCGCCAGGGCACGGGCTGCAGCGGCCGTCTCTGCCACAGGAGGATGGCGCCGAGGGTGAGCACGCCAACCGCCACGCGGAGAAAGGCAAAGTCGAAAGGCCCTGCGTGATCGAGACCGATCTTGGCGGTGATCCACGCATATCCCCACACCAGGGACAGCAGGCCCATGACGATGGCTGCCCTACGCTCCTGGGGCACGACGGGCTCGCGACTGACGTGACGAAGGCGGCGAAGATATCAAGGCGAGGATCCGGGGCGGGGCGACAGGCCGGCGATGATGCCATGGCCGGCATCGTCCCTGCCGCCGCCGGCGCGCATCGCCCCGCCGGACGGTGACGGACTCAGCGCGTCCGGTTGCGTGCGCGCAGGGCGTCGTCCAGATCCTTGCGGGCGTTGGCGAGCTGCCGCTCCAGCGTCTCCTGGCGCTTCAGGTAGGCGTCGCTCGGGCGGGCGCCCCCGCCCACATAGGCGATCATGTCGCCCTCACGGAGCTCGCGGCCGCGTTCCATGGCGATCTGCGCGTCTTCCAGGGCCTTGCGCGCCTTCGCCACCTTGGCGTCCGCCTCTTCCCCGGCCTTGCGCCTGGCCTCCAGCCTCGCTTCGAGATCCTCGGCCTGCCGCTTCTCGTCCCCGGCACGCTTCTGGGCCGCCTGAGGATCGACCGGCGGCGGCGCCGGAACCGCCATCGGCTGGCTGCGACTCGCCCCGGCCACGGGGGCATCGGAGTAGATGACGCTGCCGTCGGGCATCACGTTCTTGTAGAGCTGCTGCGCCTGCGCCGTCAAGGCAAACAGGCAAAGGATGCCGGCGGACAGCGCCGGCGCGAACAGGCCGTGCATCGACGCACCCCCCCTTCGTCATTGAAGCCCGCAGCATAGACCGGAACGGCGCGGCGCGCGTTCCCGGCCCCCGTGCCCGGACCCGGGGGCGTTATAGAATCGGGCGCCAACCGCGATCCTCCCGACGGCATGACCGACCCCCGCTTCATCCACCTGCGCCTGCACAGCGAGTACTCCGTCGTGGACGGCACGGTGCGCATCGACGACGCGGTCGCCCAGGCGCGTGCGCACGGCATGCCGGCCGTGCCGATCACCGACCTGTCGAACCTGTTCGGCGCCGTCAAGTTCTACCAGGCCGCTCGGGCGAAGGGTCTCAAGCCGATCATCGGGGCCGACTGCTGGCTGGCCAATGACGAGGACCGGGACAAGCCCCATCGGCTGCTGCTTCTGGTCCAGGACCGCGAGGGCTACCTGCGCCTGTGCCGCTGGCTCACGCGCGCGTTCCGGGACAATCAGCACCGTGGCCGCGCGGAGTTGGACCGTGCCTGGTTCACCGAGGATGGCACCGACGGCCTGATCGCCCTGTCAGGCGGCCCTGCCGGGGATATCGCGCAGGCGGTGCTCGCCGGCCAAGAGGAACGGGCGCGGGCCCTGGCCGCCGGCTGGCGAGCGTTGTTCCCGGATCGCTTCTACATCGAGCTGCAACGCGCCGGACACCCCGAGAGCACCGCCGCCGAGGGCGGGCTGCTGCGCATCGCCGCCGACCTGGGCCTGCCGCCGGTGGCAACCCATCCCATCCAGTTCCTGGAGCCGGAGCAGTTCACCGCCCATGAGGCGAGGGTCTGCATCGCCGAGGGGCATGTCCTGTCCGACCCGCGCCGCCCGCGCCGCTTCACCGCCGAGCAGTACTTCAAGTCGCAGGAGGAGATGACGGCGCTGTTCGCCGATCTGCCAGCCGCCCTCGCCAACACAGTGGAGGTGGCCCGGCGCTGCAACCTTGCCCTGGAGCTCGGCCGCAGCCGGCTTCCGCTTTTCCCCACGCCCGCGGGCGAGAGCCTGGAGGACTTCCTGCGCAGCCAGTCGCTCGCCGGTCTCGAGGGCAGGCTCGCACAGCTGTATCCCGACCCGGGGGAGCGGACAGCGAAGGCGCCGGCCTACGTCGAGCGGCTCGAGTTCGAGATCCGGACCATCGTGCAGATGGGCTTCCCGGGCTACTTCCTCATCGTCGCGGACTTCATCAACTGGGCCAAGGCCAACGGGGTGCCGGTCGGTCCGGGCCGCGGCTCCGGAGCCGGGTCGCTGGTGGCCTACGCCCTTGGCATCACCGACCTGGACCCGCTGCGCTACGACCTGCTGTTCGAGCGTTTCCTGAACCCGGAACGGGTGTCGATGCCGGACTTCGACGTGGACTTCTGCCAGGACGGGCGCGACCGGGTGATCGATTACGTGCGGCGCAAGTACGGTGCCGAATCGGTGTCGCAGATCGCCACCTTCGGCACCATGGCGGCGAAGGCCGTGGTGCGCGACGTCGGCCGGGTCATGGAATGGAGCTACACCCGCACGGACGAGCTGGCCAAGCTGATCCCGTTCCAGCCGGGCAAGCTGATCACGCTCGAGATGGCGCGCGACATGGAGCCGCGGCTCAGGGAACGCGAGCAGGCCGAGGAGGAGACGCGCGAACTGCTGGCCCTGGCGGGGAAGCTGGAGGGGATGACGCGCAACGTGGGCATGCACGCCGGGGGCGTGCTGATCGCCCCTGGCAAGCTGACGGACTTCTGTCCCCTTTACTGCCAGCAGGGTTCGGACAGCGTCGTGTCCCAGTACGACAAGGATGACGTCGAGGCCATCGGACTGGTCAAGTTCGACTTCCTGGGTCTGACCACGCTCACCATTCTGGACTGGACCCTGCGCTTCATCCGCCAGCTCGACCCTGCGTCCGATCTGGTGCTCGAGACCCTGCCCCTGGACGACACGGGTGCGTACCGCATCTTCGCCACGGGCAACACCTCGGCGGTGTTCCAGTTCGAATCCCGCGGCATGCGCGAACTGCTCACCAGGGCGCGGCCGGACCGTTTCGAGGACATCATCGCGCTGGTGGCGCTGTACCGGCCCGGCCCGATGGACCTCATTCCCGACTTCATCGACCGCAAGCATGGCCGCAGCTTCGAGTACCTGCACCCTCTGCTCGAACCGATCCTGCAGCCGACCTACGGCATCATGGTCTACCAGGAGCAGGTGATGCAGGCGGCACAGGTGTGCGCCGGCTACTCTCTGGGCGGCGCGGACCTGCTGCGGCGGGCGATGGGCAAGAAGAAGCCCGAGGAGATGGCGAAGCAGCGCCAGATCTTCGTCGAAGGGGCGGGCCGCAAGGGCATCGACGAGGCCAAGGCGAACGAAATCTTCGACTACATGGAGAAGTTCGCCGGCTACGGCTTCAACAAGTCGCACGCCGCCGCCTACGCGCTGGTCGCCTACCACACCGCGTACATGAAGGCCCACCATCCGGCAGCGTTCATGGCGGCGAACCTTTCGGCCGTCATGGACGACACCGACAAGGTCCAGCTGCTGCACGAGGACGCGAAGTCCAACGGACTGGAGATCCTTCCGCCGGACATCAACACGGGCGAGTTCCGCTTCGTGCCAGTGGATGCGGGCAGGATCCGCTACGGGCTCGGCGGCATCAAGGGGACGGGCCAGGGCGCCATCGAGGCCATCCTCGCAGCGCGGGCGGCCGGCGGGCCGTTCCGCGATCTGTTCGACTTCTGCCGGCGCGTCGATGCGCGCGTGGTCAACCGCCGGGTTGTCGAGTCGCTGGTACGCGCCGGCGCCTTCGACAGCGTCGAGCCGCAGCGCGCCCGCCTGTTTGCCTCGGTCGGCGTGGCGATGGGCGCGGCCGAGCAGGCCTTGCGCAGCGCCAACCAGTCGAGCCTGTTCGGCGGCGCGGATGACCCGGGTGTCCCGCCGCTCGAACTG
>JBEICA010000118.1:0-9990 GCA_040373665.1 Burkholderiales bacterium | reverse complement strand
GCGTGTCACCAGAACCGGAGTGCCCCGGTACGCCCATCATCCGGTGATGCCGAGCACCCCCAGGATGAAAGCGTAGGTGAAGGCGATCTCCTTCAGGTAATCGTAGCGGCCGGAGGCACCTCCGTGGCCGGCGTCCATGTTGATGCGCAAAAGCAGCGGATTGCCATCGGTCTTGAGCGCACGCAGCCGGGCAACGTATTTGGCCGGCTCCCAGTACATCACCTGGCTGTCGTTGAGCGAGGTCTCGACAAGCATGGCAGGATAGGCTCCGGGCTTCAGATTGTCGTAGGGAGAGTAGGCGCGGATGTAGTGGTACGCATCGGGCTCGTTGGGATTGCCCCACTCCTCGTACTCACCTGTGGTCAGCGGCAGTGAATCGTCCAGCATGGTGCTCACGACATCGACGAACGGCACCTGGAACACCACACCGCGGAACAAATCCGGTCTCAGATTCGTGACGGCCCCCATCAGCAGGCCGCCGGCGCTGCCGCCCTCGGCCACCAGCCGATCCGGGGCCGTGTCTCCGCGTGCGACGAGATGTTCGGCGCAGGCGACGAAATCCGTGAAACTGTTCTTCTTCTGCATCATGCGCCCACCATCGTGCCACGCCTTGCCCATCTCGCCGCCGCCGCGCACGTGCGCCAGTGCGACGGTGACGCCACGGTCGAGCAGCGACAGGCGCACCGACGAGAAAGTGACCATCTCGGGGTAGCCATAGGCGCCGTAGCCCGACAACAGGAGCGGTCGCGGACCCGCGTTGCCATGGTCCGAGGCACGGCGCACCAGCGAGACCGGAATCTGCGTCCCATCCGCGGCTGTTGCATGGGTGAGATCCACCACATAGCGCGCCGGATCGTATTCCCCCAACACCTCCAACTGCTTGAGCAGCGTCCGCTCCCGGGTGTTCATGTCGTAGTCGTACACCGAGTCCGGGGTGATGAACGACTCATAGGTGAAGCGGAACACCTCGGTGTCGAACTCCGCGTTCGCGGCACCGAAGACGCTGTAGGCCGGCTCGGGAAAGGTGATCTCGTGCTCCCCGCCATCCGCCAGCCGCACCACGGTCAGCCTCGGAAATCCCCCACGGCGTTCATGGCGCACGATGTGATGCCGGAACAGGTCTACGCCCTCCAGCATGACCTCGTCCCGGTGAGGTACCACCTCGCGCCAGTGCGCTTCGTCCGGCGCGCCGACCGGTGCGACCACGAGGCGGAAGTTCCGGCCACGGTCGTTGGTGACGATGTAGAAAGAGTCACCATGATGATCGGCGTAGTACTCGTGCCCCTGCCGCCGCGGCACCAGACAGCGCAGGGGCCCCTGCGGCTGCGTGGCTTCCAGGCAGCGCACCTCGGAGGTCGTGGCGCTGTGGGAGGTCACGAACAACCAGCCGCGGCTGCGGGACAATTCGACCCCGAGCGAGAAGCGCGCGTCGGTTTCGTGGAGGACCAGGTCATGCGTGGAAGAGCCGACTGGATGGCGCCACAGCTTGCAGGCGCGCTTGGCTTCGTCCTCGGTGACGTAGAACAGGGTCCGGCTGTCCGCCGACCAGGCCACCGACCGGACTCCAGGCACCTCCAGCGGGAGCACCTCCGAACTGCGCAGGTCCTTCAGCCGGAGCGTGTATTCGCGGAAGCCGGTGTAGTCCGTGGAGAACGCGAGCAGGTTGCCATCCGGACTCACGTCGAGCACACCCAGGCCAAGGTAAGCCCGCCCGGCACCCAGGCGATTCATGTCCAGGATGACGTGCTCGCGGGCGCGCGATGCAGCGGCCTTGCGACAGTAGACGGGGTACTGCCTGCCGCGGATGGTGCGCGAGTAGTACAGCCAGTCGCCCTCACGGTAGGGCACCCCCATGTCTGTTTCCTTGATGCGCGCCACCATCTCCCGGTACAGAGCGCGCTGGAATGGCCGGCTGGGCCGCATCATGGCGTCGGTGTAGCGGTTCTCTGCCTCGAGATGGCGCAGGACCTCGGGGCTGTCCTTGTCCCGCAGCCACCAATACTCGTCGACACGGACATCCCCATGCTTTTCGAGCACCTTGGCATGCGCCGGCGCCCGCGGGGGCAGAAGTACGGAAGATCGGGTCTTGGCCATGTGCGCTCGCGGTTCAGAAGAAGACGGGGGTGATCCAGCGGAACCCGAGCGTAAACCACTCCGCCCGGTTCCCACCATTGAGCTGGAAGCCGTAGCTTCCGTCCAGCTGCAACCGGTTCGGCAGCACCCAGTAGCGCAACCCGGCCTGCGCGTAACGGTCCAGCCCGGTCGCGCCGTAGGCCTCGGCGAGCAGGACGACGCGGTCGCTGGCGTAGTACTCTCCGCCCACGCCCCAGCTCAGGCCGCGACGCCCCCGGTCGCGATTGTCGACGCCGCCGACATTCGTGAGCAGCACGAAGCGGTCGTCCTGGAAGGAAAGCGACACGGGCAGGTAGAAATAGGTGCTCGCAAGCAGGTTCTGGTTGGTGTTGATGTCGGCACGCCGCACCATGCCGGCGGCCAGTCCCCAGCCAAAATCGTTGCGCCGCAACTCCCGGAACAAACCTTTCATCTGCAGTTGCTGGTCGCGCTCATCGGCGCTTCCCGGCGCGTCGTGGTAGAGCGCGCCCACTCCGGCGGTGATCTCGGCACCGAAGGGATTGCAGGCAGGCAGGGCCCAGAGTTCGTGACTGCCCGGGTTGCGCTTGACCCAGGACTCCACCTGACACCCGCCCCTGTCGACGATGCGGGCGTCGTCCACGACGAACGGCCGGGCCGCCATGACAGGGGCCGGCAGAGTCGCAAGCCAGAGCAGCAGAACGCTGGCGGGACAACGGTCACGGTGACGCGCAGCGGCGCCGGGGCTAGAATCACACCGCATTGTTTTGTCCGTAGTTTCAGAAGGATAAGCAAATGGAACGATACGAATCCGACACCACCCTGTTCCTCAGGGAATTTCTGGGCAAGCACCCGGAAGTCCTCGACAAGCAGAAGAAGGCTCGTGCCACCTGGTGGGACAAGCCCTACGACGCCCAGCAGCGAGAGGACTACGATGCCGCACGGGTCGCCAAGAAACCCTACGAGTATTACAGCAACAACCGTTGATCCTCGGAAACCGAGCGCATGATGAGAATCCGAAGTCTGGCCGCAGCGCTGGCCCTGTGCCTCGCCTCGATGGCCCATGCCGGCTGGGAGGAGGCCGTGAACGCCTACAACCGCGGCGACTATGCCGTGGCGGCCAGGGAATTCCGGCCCTTCGCCGAACAGGGCCAGGCAACCGCGCAGTACATCCTCGGGTGGATCTACCAGAATGGCGAGGGCGTGGCCCAGGATTACGCCGAGTCCGCGCGCTGGTACGAGAAAGCCGCGCAGAAGGACAACGTCGACGCCCAGTACGCCCTCGGTTATTACTACATGACCGGTTCCGGGGTTGCGCAGGACAACGCCAGGGCGGCCACCTGGTTCCGGAAAGCGGCTTCCGGGACACCCGGCAAGGCCGGTGCCCAATATCTGCTCGGCTACCTGCTGGCTCGGGGTGAGGGGGTCACCGCCAACGACACCGAGGCGGCAGTCTGGTACCGCAAAGCCGCCGAACAAGGCTATGCGGACGCCCAGTATGCGCTGGCCCTGGCGCTCTCCGCCGGCACGGGCATCGAGAAGGACGAGCCGGCGGCCAACGAATGGCTGCGTCGTGCTGCGGAGCAGAAACACGTCGAGGCGGCGTACCTGCTCGGGTGGAATGCCGAGCGTGGCGTTGGTGTTCTGCCTGACTATGCAGAGGCTGCCCGCTGGTACCGGCAAGCTGCGGATGGCGGTAACCCCGACGCCCAGTACCAGCTGGCGACCCTGCTGCGTGACGGCCGGGGTGTGGCCAAGGATGACGCGCAGGCGCTGGCCCTGTTCCAGAAAGCTGCCTCCGCGAGTCAGCCATCGATTCCAGCCACCGTGGACGAGTACCTGAGGGCAGGCCGTCACGAACCTGCCTTCGCGCTCGCGGACACCTGGCTCGACAAGCATCCCGACGACGTGCAGCTCCTGACGGTGCTGGGGGTGTCCGCAGCCAACGGCGCCCGCACCGAACCCGGCCGCTTCGTGGCGCCAGCCCGCAACTACGGCAACCGCGCCATCGCCGCCATCGAACGCGGTACGAAACCCTCCGGACTGGACGAGGCGCAGTGGAACGAATACCGGACCCGCTGGCTCCCGCAACTGCACCTGAGGCTGGGCACCATCGCACAGAAGGCCGGCCCCCTGGCGGAAGCCCGCAGCCGTTTCCTCAAGGTGACCGAACTCGATCCCTCGGATCCTTACGCCTGGTACTTCCTCGGGCAGACCCACTTCACGGAATACGAACGCATCAGTGCCGCATCCAAGGGTCTCGAGGGTGCCGCCAAATCGGAGGCGGTGGGCCGTGCCTTCGCGGAGCTGGACCGGGTCATCGAGTACTACGCCCGCGCGGTCGCCGCGGCCGAGGCACGGCAGAACCTGAAGGAACTGCGCGATCCCGTGATGCGGGATCTGCAGGGGGTATACGAATTCCGCAACGGCTCTCGTTCAGGACTTGACGAGGTGCTTGCCCGATACCGGAAGTGAGCGAAACGGGAGGTGAGAGCGACCGAGGGCGTGGCTGCTCCCCTCCGGATCGTGTTCAGCGGGGCGAGATTTCCAGGTCGATGGCGAAGATGGTAGGCCGATTGGGGTATCTGCCGCAGTCGAGGATCATCTCGCCCTGGCCACTGGTCCAGACACGAGCCCGATGTTGCAGGCCCTCTTCGATGCGGGTGGTGAACTTCCCGGGCTCTCCGTAGCGCTGGGCCAGCGAATCGAGCACCCGCTTGCAGCCAGGATAGCGTTTCTCGTTCTGCTCCGGCCGGGTACCCGTACCCGCACGTTCGAAGGAGAAGATCCAGCGCCGTACCTTGCCCCGGTCGAGCGACACACTGATCGCCGTGACGTCACCGCGACTGTCATCCGCAGACAGCTTGACGATGTAGAGCCCATCCCCGTCCTTGAGCCACTCCGCAAACCGCCCATCGCCGTCCTCGGGGCGGGCGATGCTGCCGGAGCCCCGCTGCCAGAATTCGTGACGGGACTCCGGGAACCGCTCCAGAAGGGTCGCGGGCTCAACCCCGACCCCCAGCCCGACATACTCGAAAGCTTGCGCGCCTCCCGCAAGTGCGAGGACGCTGGCCAAGCCAAGCAGAAATCTCGATCGCATGTTCATAGCATCGCCCGGTGTTCGTTGGGCAAGCCCTGGAGGATCTCCCGGCTCGCCACATGGCGGCAGATCACTTCGCCGCGCGCAACCGCAAATATAATCCCTCCGCATGTGCGGCCGATACGCCCTCGACCAGAATGCCCGGGACCTCGCGGCGCAGTTTGCGCTCGCCGGAGTGCCGGAGCTGGTACCGCGATACAACGTCTCACCAGGCAGCATGGTGCTTGCAATCCAGCAGCCGAATTCACGAAGAATCGCCGGCAACATGTCCTGGGGTCTTGAACCCGCCTGGGCCCGCGCGCGCAGCCGGGCGGGCGGAAGCCCCCGTCCGATCAACGCACGATCAGAGACCGTTGCCTCGCAACCGATGTTCAGGGCCGCCTTCCGCTCCCATCGCTGTGTGCTGCCAGCGACCGGATTCTACGAGTGGCAACGACTGGATGACGGACCGAAACAGCCTTTCTTCTTCCGGCCTGCGGCGGGCGGTGCTCTTGCCATGGCCGGGTTGTTCGAACCCGCCGACGCCGGCGGAGTGCCTACCTGCTGTATCCTGACACGCTTGGCTGACGCCGTGGTGACGCCAATCCACGACCGCATGCCCGTGCTTCTGGATGCGGCTGGGGTCGATCTCTGGCTCGACCCGGCGGCGGCCGCGGGGGACCTGCGTGCACTGCTGGCCGGCCCATCCGCGGTACGCATCGAGGCCCACCCGGTGTCTGTTCGGGTGAACGACACGCGCCATGACGACCCGGGACTCATCCGGCCGCTGGCGGCCGGCACCCAACCCTGAGGCCAACCACGCCCCCATGAAGACCATCGATTACTACTTCACCCCCGTCTCCCCCTGGACCCACTTCGGTCATGCCCGTCTGGATGAGATCGCCCGACGCCACGGCGCCAGGATCTCGGTGAAGCCGGTGGACTTCGGCAGGATCTTCCCCGCATCGGGCGGGCTGCCCCTCAAGCAGCGAGCCCCCCAACGTCAGGCGTACCGCATGTTCGAGCTGGCGCGCTGGCGTGACTTCCTCGGCATCCCCATCCACCTCGAGCCGAAGTTCTTCCCTGCGCCGGCGGACGCGGCCAGCCTGCTGATCCTGGCGGCGGCACCGGCGGGCTGGCAGCACCAGATGGATCTGGCCGGTGCACTGCTCCGCGCCTGCTGGCAGGAGGAGCGCAACGTCGCCGATCCCGCCACGCTGCAGGCGGTGGCCGACGGACTCGGTCTTCAGGGCGAGGGCCTGCTCGCCAGGGCGGGAAGCGCCGAGATCCGGGCGATCTATGAACAGCTTACCGATGAGGCGATAGAGCGTCAGGTGTTCGGCGCGCCCACCTACATCGTCGATGACGAGCCGTTCTGGGGCCAGGACCGCCTGGACTTCGTGGAACGCAGGCTGGCCGCGGCGTGATGGTGGCCCGGTCCCTCGGCGGCCTCGCGCTCGCGTTGGCCGTCGCGTCAGGGGGGGCGGCACCGGCCAGCGCGGAAGAGCCGGTCCCCATCGATCAGGAGCCGCGACACCGGCTGGTCTTCAGCAATGCTCACGTTCGCTTCTTCGACGTGTTCCTCCCGCCCGGATATCGAAGTCTGATGCACGTGCATCATCATGATGGGGTATTCGTCAACATCGCTCCGAGCGAGACGCTGGCCGAGGACTGGAGTCAGCCGGGTGTGCTGCGGCCTGGCCGTACCCCGGGTGAGAGCTATTTCATCGGTTATGCCACAAGGCCCAAGGCCCACCGCGTGAGCAATGTGGGGCAGTCGCCCTACCATGTGACGGACACCGAGATCCTCCGCGGCTGTGGAACGCTGAAGCACGCGGCCGACAAGCCGGTCGCGCCCCCGGTGATCGTCGAGAACGACAGGGTACGCGTCACGCGCCTGGAACTGCCGCCCGGCGGCTCTGCCACCCTGCACGGCCCCTGCGGCATGCTGGTGTCGGTCACCCCCGCCACCCTGATGCTCGATGCTCCCGGCGGACGCGAACGCCTGGAACTCGAACCGGCGGGCTTCAAGTGGCGTCAGAGCGATCAATCCATGAGCCTGACCAACGCGGGGACCGAAGCCATCCTGATCGTGGACATCCTGGTGAAGTGACCGGCACGCCCTCCTCCTCCCATCCACAGGTTCGAATCCCATGATCCTGTCCGTTCTCGACCAGTCCCCGGTGATCGCCGGCCACACCCCGGCCGAGGCCGTCCGGCGCACGGTGGAACTCGCGCGTGAGACCGAAGCCATGGGCTACCACCGCTTCTGGCTCGCCGAGCATCACAACACGCGAGCCCTCGCCGACCCGTGCCCCGAAATTCTTCTCACCCGGGTGGCATCGGCCACCTCGCGGATCCGCGTCGGTACCGGCGGCGTGCTGCTGCCCTACTACAGCCCGCTCAAGGTGGCCGAGGTGTTCCGCATGCTCGAGGCCCTGTTCCCCAACCGTGTGGACCTGGGCATCGGTCGCGCGCCCGGTTCCGACGGCCTCACGGCACGGGTGTTGTCCGGCGGAGCCTTCTACGATTTCGACCAGTTCCCGGTGCACGTCCAGGAAACTGTGGCCTTCATCGACGATGCCCTGCCGCCGGACCATCCTCATGCCCGGGTGAGGGCGATGCCGGCAGGTCCGGGGGCACCGGAAGTCTGGCTGCTCGGTTCATCGGACTACAGCGCCACACTGGCCGCCTACCTGGGCCTGCGCTTCTCTTTTGCGCATTTCATCAATGCGCACGGGGGCGATGAGGTCACGCGCGCCTACCGCGAGGCCTACCGACCGTCGCCCCGGGAGCCGCACCCCTGGGCCATGCTGACGGTGTTCGCCATCTGCGCCGACACGGACGCGGAAGCGGAAAGGCTGGCAGCCGCAATCGACCTGCGCCGATTGCACATGGCGCGCGGGATCGACGAGCCTGTCGCTACCACGGAGCAGGCGCTGGCGCGCGCCTACTCGGCCGAGGACCGGGCCATCATCCAGCGGGAGCGACCGCGTGCGGTCATCGGTTCAGCCGAACGGGTCGCAGGGCGCATACAGGAGCTCGCCCAGGCCTTCGAAGCCGATGAGGTGATGGTGCTCACCATCACTGGCGACTACGTTTCGCGACTGAAATCCTACGAACGGCTTGCCGAGAGCGTGGGTCTGACCATCGCGGCCTGATCAGAAGCGCAGCCCGGTCTTCACGCCGAAACTGGTGGCCTCGCCGGTACGGTCCAGTTCGAAGGCGAAGTTGACCAGAAGAACGTTCAGGTTGACGCCGACGAACATCTTGTTCAGGCCGAAGGACTCCGAGGCCAGCCCCGGTATGCCCTGGGGCGCGCTGCTCACCCAGACGCGCCCGAGACCGCCATAGGGTGTGAAACCGACCAAACCCTTGGACACCGAAATGTCCAGCCCGCGCGTGTCGAGATCGAGCTGACTCACGCCGTTCAGCCTCGTCAGGCTGCCACGGATCGCCACTGCGGGCAGCACGGCATTGCCCGCGATCAGGGCATAGCGCAGTTCTCCCCCGTAGAACCGGACGTTCGTCCCCGGCACCATTCCCGCCATGAAGCCGACGTCGATGTCCCAGGGCAGACCCTTGTGAACCCGCAGGGTGGGCACCGGCAGATAGCCGGGAATGTTGCCCGAGGATGTAGCGAGGTCGAACACCGCCGTGTTGCGCAGTTGGGTCCCGGTCACGGCGATGCCGACATCGAAACCCGTGATGCCCAGCGGCGCGGCGGGCGTGAGAGGCTTGTACGAGAGGGCCGCCCCGAGGTCTTCCGACAGCAGCCGGAACTGGGCCTGGTTGAGCAGGTTCAGCGCATCGAGATCGGCGGCGTGGCTGACCGTGCCCCCGAGCAGGGTCAGAGCAGCGAGGAAGGCTGTGAGCGCTTTCGGGACATTCATCGTTTCAGGTCTCCAGGGTCCATCGGGGTGGCGGGCTGCTCGGGCAGTCGGCTGTTGAGTCGTCTGGCTGGCAGGAAGGGCCGCGCGGTTCGCGGCGGCAGGGCCCTCCGGCCGGGGACGCGATCGGGACCCATCGGAATGGATCGACGGCAATGTGCGAGCGCCCGACGAGAAATGGCGCCACTTCATGCAAGCCGTTCGGCTCGTAACCGCATCGAAGGCGCCGCTGATTCACCCGCATCGTCCATGCAGCTTGCGCCCGGGCCGACCTGCCGGGACATCAGGCCTGGATTTCGTCGGACAATCGCGGCACGAGGCGGTAGTCCTCGCCGTGCCCGATGCTGAAATCGTTGCCGGCGCGATCCTGGCCGCGCACCCGCCAGATGGGGCGGCGGCTGAAGCTGAAGCTGACGCCGGCCTGATCCTGCCGGCGATCCACGCTGCGGTCGAACAATGACGTGGCGGGCATGTAGCGGATGACGAACCCGGCGCGCCTGCGCTCCGAACGATTCGGTCCGGACCCGTGGACGAGGAACACGTCGTGCAGCGAAAACCCGCCGGCAGGCAGCACGTCGTCGCGGATCAGAAACGGGTCGGCTTCACTCATGTCCACCTCCTGACTGAGCACGACGTCGTCGCCCTCGCGCACGCGATGACGCACCAATCCTCGCTGCCGGTGCGATCCGGCGAGGTAGCGCATGCAGCCGTTGTCCGCATCGACGTCGTCCAGCGCGATCCACACCGAGCAGGTGGCCAGCGGCCGGATCGGCCAGTACTGACCGTCCTGGTGCCAGGGCACGGCCCGTCCCGTTCCTGCCGGCTTGCAGAATACCTGGCTACCCCAGAGGATGATGTCCGGCCCGATCAGCTGCGCGACCACATCGAGCAGTCGTGGATCGGTGGCGAAGGCGAACCACTTCGCGGCGG
>JBEICA010000148.1:0-8571 GCA_040373665.1 Burkholderiales bacterium | reverse complement strand
GCCGTAGCGGGCGGCCACGGTGGCCGAGGCGACGCCGTGCTGGCCGGCGCCGGTCTCGGCGATGATGCGCTTCTTGCCCATGCGCCGGGCCACCAGCGCCTGGCCCATGGTGTTGTTGATCTTGTGCGCGCCGGTGTGGTTGAGGTCCTCGCGCTTGAACCAGATCTGGGCGCCGCCGCACTTCTCGGTCAGCCGGCGCGCGAAATAGACGGGGCTTGGACGACCGACGTAATGCTTGAGCTCGTACTCGAACTCGGCGACGAAGTCCGGATCCTGACGCAACCGGTCGTACTCGGCGCGCAGTTCGTCGAGGGCGTGGATGAGGGTTTCGGCGACGAAAACGCCACCGTAGGGGCCGAAGTGCCCGCGGCTGTCGGGCAGGTCATACATCTGCATTGCGAACTCCTCGAACGAATGCGGTGATCTTGTCGTGGTCCTTGACGCCCCTGGCCCGCTCGACACCGCTGGAGACGTCGACCGCCCACGGTCTCACCGTGCGCACGGCCTGGCCGACGTTGTCCGGCGTGAGCCCGCCGGCAAGGACCAGCGGACGCGGCAATTTACCAGGGATGGCCTCCCAATCGGCGGTCACCCCCGTTCCGCCGTGCGCGCCCGGCACATATGCGTCGATCAGCACGCCCCGGGCAGCGACATGAAGCTCCGCCGATTGTAGCAAATCGACCCCTGGCGCCGCGGCCAGCGCCTTGATGTGCGGCCGCCCGAAGCGGGTGCAGAACTCCGGCGTCTCGGCGCCGTGGAACTGGAGCAGGTCCAGAGGCACTTGGTCGAGCACTTCGCGGACCTCGGACTCGGCAGGATCGACGAACAGGCCGACGGCGGTGACGAACGGGGGAAGGTGGCTGACGATGATGGCCGCACTCGCCGTCGTCACGTGCCGGCTGCTGCCTGCGTAGAAGATCAGGCCGATCGCGTCTGCGCCGGCGGCGGCGGCGGCGAGGGCATCCTCGGCGCGGGTGATTCCGCAGATCTTGATCCTGGTACGCATGGCAGGTTTCCCGAAGACAGCCCGCCACCGCCAACGGGAGGCGGTTCGGGCAGTCCGTGGGTCGGATCGTACTCCACGCCGCGCAGGCTCAGGCCATCGGGTGCGAAGGTGGGCGCCGCCAGGGAACGGTCGCGCGCCGCGAGGATGTCTCCGATCCAATGCGGTGGCCGGCGGCCGGCACCGACGTAGACCAGACTCCCGACGATGTTGCGCACCATGTGGTGCAGGAAGGCATTGGCGCGAAGATCGAAGCTGATCACACCGTCTGCAATACCGATGTCGACAAGTTGCAGCTCCCGCACCGGTGTGCGTGCCTGGCATTCGGCAGCCCGGAAGGTGCTGAAATCGTGGGTGCCGAGAAGCAGTCCGGCGGCCTCGCGCATCGCGCCCAGGTCGAGCGCCCCGGGCCACCAGCCGACGCGACCGTGGTCAACGGCCGGCCGGGCGGCGCGGCACAGCAGACGGTAGCGGTAACTGCGGGACCGGGCGTCGAAGCGGGCGTGAAATGCAGGGCCGACCTGGCGCGCCCAGAGCACGCTGACCGCCGGCGGCAGGAAGGCGTTCACGCCACGCGTCCAGGCGGACTCGGGCCGACGCGCATCGGTGTCGAAGTGCAGCACCTGCCAGGACGCATGCACCCCGGCGTCGGTGCGGCCGGCACAGGTGACGGTGATGCCATGACCCGCCATGCGGGACAGGGCAGCCTGAAGGGCATCCTGGACGCCACAGCCGCCCGGCTGGGTCTGCCAGCCGCAGAAGCCGCGGCCGTCGTACTCGACCCCGAGGGCAATGCGCTCGGTCATGAGCGCCTCCGAGGGCACCGCGAAGCGACCCGGGTCCGGGCCGCGACGGTGTCAGCTGAGCGTGGCAAGCAGGTCCCGAGCCGCCCTCTTCTGGGAATCGTCGCCCTCGGCCACGACCTCGTCCAGGATCTCGCGCGCCCCCTCCTTGTCACCCATCTCCTGATAGGCCTTGGCGAGGTCGAACTTGGTCTGCACGTCGTACCAGCGCTCGTCACGGACGGTGCCAGTGACGGTCTCGTCAGGCGCGCCCAGGTCGAGACTGAGGCCTGCGAGCCCCGGCGCCTGGGCCAGCCCGGGCAAAGTCGCACCGGGTTCGTCGTCGCGCGGCGCGAGCGACAGACCACCGGGCAGCGTGGGCTCGGTCAGGGGCGGACTTGAAGGCGCGCCGAGATCGAGCTTGATGCGGTCCAGGTCGAAGCCCAGATCGTCGATGGTCTCGTCGCCGACGCGTCCGCCGCCGCTCAGGGTGGGCTCGGCATCGGGCAACTCGAAATCGATCTCCATGGTGTCGATCTTCGACAACGCGGAGACACCTCCGGGCAGCGTCGCGCCCTGCTCGACCCGGCCGGGGGACAGGGTCGATGCGGCGTCGAAACCGGCGGGCGAGAGCGTTGCACCGGGATCGAAACCGGCCGGCGCCATGGTCGTGGCGGCATCGAACCGCGCTGCCGTGACCGAGCCGGAACGTGTCTCGAGGGCACCGTCGATGATGGTCCGGGTCGGATCGAAGATCTCCTCGGCCGCCGTCGGCCCGGCGAACTCATCGAGGTCGATATCGGTCTCGGTACCGCCTCCGTCTTCCGCAGGCCCGAGCTTGGACAGGTCGATGTCGGTCGTCGCACCTTCGGTGAGGGTGTCGAAATCGAGGTTGAAGTCCAGATCCTCTCCCGCCGGCACCTGAGTGATGGTGTCCGCCGGCGCAGCGACGGGCTCCGCGGCTGCAACCGGCGCGAGTCCGGGCAGGGTGGCATCCGTGGCCGTGGGCTGGAATCCGGGCATGGTGGCATCGGTCGCAGTACCGTCGCCGAGGGGCGCGTACCGCGGATTGCCGGGATCGAGCTCCGCACCCAGGGCGGCCGCCTGCGCCCACGCATCCCCGCTGCCGCCGGTGAGGCGCTGCAGATCCACCGCCACTCGCTCGAAGGCGGATACGTCGCGGCGCTTGGCATAGATCTCGATCAGCTTGGCGTGCAGTTCGACACGTTTCGGATTGGCGGCGATGGCCTCCTTCAGGCGCTCCTCGGCTTGGGCGTCGCGACCGTAGATGAGGAACACTTCCGCCTCGGCCAGCGGGTCACTCTCCTCGGCCACAGTGGCTGTGCCGGGAAGCGCGTCAGACCCGGGCGGGGGCACCGAAACGGGCTCAAAACCTGCGGGACCGAAGGACTCCGGCGCCTGAATCTCCGCGGCGGCGGCCGATTCGGGCTCCGCCATCTTCTCGCTCGAGCCCCGGGCGGCGCGGCGCCGCTTCCAGCCGGCGAAGCCAAGCCCGGCCAGGGCAGCCACGACAAGAGCGCCGGCGCCCAGGACCACCGGGTTGTCCAGCAACTCGTCCAGCAGTCCCGGCGGCGGCGGAGGCGGCGGCGCCACCACCTTGGGCCGCTTGCGGGGCTCGGGTGCCGGCGCTTCTGCCGCAGGCGGTGCAGGCGGCGTTGCGGCCGCCTCCGGGGCGCCTGCCGTGGCGCCGGGTTCGAGCGGCTTCGGACCGGGAAGGGCCTCCTCGCCCAAGCCGGTACCCGCCGCCGGTGGCGTGGCAGGCGAAGGCGCGGGCGGCGCGACAGGAGCGGGCGCGGCAGCGGGTGGCGCTTCGGCGGCGGGCTTGGCCGGAGCCGCCGGAGCCTGGGCAGCAGGCTTCTGCAGGTCCGCCATGGCCCTGCTCTTCATCTCGACGAGGGCCTGCAGATCCTGGATCTGCTTCTCGAGCTGGGCGACTCGCTGGTTGGCGTCGGCGACCGCCTTTCCACGGGCGGCGACCTCTTCCTCGAGCGAGCGGACGCGCTCGGCCGCCCGGGCGGCGTCGCCACCGGCGCTCTGCGCCGAGCCACCGGGCCGCGGCGGCTCGCCTTTCGAGAGCTTCAAGACGTCCTGCGCAGCGTCACCGCCGGACGGAACCTTGTCGTCGAGACGCGTCGTGACCTTGCCGGAGGCGCTGCGGCCGCCCTCGCGCTCGGCGGGCAGCGGCGACGCCTCGACCGCGGAGGCCAGTCGCGCCCGATAGGCGTTCCAGTTGGAGGTCTGCACCCGGACTTCGCGGGCCGACTCCGCCACGGCCAAGGCAGCGACCTCCTCGGCCGGAGGCACGCGCAGGACCTTGCCGGTCCGCAGCCGGTTCATGTTGGCACCGTCGAAGGCACCCGGATTGGCGCGGTACAGGGCCACGAGCATCTGGTCCAGGGTGACATCGGCCGGCCGGGTTGCACGCGCGATCTTCCCAAGCGTGTCGCCGCGCTTGACCGGACCGTACTCGGCCCCGGGGGAAGCCATTGCCTGCCCGCCGGGCGCACGCGCGGCAGCCGCTGGCGCGTCGGCCTTGGGACGCACGGCCTCCGCAGTTCTGGAAGGCTCCGACGGACGCGGCTCCAGCGGCTCGGCCTCGACCGCTGGCCGGGTCGGGGTCGCCTGGGCCGCCGGCGCCGCCTCTGCCGGGGCCACGGGCGGTGCGGTCTCGGCCGTCTTCTGCTCGGTGACCGTGGGCGGATCGACGAGTGCGGTATAGGCCCGAACCAACCGGCCGGAGCTCCACGACAATTCGATCAGGAAGTCCACGAACGGCTCGTTCAGGGGCTGGGTGGCCATGACCTGGACGTAGGGCTCGCCGCCGGGGCGGCGCTCGATGGAGACGCGGAGGGTGCCGATGTAGGCGGTGTAGGGCAGGTCTGCCTGCCGAAACGCCTCGAGGCCGGCGATCTTCACCGACAGTGACGCCGCCTCGTCCTTCTTCAGGGAGACAAGGTCCACCTCTCCGCGGAAGGGCTGTCCGAGGGCTGAAAGCACGGTAAGCCGACCGAGACCCGCTGCGTCGGCCGACAATGACGCCCCCAGCAGGACTGCGGCGGCGGCCGCGTGCTTGAGTCTGTATCTCACCGCGCCACCTTTATACGTTTGGCATGAAAAACAAAGCTAGCAGCATGGGGTTACCTATGCAACCCGGCGCGGAAACCGGTCGTCCGGAGGCGCGCTGAGCCTTTGACGGCGCAGCGACGGATTTCTGGAGGGGCAATTGGGGACGGCCACACCCCGACGGGCCGCGCCCCGGGGAGACGGAGGTTCGGTCTCCCCGGCCGCGGGGCAGAATCGGGATGACTCAGCGGCGCTCGATCAGGATGCGCAACATGCGACGCAACGGCTCGGCAGCACCCCAGAGAAGTTGGTCGCCGACCGTGAAGGCAGACAGGTACTCGGGGCCCATGGGGGGCTTGCGCAGCCGGCCAACCGGCACCTCGAGCTTGCCGGACACGGCCGCCGGCGTGAGCGCCGCCAGGCTGGCCTCGCGGGTGTTGGGTACAACCTTCACCCACTGGTGGGCAGCCGCGAGCCGCGCCTCGATCTCGGTCAGCGGCACGTCGCGTCGCAGCTTGATGGTGAGGGCCTGGCTGTGGCAGCGCATCACCCCGACGCGTACGCACAACCCGTCCACGGGGATCGCCGCCACCGCAGCCCGACCGAGGATCTTGTTGGCCTCGGCCATGCCCTTCCACTCCTCGCGGCTCTGGCCGTTGCCCAGATCCTTGTCGATCCAGGGCAGGAGATTGCAGGCCAGCGGATGGCCGAAGTGCTCGGTGGGGAAGTCGTGGCTGAGCATCGCCTGATGCACCGTGCGGTCCAGGTCGAGCACGCCCAGCGCCGGGTTGGCCAGCACACCCCCGGCCGCCGCGTGCGCCGCGCCCATCTGGTCGACCAGCTCGCGCATGTTCTGCGCCCCGGCGCCCGAGGCCGCCTGGTAGGTCATGGCGGTGACCCACTCGACCAGATCAGCCTCGAACAGGCCGGCGAGCGCCATGAGCATCAGGCTCACGGTACAGTTGCCGCCGATGAAGTCCCGGCGACCAGCATCCAGTGCGGCATCGATCACCCCCCGGTTGACCGGGTCGAGCACGATGATCGCGTCGTCCTTCATGCGCAGGGAGGAAGCCGCGTCGATCCAGTAGCCCGACCAGCCGGCCGCGCGCAACAGCGGATGCATCTGATTGGTGTAGTCGCCGCCCTGGCAGGACACGATGGCCTCCATCGCGGACAGGGCCGCGATGTCGCCGGCGTCGCCCAGCGGCGCGGAGCGGCCGGCGATGCTCGGGCCCTCGCCACCCACATTGGAGGTGCTGAAGAAATGGGGCTCGACATCGATGAAATCGTGCTCCCACATCATGCGCTGCATCAGCACCGAGCCCACCATGCCGCGCCAACCCACGAAACCCACACGCATCTTCGCCATCTCCGCCTCCGTCACCTGTTGTCCTGGGACATCGTCATCAGCGGTGCGCGGCCGAGAGTGCGGCCACGACCGCGTCGCCCATCTGCACCGTGCCGATGCGTGACTCACCAGGGGCGGCGATGTCACCGGTGCGCCGGCCGTCACGCAACACCTTGCGCACCGCGGCCTCGATCCGGTCGGCCGATGCGGTGTCGTCGAAGGTGTAGCGCATCATCATGGCCACCGAAAGAATGGTGGCCAGGGGATTGGCCCGGTCCTGGCCCGCGATGTCCGGCGCCGATCCGTGGATGGGCTCGTAGAGGCCCTTGTTGCCGGCGTCCAGAGAGGCAGATGGCAGCATGCCGATGGAACCCGTCAGCATGGAAGCCTCGTCGGAGAGTATATCGCCGAACATGTTGCCGGTGAGGATGACGTCGAACTGCTTGGGCGCGCGCACCAGTTGCATGGCCGCGTTGTCGACATACATGTGGGACAGCTCGACATCGGGGTAGCCCTTCGCCATCTCGGTCACCACCTCGCGCCAGAGGATGCTGGTATCGAGCACGTTGGCCTTGTCCACCGAGCACAGCCGGCGGGAGCGCTTGCGCGCGATCTCGAAGCCGACGCGGGCGATGCGGGCGATCTCGGACTCCGAATACTTCATGGTGTCGAAACCTTCGCGCTCGCCGTTGTCGAGAGTGCGCCGGCCGCGCGGCTGCCCGAAATAGATGTCGCCGGTGAGTTCGCGCAGGATCATCACGTCCAGGCCGGCCACCAGCTCGGGCTTCAGCGACGAGGCAGAGGCCAGCTCCTCGTACACGATGGCCGGACGCAGGTTGGTGAACAGACCCAGTTCCTTGCGGATGCGCAGCAGCCCCTGCTCGGGACGCACCGCCCGCGGCAGTGTGTCGTAGCGAGGCCCGCCGACGGCCCCGAGCAGGATCGCGTCGGCGTGACGGGCCAGATCCAGGGTGGCCGCCGGCAGCGGATCCCCTGCAGCGTCGTAGCCGGCGCCTCCGATGGGCGCGGCTTCCGTCTCGATGGGCACACCGTCGCGGCACAATACCTCCAGCACCCGGGCAGCCTGGGCGACGATCTCGGGGCCGATGCCGTCACCCGGCAGTATGGCGATCTTCATGACTCGGGGTTCCTCGTGCGTGCGCCGCCCGCCCTCAGGCGAACAGCCAGGGTTGTTCCGCTCGCCGCTGCTGTTCGAAGGCGAGGATGGCGTCGGCGTGCCGGAGCGTGAGCCCGATCTCGTCGAGGCCCTCGATCAGGCAATGGCGCCGGAACTCGTCGACAGTGAAACCGAAGCCCTCTCCCGACGGTGTGACGACCTTCTGATTCGGGAGATCGACGGTCAGCCGGTAGCCGGGGGTCGCCAGGGTGTCGGCGAACAGGCGGTCGACCACGGCGGCGGGCAGGATGACCGGCAGCAATCCGTTCTTGAAGCTGTTGTTGAAGAAGATGTCCGCATAACTCGGCGCGATGATGGCCCGGAAGCCGTACTGGTCGAGGGCCCAGGGCGCATGTTCCCGCGAGGACCCGCAGCCGAAATTCTTGCGGGCCAGCAGAACCGAGGCGCCCGCGTACCGCGGCTGGTTCAACACGAAGTCGGGGTTTGGGCGGCGCGAGTGGGGGTCCTGCCCCGGGTAGCCGGCGTCCAGGTAGCGCCATTCGTCGAACAGGTTCTGTCCGAATCCGGTCTTGCGGATGGACTTCAGGAACTGCTTGGGAATGATCGCGTCGGTGTCGACGTTTTCCCGGTCCATCGGCGCGACGAGACCCTTGTGTACGGTGAATTTTTGCATCAGTTCTTCCTCGCAGCGTCTTCGAGCTTCACGCCTGCCTTGCGCAGGTCCTGGCCGATACCCGTGATGGTGTTGCAGCCGGTGGCCACCACGGCCAGCCGCAGAATGCCGGTTCCTGCCAACATGCGCATGGGAAGCCTCCGGGTGCGTTCAGATGAAACGTCGGACATCGACGAAATGCCCATGAATGGCCGCCGCTGCTGCCATCGCGGGACTCACCAGGTGGGTACGGCCACCGGAGCCCTGCCGCCCTTCGAAGTTGCGGTTGCTCGTCGAGGCACAGCGCTCGCCCGGTTCGAGCCGGTCGGCGTTCATCGCAAGGCACATGGAACAGCCGGGCTCGCGCCATTCGAAGCCTGCAGCCTTGAAGATCTCATCCAGACCCTCGCGCTCGGCCTGCTGCTTGACCAGTCCGGAGCCGGGCACCACCAGCGCGACGCGAATGTTGCCTGCGATCTTGCGGCCCAGTTTCTGTACGACAGCAGCAGCCTCGCGCATATCTTCTATGCGGCTGTTGGTGCACGAACCGATGAAGACCTTGTC
>JBEICA010000004.1:0-39324 GCA_040373665.1 Burkholderiales bacterium | reverse complement strand
TCCCGCTGGGCCAACGACCGTGGCATGGTCAAACTGTGCTGCTTCGTAGACACCGGCGGCCCGGAGATGCCGATGCGCTTCTTCTTCGAGAAGCAGAGCGGGGTGATCGCGGAGGATCCGGGCACCGGCTCGGCCTGCGCCAACCTCGGGGGCTGGTGGCTGTCCCGGCGACATCCACTGCCACTGACCCTGACGCTGCATCAGGGCGATCATCTCGGCCGGGCGTGCCGCCTCGGCCTGGAGGTGACCACCGACGGGCGCATCCGGGTGAGCGGGCGGGTGGTGCTGCTCGGCGCAGGCGTGCTGCGCCTGCGCGCGTGACCTCGCCCGCCTCCCCTGACTGACGGGTCCGCCCGGCACCCCGGCCAGCAACGTGCGCATCGGCATCTTCTACGCCATCGGCGCCTATCTGCTGTGGGGGCTGTTTCCCCTCTACTTCCGGGCCGTCGCCTCGGTGCCGGCGGGAGAGCTGCTGGCCCAGCGGGTGGTCTGGTCCTTCGTGTTCGTCTGTGCGCTGGTGTCCCTGCGTCTGGGCTGGCGCTGGCTCGGTCCGGTGGTGCGGGACCGGCGGGTGGTCGCCATCTTCTCGCTGACCGCCGTGTTGGTGTTCGTGAACTGGGGGCTCTACATCTGGTCAGTCTCGGCAGGCCGGATCGTCGATGCGAGCCTGGGTTATTTCATGACACCGCTGGTCAACGTGCTGCTCGGCGCCGCGTACCTCAAGGAACGGCTGCGACCGGCGCAGTGGATCTCGATCGCCTGCGCCGGCCTGGGCGTGCTCTGGCTCACGCTGAGCGCGGGCGCACCGCCCTGGATCGGTCTGGCTCTTGCGGCGACCTTCGGACTGTATGGTCTGCTGCGCAAGACGGCTGTCCTGGGCGCCTTCGAGGGGCTGGCACTCGAAACCGCCATCATGCTGCCGATGGCGCTCGTCTACCTGATCTGGCTTGCTCAGCAGGGCGGCGACGTCTTCCGGAGCGCCAGCCCGGGGATGCAATGCCTCATCGCCGCCAGCGGGCCCGTGACCGCGCTGCCGCTGCTGTTCTTCGCTGCCGCTGCCAGACGCATACCGTTGTCGACGCTGGGCCTGATCCAGTACCTTGGACCCAGCATCCAGTTGATGCTTGCGGTGCTCCTTTTCGGTGAGCCTTTCCCGCCGGCGAAGTTCGCTGGCTACGCGGCCATCTGGGCCGGCCTGCTGCTGTTCAGCGTCGAGGGCCTTTGGCGCAACTGGCTGGATGGGCGCGCGCGTGGCTGAGGACACCGGACGCCAGGAACCGGCCCGACAACAGGCGTGCTCTGCACTTCGGCGGCACTTCTTCCGCATGGATTGCAGGCGGTGATCCAACATCCGGCAACTCGGCACCCGGCCAGCATCACCACCGCGGACGCGGCGTGGCTCTGCCTGCTGGTGGCGCTGGTCTACGGTGGATCGCTCGGCGCCAGTTTCCAGTTCGATGACTGGAACGTGATCGTCGACAACCCCGGTGTGCACTCCTGGAGCGCGTGGTGGGCGCGCATGCCGGGCATCCGCCCGCTGCTGAAGGCGACTTATGTGGCCTGCTGGTCGCTACAGGCGGGACCGGCGGGCTTCCGCGTCTTCAACATCGCGCTGCACGCTGTCAACGCCCTGCTGGTGCTCGCCGTGGTCGCGCGCGTCCTCGTCGCCGCAGGCACCCCTTCCGATCGCGCCCGGGCCGCGGCTTGGTTCGCCGCGGCGGTGTTCGCGCTTCACCCCGCCCAGACGGAATCGGTGACCTACATCGCCGGACGGTCGGGCGCCCTGATGTCCCTGTTCCTGCTGCTCGCCCTGTTGGCACATCTGCAGGGCGAGCGCGGCAACCACCCGCGGCGCTGGACCGTGGCAGCGCTCGCCTGTTTCGTCTGCGCCTTCGGAGCGAAGGAGAATGCCTGGACGCTTCCGTTCACCATACTGGCAGTGGAACTCGCCCGGCCCGGCCTGGCGACTCGACGGGCCTGGCGCTCGGCGGCGCCGTATTTCCTGGTCCTGCTGGTGCTGCTGCTGGCCGCCCTCGCCCTGCCTGGTTACCGGACGCTGCTGCGGATCAGCCTCGAGACCCGCACGGCCATCGAGAACCTCATCACTCAGGTCGATGGCCAGTTCCACCTCCTGACCAGACCCCTGCTGCTGCTGGACACGAACCTGGATCCCGATCTGCCGGCACGCACCCGCTGGACGGCGGAGCTCTGGCCACCCGCCGCCGTCTTGCTGGGGTTGATGACGCTCGCCGCGTGGCACTGGCGCCGGCGGCCATGGCTCGGACTCGGCATCGCCTGGTACTTCGTGCAACTTGCCGCCACCAATTCCGTGCTGCCGCGACTCGATGTGGCCAACGATCGCCAGCTCTACCTCGCGATCACCGGACCCGCATGGATCCTGGGTGTGCTGCTCTCCGGACTGACGAAACGGCGGCTGGCGCTCGCGCTGGCCGTCGGCATCGTCGCCATGCTGGCCTCGGCCACGATGCTGCGCAACCGCGATTACGCCACCGAAGTCAGCCTGTGGCAGGCCACGGCAGAGGCGTCCCCCCGCAAGCCCCGGGTCTGGAACAACCTCGGTTACGCCCGCGAGATCGCAGGCGACAAGGCCGGCGCCCGTGAGGCCTACCTGCGGGCACTCGCGCTGGACCCCGACTACGTCAAGGCGCGAATCAACCTGTCGCGCCTCGATGGCGCCGCGGCGGAAGACCAGGCCTCGTCACGGTTGCGGTAAACGGCGCCGTCGATGCGTCACGACATCAGCAGCGTGGAAAGCGGCCGGCGGACGGAAGGCCCCGCCGGAACCGAGTATCCGACGCGGGACAGCATCTGCACGGTCAGTCGCCCCGGGTCCAGCATCAGGACATCGTGCAGCGTCCGGCGCAGCGAGGCCATCTCCGGATAGTCCTGCAGCGACTGGGTCATCGGCTGCAGCGCCACCCCCCGGGCTGTGGCCTCCAGGTGCAGGCGCAGATGTGCGCGGCCGGCCTCGAGTTGCTGCTCGCGACCATTGCCCGGGGTCACCAACCAGATCCAGGCCGTGGCGGTATCCGCCTGACGAAAGCCATCCTCCAGCAGGCGGCGATGGACACCGCTACCGGCATCGACCAGGGCACGCCGATCGAACACACCGGCAGCGCGGGCCAGCGCGGCGAAGCCGGATAGGACGATGCCGTCGCCCCGGTTGGCCGCCTCGTCGCTGCCGACACGCAACTGGCCTGCGGTCTCCCGCCATACCCGGGAGGTGCCTGTCTCGATGGCCCAGGCGGACCGTGCGATCAGGCGCAGGGCCTCGCGGCGCTCACCGCCGTTCGCGCTCCCAGCCTCGACCAGGGCTCGCGAGGCTGACGCGCGCAATCCGGCCAGCACGTCCTCTCCCATCGGGTGGTCGACCTCGTACGCACTGCGGTTGGTGCGGCGGGACGTGACCTGCTCGAACAGGGGTTCGTGAGCAGGCTTCGCGGCCGCGCGGAGACGCAGCACCGCCAAAGGCCGTCCGTCGGTGAGCACATCGGAGTCACCGTCTGGAAGGAGCAGCGTCGTGACATCCAGACCCCGACGCCGCAGCGCCATCTCGAGCAGTTCGAGAAAACCGCCGCAACCGATGAACAACTGGCGATCAGTGGCATCGCCCGCGGGCAGCCGGCGCCGTCGGTCGCAATGGACCACGATCTCGCCTTCACGACGCAGATCCGCCAGCCAGGGCTGCAGGTTGAGGTGGCTCGGTGCCCACTGCGCATGGGCGAGGGCCCAGCGCCTCGGGTCGGCAGCATCTTCCGGCCGCACCGCCACCCCGGGCGCCGTGCCTGGTCCACCGGCGCAACCTGGCATCGCCACCGTGGCTGCCGTCATCACCACGCCGCCGCCGACCAGCCGCACGAAGCGACGGCGTCCTCCGTTCATGTGCAGCCTGCCCGCGATGACAAGGCGGAAGTGTCCCGCGGATCAGCCGCGGGCTCCGGTCCAGAGCGATTTTGGCAGCAGGCAATGGACGCTGGCGGCACCGGGCTCCACGCGACCGATGCGCGCGTCCATGGCCAGGCTCGCGAGCGCGTAGGCATCGAGGCGGGTCATGGACTTGCGCGTAGCAACGGTGTCGATGATGCGCATGGCGGCCTGGTTCATCGCCTGCATCAGGTCAGCGTGGGTGGCGTGGCTGACGAAGTGGTGGCGGGTCTCGGCGACCGGCCTTGCGGGCACGGGTCCGCGGGCACGCTTGGGCAGCCGGCAATACAGGCCCTTCACGCCGTTGACCACCTCCGCGACCCGGCAGTCGCCGAACCGGCTCATGTGGTCGGCTGCCGCACGGGTGGACAGGCCCCGCGTCTCCACCAGGAACTTCATGGTCTCCTCGCGGAGGAGTTCGAGGGCACGGCTCAGATCACGGTCGTAGCCGAGCGTGATCCAGTGCGTCGGCGTCTCGATACGCGGCCAGGCGAGCCGGCTTCCCTTCACCAGTTCGACGGTGAAATTCAGCTCACTGAAGGCCGTCTCGATGGCAGTGAGGTTGATTTCGCCATTGCCCTGGGCCGCATGGGAATCTCCCGACCAGAGCAGCGCACCATCGACGAACACCGGCAACTCGAGGATGCTGCCCTCGACCAGTTCGCGTACGTCCATGTTGCCGCCGAAAGGCCCCGGGGGCACGGTGCTGAAGCGCCCGCTTTCGGCGCGGGCTACGCCCATGATCCCTGGAAACGGCCGTACCGGGATCTCGATGCCGGGCGCGAACTCGGTCACGCCGCGTCGCATGTCGAAGTAGAAATGCTTGACCTGCGCCTCGGTGAAAACGTCCGGGAACTGGCCCAACCGCAGGTCGCCCGGCAGATTCCAGTTGGCGCCGTATGGCCGCGGAACGATGCGGTTGATGCGGATGCGCAGACTGTCCCCCGGCAATGCACCTTCGACAAAGACAGGCCCGGTGATGGAGTGCGGCCCGCGGCCGGGGTGATCGACGCGCAGGCGCGTGATCTCCTCGATGGTGGACCCGGGCAGGATCTGATTCAGCGACCCCATCATCGTCTCCATGACGACGGTGTCACCCGGCTTGATTCGCGCCCTGGGGGCCTCATCTTGATCGAACCAACCCCACTGGACCGTCTCCGATGTTGCGGGAAGCAGGTGCACGCCACTCTGGAATTGGCCCACCCGTCCGGAGCGCAGCGCCTGGATCTCGGGTCGTGCATCGCCATCCCCGGCGATGGCGAGCGGTGACATGGCGGCTCCGGCGGCAGTGGCAGCGCAACCGGTCAGGAAAGCACGACGATCATTCACTGGCATGTCTCCTCGTAACGATGCGGCCGATTGCTCACCGGATCGGCCGGGTAAATGGCTGTCCCCGGGGCAGTGCATCAGCCTTCGGCCCGAACCGGACGGCACGATGGCAATCATCGGAATCACCGTGAGCCCTATGACAGAACGAACGCCACCGGCGTTCGAACCGTCGGGTGTGTGCACGCCTGATGGTGCCTCACGATCCGGGAGGGCGGCGCGACGGCACAATGCCGGTGCGCGGCGCACCATTGGTCGGCAGGCGGCAAGCGCGTGGCGCGCCAACCTTCATCGGAGACCCCGCATGTACCTCTACATCCACGGCTTCAACAGCGCACCGGCTTCGGTCAAGGCCCGCCAACTCCAGACGCGTCTCGCCCTCGCCGGCCGCGGCGGCGAATTCGCCTGCCCGGCGCTGTCGCACTGGCCTGACGAGGCCATTGCACAACTGGAGGCCGTCGTGGCGGCGGCCCCTCCGACATCACCCCCGGTGCTGGTTGGCAGTTCACTGGGGGGCTTCTATGCCACCTGGCTGGCGGAGCGCCACGGCTGCCGGGCGGTGCTGGTCAATCCGGCGATCACGCCGCATCTCGGTCTTCGATCCTACCTGGGTCCGCAGCGCAATCTCTATACGGGCGAGGCCTACACCCTTACGCCGGCGCACCTGGACCAGATGCGTGCCTACGCCGTGGCGCAGCCGACGCGGATGGAGCACTATCTCGTGATGGTGACCACGGGCGACGAACTGCTCGACTGGCGTGTGACCATGGCGCATTACCCCGGGGCACGAAGCGTCGTGGTACAGGGCTCGGACCACGGGTTCACCGACTTCGAACAGCACCTGGAAGCCGTCCTGGCGTTCGGCGACGCGGCAGCCGCATCGGGCCAGCCGCTATAATCGATTTTCGCGATGGCCGGCCTCCCGGCGGCTGGCGCGCCTACGCGCAGGCCCTCTCCCCGAGCGGAATCCCTTCAGTGAATGTTTTCTACGAAGAGGACGGCAGCTTCAAGGCTGGCACCGTACTCGCCGACAACAATACCTCGCTTCAGGTCGAGACCGTCCACGGGAAGCGTGGCAAGGTCAAGGCCAACGCGGTGCTGCTGCGCTTCCCGACCCCTGGCCCGGGGCCCTTCATGGAAGCTGCGCAAGGCGTGGCGGCCGACATCGACCCCGGTTTCCTGTGGGAGGTTGCGCCAGCCGACGAATTCGATTTTCTGGCCCTGGGGCGCGACTACTTCGGCCACGAACCGCGCCCGGAGGAAGCCGCCGGCCTGCTGATGCGCCTGCACGGCTCGCCGATGCACTTCTACAAGAAAGGCCGGGGTCGCTACCGCGCCGCGCCCGAGGACGCGCTCAAGGCGGCGCTGGCCAGCGTCGAACGCAAGCGCCAGCAGGCCATGCTGCAGGCGTCCTACGTGGAAAGCCTGTCCCGCTTCGAGCTGCCGCAGGCCTTCGTCCCCAAACTCGACGAACTGTTATACGAGCCGGATCGCAACACCATCGAGGTCAAGGCCCTGGAAGCGGCAGCCCTGGCCACCGGTCTCCAGCAGGTCCATCTGCTGGAGCGTTGCGGGGCCATTCCCTCCAGCCAGGACTACCACCTCCGGCGTTTCCTTCGTACCGCCTTTCCGGGTGGTGCGGGCTTCCCGGCCACGGGTCCCGAGACGGTTATTCCGGACCTGCCGGTGGCCGACGTGGAAGCCTTCAGCATCGACGACTCCACCACCACCGAGATCGACGATGCGCTGTCGGTGGTGGCGCTGCCCGGCGGCGGGTGGCGCGTCGGGATCCACATCGCCGCGCCCGCCCTGGGCATTGCGCCGGGCAGCGCACTGGACCAGGTGGCCGCTGGTCGCCTGTCGACCGTGTACATGCCGGGCGACAAGATCACGATGCTGCCGGGTGCAGTGATCGAGCGCTTCACGCTGACCGCCGGCGAGGCACGGCCGGCAGTGTCGCTTTATGCCTTCCTCGACCCGGAACTGGCGGTGGTGGGCTACGAAACGCGGGTCGAGCGCGTGCCCATCGTCGAGAACCTGCGTCATGGCTCCCTCGAGGCAAACTTCAACGAGGAAAGCATCGCGGCGGGTCGCCTGGATTTCCGCTTCGGCCAGGAACTCGGAATGCTCTACCGCTACGCGCGCCGCCTTGAGGCCGCGCGCGGCAAGGCCGATCAGGTACAGGAACGGCAGGAATTCAGCTTCTACGTCGAGGAGGGACGCGTCCGCATCGTCGAGAGACGCCGCGGTTCACCGGTGGACAAGGTCGTCGCGGAGATGATGATCCTCGCCAATGTCGAGTGGGGCCGTCATCTGCTGGAGTACGGTGTCCCGGGCATCTACCGTGTGCAGAGCGGCGGCAAGGTGCGCATGTCCATCGATGCCGGCCCGCACGAGGGCTTGGGCGTCGAGCAGTACGCCTGGTCAAGTTCCCCGTTGCGCAGGTATGTGGATCTGATCAATCAGCGCCAGATCATCGCGACAGCACTCGACCTGCCGGTACCCTACCAGGGCACGCCGGAGAGCATGCTGGTCGCCATCCGCGACTTTGAGGCTGCCTATGAAGGCTATGCGGATTTCCAGCGCACCATGGAGCGTTACTGGTGCCTGCGCTGGCTGCTCCAGGAAGGCATCCACCGGACTGGCGCGGTGGTGCTGCGCGAGAGCCTGGTGCGCTTCGAGCGCATTCCCCTGTTTGCCAGGGTGCCTTCGCTGCAGGATACGGAAACCGGCCAGCGGGTGGAGATCGAGGTGTCGGGAATCGACCTTCTCGGCCTCGATCTCGATTGCCGCTTCGTCGGACGATTGCCCCAGGATGCAGCAAAGGCCTGAGGACCCCATGCGTGCCCTGGGCACCGGTGGCCTGAGGGTCGCCGGGCCTTGGCGCCGTGACCGGCAGCCGGCCGGACGTCTTCACTGCGAGCGTGGATAAGCCGGCCGCCACGGCCCCATCCGCGGCAGTGCCGGCCGGGGCCAACAAGCCGCGGGATCACAACCGCACGTTGTCGGTCGCGATCGGGCTGTCGGTCATGGCGCATGCCGCCCTGCTGCTGGTGAAGTTCGTGGCGCCGCCACCGCGATCACTCGAGAACCTCGCCACCCCGCTGGAGGTGGTGCTTGTCAACAGCAAGTCCGCCCACAAGCCCAACCGCGCCGATGCGCTGGCCCAGGCCGATCTGGACGGGGGCGGAAACACGGAGGCCCGACGGCGGGCCCGGAGCAATCTGCCTGCAGTGGACGAGTCCACGGAGCTGGATGCGGCCGCCCAGGCAGCGCAGCGCGTGGAAAAACTCGAGGCCGAGATGCGACGCCTTCTCACCCGGGTGAAGGCCATGCCGGTGGCCGATCCGGTGAGCGACGCCTTCCAGGCCGTACCCCGGACCGACGATCCGGTAGCCAGGGCCCAGGCGGAGCAGCGGGCCCTGCGCATCGCGAGGCTGGAGGCGGAGATCTCCCGGGAGTGGGATCAGTACCAGACTCTGCCGCGACGCAAGTTCATCGGCGCGCGCACGGAAAGCGTCGTCTATGCCCAATACGTCGACGAATGGCGTCAGCGCATCGAGCGCGTGGGCACGCACAACTTCCCGGAGGAAGCGAAGCGTCAGGGGCTCTACGCCTCCCTGCTCATCACCGTTTCCATCCGTGCCGATGGCTCGGTCGAGCGGGTCGACATCGACCGCTCCTCCGGCTTCGTCCTGCTCGATCGCGCGGCGCGCCGGATCGTCGAACTGGCATCGCCGTTTCCGCCGTTCCCGCCGGCCATACGCAGCCGCTACGACGTCATCAGCATCACCCGCAACTGGACCTTCACCCGCGCACAGGAACTGGTGTCCGAATGACCGACCGTTACGCCGTGATCGGCAACCCCATCGCCCACAGCAAGTCACCGGAGATACATGCCGCATTCGCGCGCCAGACCGGACAGGACATGAGCTATGAGCGCATCCTCGGGCCGCTCGACGGGTTCCCTGGAACCGTGGATGCCTTTCGCGCCGCGGCCGGGCGCGGGATGAACGTGACTTTGCCGTTCAAGGTGCAGGCCTTCGCATACAGCTCACTGCGGACGCCGCGGGCAGAGGCGGCCGGCGCGGTGAACACGCTGCGCTTCGACGACGGATCCATCCTGGGCGACAACACCGATGGCGCGGGGCTGGCGAACGACCTGACGCGCAACCTCGGCGTCGGCCTTGCCGGCGCACGCATCCTGCTGCTCGGCGCGGGCGGTGCGGCCCAGGGCGTCATCCTGCCCCTGCTCGAGCACAAGCCGGCATGCGTGGTGATTGCCAACCGCACTCCCGAGAAGGCGGTGTCGATCTCCTCAATGTTCCGCGACTGGGGTCCGGTATCGGCCTGCGGGCTGGCCGAACTGCGTGGTCAGCGCTTCGACTTGATTGTGAACGCCACGTCCGCCGCCATCGGCGGCGCGGCGCCTGATCTCTGTCCGGACGTCTTCGCCAGCGGCGCGTTCGCCTACGAAATGATGTACGGCAAGGGCGAGACGCCGTTCCTGTCGCTGGCTCGCGACGCGGGGGCAGGCGGCTGGGCCGACGGCCTGGGCATGCTGGTGGAACAGGCGGCCGAGTCCTTCCTGCTGTGGCGCGGCGTCCGTCCGGACACCCGCCCGGTGCTCGCCATGCTGCGCGGGACGTGAGGTTGCGGTGAGGAGTGCCCTCCGCCTCGTCTGGCGCGTGCTTGTGGTATCCGCCCTCCTGCTGCTCCTTTATCAGGCCTGGATCTTCGCCCACGTGGTGTGGTGGATCCGATTCGACCCCGCCTCCTCCCGCTTCATGGAGGACCGCCTCGAGGTGTTGCAGGAACGCAATCCGGACGCCGGCCTGCGACACCGCTGGGTTCCCTACGAGCGGATCTCGATCCACCTGAAGCGGGCCGTCATCGCTGCCGAGGACGGCAAGTTCCTCGATCACGAGGGCTTCGACTGGGACGCGTTGCAAAGAGCCTACGAAAAGAACCTGCGCAAAGGCCGGGTGGTGGCGGGAGGCTCCACCATCAGCCAGCAACTGGCAAAGAACCTTTTCCTGTCCTCACAGCGCACACCCTGGCGCAAGGCGCAGGAGGCGGTCATCACCGTGATGCTCGAGGCCGTGATGAGCAAGCGCCGCATCCTCGAGATCTATCTCAATGTCATCGAGTGGGGGAATGGTGTCTTCGGGGCGGAGGCGGCCGCGCGTCACTACTTCCGGACCAGCGCCGCTGCGCTCGGCCCCGAGCAGGCGGCCAGACTGGCGGCCATGGTCCCCAATCCGCGTTTCTACGACAGACACCGGAACACCGCGCACCTGTCGCGCCACACGGGTGTCATTCTTGCGCGCATGCTGGGCACGACGGTCCCGTGAGCCACGACGCCGGAAGGCCCGTCGCCCGTATAATCCGGCGCTGCCACGCTCTGGATCCCGCATGATCGTTCATCCCCAGTTCGACCCCATTGCCCTCAAGCTGGGTCCGGTCGCCGTGCGTTGGTACGGTCTGATGTATCTGGCTGGGTTCGTCGTCGGTCTGATGCTGGGGCGCCACCGGGCCAGGACCCGGCGAGACCTCGGATGGTCCCTCAAGGATGTCGATGACCTGCTGTTCTACGCGGTGATCGGGGTGGTGCTCGGCGGGCGTCTGGGCTACGTCCTGTTCTACAAGTTCGCCGACTACCTGCAGGAGCCACTCCGCATCCTGTACGTCTGGGAAGGCGGCATGTCCTTCCACGGCGGATTCCTCGGTGTGATCATCGCCATGGCTTGGTTTGCCCGGCGCCGTCACCTGTCCTGGCTCGCGGTGACCGACTTCATAGCCCCGCTCACGCCCGCCGGGCTCGGATTCGGCCGCATCGGCAATTTCATCAATGCGGAGCTCTGGGGACGACCGACCGACGTGCCCTGGGCCGTGGTCTTTCCGAACGTGGACAGTCTGGCGCGCCACCCCTCACAGCTCTACGAGGCGGCACTGGAAGGTGCCGTGCTCTTCGCTCTGCTGTGGTGGTTCTCGGCACAGCCACGGCCCCGGGGGGCGGTGTCGGGCCTGTTCCTGAGCGGTTACGGCGTGATGCGCTTCATCGGCGAATTCGCGCGCGAACCCGATGACTTTCTGGGTTTCCTCGCCATGGGCCTGACCATGGGGCAGTGGCTATCCCTGCCCATGGTGGCCGGTGGCCTGTTCCTGTTGTTCTGGTCTCGCCGCCACACCTCCGGGACATTGCAGGCCGGCTGAAGCGGGAAAGGAACTGGTCCGGTGTGCGGCCGCCCCGAAGATACACCGCCCGCCCGGGAGTCCCATGAGGTCGTCGCCCACGATCGCCGCCCTTCGCCCACCTTCCCGGGGGGCGATCCGACACAAGCTCCTGCCCCGGACGGGGCCCCGACGACTCAGTCGCGCCACCTCAACAGTGCGCGCGCGGCCTCCGACAGACCTACGGCAGGACGTCCGGACGAAGGTTGCCGGGGTCGCTGGTCATTCGCGGTGTCGGACGCGGGAGGCCTGTCGCCATCACGGTCCCCAACCGCATTGCCAGACGACTGACCGGCGTGGAGGGACTGTGTGGTGGCGGCATCGGCGTCCGCCTCGGGCTCTCCGGCGTGGCCGGAACCCTTCGTCAGCTGATGCCCTGCCGCCTTTGCCGCAGCCAATCTTGCTTGAATTTCCTCGAAAGTAGGCACTGACTCAACAGTGGCTGCGGGTGCCTCGAGTGAGGCCGTCTGTCGCGGCCCGACGATGCCGCCCGGCCCTGTGACGGCACGGGAGGGATCCGCCTCCGACACCAGCAGGACGTAGGGCCCGATCTGGATGCGGTCCCCTGCCCGGAGGATCATGTCGCGCTGAAAGCCGATACCGCGCCCGTTCACATAGACTGGCAGGAAGGATCCCTGGTCCCGGATGCGGAAGGCCCCCTGACTCCAGAAAACGGTTGCGTGCAGGCGCGACACGTGGCGGGTGGCATCCGGGATCACCAGGGTGTTGTCCGAGCGGCGGCCGATCGTTCCACCCGCAGGACCGAACACCGCCTCCGGGCCATGGGTGGGCCGGTCGGCGATGGAGATGATCTGCATGGCGATGTTCAAGGCCCGTGTCTCCGCGTTACCGCCGGTGAAGCCGGCGCCCGGCTGCAGGACCAGGCGACCTCACCAGGGAAGGCGATCGATGCGCATGCAGCGACGAACCTTGGGGCAAGCATGGCATCGTCGGCAGCCTTCGGCAATGCCGGCCAACCCGTCGTGGCACGGTTCACAGCCAGATCATCATCCCCATCTCGTGCGGATGGGTCAGCAGCGGATGGTGGGGATACAGGCGGACGCGGAACTCCAGCCGGCCGCACAGCTCTGGCGTGAGTTCCAGGACGTAGCGATGCTCACCCTGCTCGGTGAAGGTGCCATCGAACTCGAACAGGTGGTTGGCGCGCGTCCGCTGGCTCTCCTGGTCGGAAGGGCGGGCGAGGATCATCTCGAGCACCACCGAATCCGTGTCCAGCCCATCGAGGTGAACACCCACCTCGAAGCGGATACCCGTGCCGTAGGATATCTTCTTTGGTGCCTGGCTGAGCCAACGCATGCGGACATTGCCCCAGGCTCGGCGCACATGCGCCTTCCACTGTGCCACCCCGGTCGCACCCGTCATGGCAGCCTCGGAGTAGCGGCGCCACTGCCGGCTCGCCGGCAGGTAGAACCAGGCGATGTATTCATTGACCATGCGTGCGGCATTGAACCGGGGCAGCAGGGTTGCCATGGAATTCTTCGCCATACGCACCCATTCCGGCGAGTAGCCCATCTCATTGCGCCGGTAGTAGGCCGGAACCACCTGGTCCTGCAGCAGTTCGTACAGGGTGTTGGACTCCTCGACGTTGCGGCGATGCTCGTCCATCGTTTCCGAAACGGGCTTGATGGCCCAACCGTTGTGCCCGTCGTAGCCTTCGTCCCACCAGCCATCGCGAACCGACAGGTTGATCACGCCGTTCATGCCGGCCTTCATGCCGGAGGTTCCACTGGCCTCGAGGGGATACACCGGGTTGTTGAGCCAGACATCAACCCCCGACACCAGCCGCCTGGCAAGCCGCAGGTCGTAGTTCTCGACCACCAGCATGCGACCTTCGAACTCCGGCATCCTCGATATCTGGGTGAGGCGACGTATCAGGTCCTGACCCGGCACATCGGCGGGATGCGCCTTGCCGGCGAACAGGAACAGCACCGGGTGCTGCTCGTCGCACACGATGGACTTCAGCCAGCCGAGGTTCTCGAGCAGCAGTGCGGCGCGTTTGTAGGTGGCGAACCGTCGGGCGAACCCGATCGTCAGGACATTCGGATTTCCCGGATCGGTCAGCCTGAGCAGCCGGTCGAGGTGTGCCTCCGAACCGTTGTTGCGGAAATGCTGGGTCGACACCCTGTGGCGCACGAGGTGCAGCATCCTGGCCTTGAGGGACTGGCGCACACTCCAGAACAGGTGGTCGGGGATGGCGTGGACGTTACGCCAGAATGCGACGTCGCAGGCGTTCTGGCTCCAGTCGAAACCAAGGTAGCGGTCGAACACGTCGCCCCATTCCTGTGCCAGGAAGGTGGGCACATGCACCCCGTTGGTAACGTGATCGACCGGGTTTTCCTCGGGTTCGATCTGCGGCCACAGCGAGGACAGGATGCGGCTGGACACGCCGCCGTGGATGCGCGAGACCCCGTTCTGGAAGCGGGACCCACGCACCGCCAGCGTGGTCATGTTGAATTCGCCGCTGCCGTCGGCGCGCCCAAGTGCCAGGAACTGCTCACGGGACAGCTTCAGTTCGCCGTGGAACTGCTCGAAGTACGCCGCCATCATCTCCTCGGAGAAGTGGTCGTGCCCGGCAGGAACCGGGGTGTGCGTTGTGAACACGGTGTTGGCGGCAACCGCCTCGAGCGCGGTGGGGAAGTCGATGCCGCGGGAGACGAGTTCGCGCATCCGCTCCAGCACCAGGAACGCGGCATGGCCTTCGTTGATATGCCAGACCGTTGGCGACAGCCCCATGGCGGCCAGCGCCCGCACCCCCGCGATGCCCAGGACGATCTCCTGCTCGAGCCGGTCCTGCCGGTCACCACCGTAGAGGCGATGTGTGATGCCCCGGTCCCGTGCTTCGTTCGCGCCCAGATCGGTGTCGAGCAGATACAGGTCGACGTGCCCGATGCGTGCATTCCAGACCTGGACCGTGACCCTGCGCCCCGGCAGGTCGACGTGTACCTGCAGTGGCGACCCGTCGTCGCGCGTCAGAGGGGTGACCGGAAGGTCGTCGAAATCGTTGTCCGCGAAAGCCGCGTGCTGGTTGCCATCGGCATCGATGCGCTGCGAGAAGTAGCCCTGACGGTACAGCAGCCCGACCCCGACGAACGGCAGCCGCATGTCGCTCGCCGCCTTGCAGTGGTCTCCGGCGAGAATGCCCAGGCCCCCGGAGTAGATGGGCAGCGATTCGTGGAAGCCGAACTCGGCACAGAAGTAGGCGACAAGATCGGACTGCCGCAGCCACTCGGACCCGCTCCGCCGCAGCGGCTCGCCGTGATAGGTGTCGTAGGCCGACAGCACCCTGTGGTAGCTGTTCAGAAACACGGGGTCTGCAGCCGCGTCCACCAGCCGGCGCTCGTCTATGCGCTTCAGGAAGGCCTTGGGACTGTGACCCACGGCATCCCACAGACCGGTGTGAAGACGGGCGAACAGCGCCCTGGTGGGGCGATCCCAGCTGTACCAGAGGTTGTTCGCCAGTTCCTCGAGACGGGCAAGGCGGGGCGGAAGCCTGGGATTGACTTCGAGCAGATAGGTGGTCCCGGCGTTCATGAATCCTGATTCTCCGGAGTTGGACGTACGCAGCGCGGGCCCATGTGCGCCAGCCCGGCGCGCGAGCAGGCCCGAGGCGGTGGATGCTTCAGAGCACGTATCGTGCGAGATCCTCCGTCGCGGCCAACTCGCCGAGCACGCCGTTCACGTAGGCTTCGTCGACGACCAGCGCCTGTCCGCCGCGCCGTGACGCGTCGAAGGAGATGTCCTCGAGCAAACGCTCCATGACGGTGTAGAGCCGCCGGGCTCCGATGTTCTCGGTCTTCTCGTTGACTTGCCAGGCGGTCTGGGCGATGCGCCGGATGCCGTCGGGCGTGAACTCCAGGCGAACCCCCTCGGTGGCCAGCAGCGCCTCGTACTGTCGCGTCAGGCAGGCATCGGTCGAGGTGAGGATCCGCTCGAAGTCGTCCACCGACAGGGAGCCGAGCTCCACCCGGATGGGGAAGCGCCCCTGCAGTTCGGGAATGAGGTCGGATGGCTTGGACAGGTGGAAGGCACCGCTGCCGATGAACAGGATGTGGTCGGTCCTGATCATCCCGTGCTTGGTCGACACCGTCGTGCCCTCCACCAGCGGCAGCAGGTCGCGCTGCACACCCTGACGCGAGACGTCTGCACCCTGATGCTCGGAGCGCGTGGCGATCTTGTCGATCTCGTCGATGAACACGATGCCGTTGGCCTCGACGTTGGCGAGCGCCTTGAGCTTGAGGTCCTCGTCGTTCACCAATCGCGCGGCTTCCTCCTCGACCAACAGCTTCATGGCCTCATCGATGCGCAGCCGGCGCGTCTTGCGCCGCCCGGCGCCGAGGCTCTGGAACATGCTCTGGATCTGGGAACCAAGTTCCTCCATGCCGGGCGGTGCCATGATCTCCATGCCCGGCAGGGTCTGCGCGACGTCGATGTCGATCTCCTTGTCGTCAAGTTCCCCCTCGCGCAGCTTCTTGCGGAATTTCTGCCGCGTCGAGCCCTGCCTGTCGTCGCTGTCCGTCGGAGCACCGAAGCCCGGGTCTCGGGCCGGCGGCAGCAGCACGTCGAGGATCCGCTCCTCGGCTGCGTCCTCCGCCCGATGCTGCATCTTCCGCATCTCCTGCTCGCGGGTCTGCTTGACCGCCACCTCCACCAGATCGCGAATGATGGTGTCGACGTCCCGGCCAACGTAGCCGACCTCCGTGAACTTGGTCGCCTCCACCTTGATGAAGGGGGCATCGGCCAGCCGCGCCAGACGTCGCGCGATCTCGGTCTTGCCGACGCCCGTGGGGCCGATCATCAGGATGTTCTTGGGCGTGATCTCGTGACGCAGCGGCTCGGCGACCTGCTGTCGACGCCAGCGGTTGCGCAGCGCAATGGCCACTGCCTTCTTTGCCGCATCCTGGCCGACGATGTATTTGTCCAGCTCGTGGACGATTTCCTGCGGTGTCATGGCGGACATGGTCAGACCTGTTTCGCGCGCCCCGGAGTGTCACCTCGGAGCGGCATGGTGGGCGATGGGGTCGTGCGGCGGGGTCGGACATCCCGCATGGCGCGGACGGAACCACTCTGCGGCGGAACGCGGAAGCGCGCGATGACGGCCCAGGGCTCGGCTGGCGCCGCAACCGCCGGCAGGCCGGATCGGGCCGGCACCCCATCGTGCGCAGTGGCAGGTCTCATCCATTGTTCCACGTCATGCCCGCCACCGGGCCGGGACGGTCGTCTCAGCCAAGTTCCTCAATGGTGTGGTGCTGGTTGGTGTAGATGCAAAGATCCCCGGCAATCGCCAGCGACTTGGAGACAATGTCGCGAGGCGGGAGCTCGGTGTTCTCGAGCAGGGCCCGCGCAGCCGCCTGGGCATAGGCACCCCCGCTGCCGATGGCGACCAGACCCAGCTCGGGCTCGAGCACATCTCCATTGCCGGTGATGATGAGAGAGGTCTCACGGTCAGCCACCGCGAGCATCGCCTCGAGCCGCCGCAACATCCGGTCGGTGCGCCAGTCCTTGGCCAGTTCGACCGCCGAGCGCACCAGATGCCCCTGATGCTTTTCCAGCTTCGCCTCGAAGCGCTCGAACAGGGTGAAGGCATCGGCAGTGCCGCCCGCAAACCCGGCGAGCAGCCGGTCGTGATGGAGACGACGGACTTTCCGGGCGCTCGCCTTGATCACGATGTTGCCGAGCGTGACCTGGCCATCGCCGCCCAGCGCCACCCGAGCGCCGCGACGTACCGAGACGATGGTGGTGCCGTGGAATTGCTCACTCATGTGTCTGTCCCCCGGTTCAGGGCCGCTCCAGGAGGAGAATGGCGTGCTCGCCGAGACCGAGGATCTCCAGGACCGCACCGACGAGCTGATTGGGCCGGATGAGTCGCACCGTCCGCCCCGCGGCCGCTGCTGCGGCCACGATGCGGGCCAGTTCATCCGCGGCAGGCAAAGACAGGCGTTCCAGCCGCGCGAGTTGAATGTTCACGTATTCATTGTCGGCCGCGAATGTGGCGAGTTCCGACAGCCGGACATCGTCGGCGCGCTCGATCGTACCGCGCAGATCAAGACGATCACGCAGGACGTAGCGGGGCTGCGCTCGCCGTTCGGGCGCGCCTCCTGCCTCGAGACGGGGCATCAGCAGCGGCTCCCACTGTGGTGCCGTTGTGCCCAGCGCCAGCGCGCAGGCAGCGGCCTCGTGGTCGAACGCCGCCTGATCGCCTGCCAGGCGCAGCAACAGCAGCAGCAGGTCCCAGGGGGAGCGCTGCTCCGGCTGGGCACGAAGCAGGAAGCGCAACAGCCTCTCGAGTTGTTCCGTACCCGACAGCACGATGCCGTTGCCCGCCTCGATGAGGTCAACCAGGGCGCTGCCCAGCAGACGGCAGCCAACATTGTCGACCTCCTCGACACGGGACACGTCGACGTGGACCACCACGTGCGTTGCGGCGGCGGCCCGGATGGACGCCATGGCAGGCATCACCCGGGCGTCAAGCGCGCCGCCGAGCAGGATGCAGCCAGCACCACCAGGCCTGAGTTCGCTGGGCTGGGTCGACGCGCGCGCGGCGCGGGCCCGCTCCGCAGGCGGGGGTTCACCGAAACGGCCGACGTATCGCTGCACCAGGGCATCGTGGCTGGCGCGCCGACCCTGGAGCAGTTCAAGATCCATCAGCGCGAGCCAGTCGCGCCTGTCGGTGATGTCCGCGTCCAGTGCCGTGTCGAGGGCGAGTCGAGCGCCGTCCTGATCACCGTCCGCATAGCGCAAGGCAGCCTGGCGCATGGCAGCGGACAGGCTGCCCTGGAGTTCGATCACTTCGAGCTTGTCGGCAGTCATGAGGGTGCCCGATGCGCCGGCCGGGCAGGATGGAGTAGGCGAGAGTAAACGGGACCGCGTCGGCGAGCAATCCCGGTGCCGGCCAGGGCTGGGAAAACCGGCGACGTCGCTGCCGCCCGGAACAGGCCACCCGACATGGACCTTCAACCACCACAATACCAGGCGGGGGCGCCGAACCCCCGACCCGTGGAGACCCCCTGACCCACCAGCTACGACTTCCAGGATCGGCGCCGCCCCGGAAGGAGGCCGCCCCCATCCGGCATCGGCGTCAGAACGACCCGTTGACCCCGACCATGACGCTTCGCCCGCCCAGGGGCGCGAGGTCCTTCAGTACCGACGTGTGGAAGCGCACCTCCTGGTCGAGCAGGTTGCTCGCCCTGAGGAACAGCTCCACACGTCGCGCATCCTGCTGATGGAGCCGGTGGGTGAGGCGCAGGTTCACCAGCGTGTAGCCATCGGTGGGCAACTCGTTGGCAGCCACCCGGTTCTGGTCGGATGCACGGATGGCTTCCAGGCGGAATCCCGTGCCATCCCGGTCCGCCACGGCGGCGACCGTAAAGCGCAGCGGCGATATGCGGGGCAGCGGCGTGTTGTCGGTGGCGTTCTCGGCCCGGGTGTAATCCGCCCTCAGGTCCAGATGCAGGGTGTGGCCGACCGTGTCGATCAGATGCAGGCGGGTATCGGCTTCGATGCCCCGAAACTCGGCCTTCACCCCGCTGAACTGGAATATGTCCAGTCCGGACCCGGCATCCGCCGCCCCTGTGGGCAGCAGTGCAATGAAGTTGCCGAAGCGCTGCGCAAACACGCCCAGGCTGCCGGTGACCATGCCGCCTCGCTTGCGCAGGGCGAGGTCGAACGCGGTGGCCCGCTCCAGGCCCTGGTTGCGGTTGCCCACCTCGAACTGGCTGGTGGCGGCGTGCGGACCGTTGGCGAAGACCTCCGCATAATTGGGCGCGCGCTGGGTATAGGAGAGGTTGGCCGCCAGCGACAGCTCCTGCGACAGGGCAAGCACCGCACCGAGGGAGGCGCCCTTGGGCGTGTAGCTCCTCGACTCGGCGGGCGAGAAGTTCGGCAGGTACTCCTCCGCCGACAGACGTACCTGATCGACGCGGGCACCGCCGGACAGCTTGAGTGCGCCGAAACTGGTCTCCTCGTAGACGAAGAGCGCGGCCATCTGCGTCTTCACCGGCGGGACGAAGGCCTCATCCCCGAGAGCGCGGAAGCGCGACTCGAGCAGTTGCACGCCGAAGGCACCGTCAAAACGACCAATGCGCTGGTGGCGCAGGTCCACCCGGGCGTCGAATCCCTTGTTGTTGAATCGAGTGCCCGGAGCGCCGGCATCGAACTCGGTATGGCGGTAGTCGGTAAAACCGACGCGAAAGCGCGCGTTCTCCACGAAGCCAAGCTCCCGGACCTCGCCAGCGAGGTCGTAGCGCGTCTGCTTCATGTCGATGGTCACGTCCCGGGAGGCGACGGTGCCGTAGTTGTTGCCCAGGGTGGCGACGGAAAAGCCCACGTGACCTCGGTCGAAGAAGGTGGTGGCACCCACTCCCAGACCGTCGGAACTGCTGGCACTGTTGGGCAGGCGCTTCTGGGCCTCGGTGTCCGGCGGTGCCAGCGGGTCTCGCCCGCGCAGACGCGCGGAACGGGCGAAACCCGGGATGTGCAGATCGCTGGTGTCGCGACGGAAGGCATCGACATGCAGGGCAAGGCGCTCGTTGCCGCCGCTCAGGCGTGCCACTCCGGCGCGCTCGTCCGCCGGACCGCCGAAGCGCAGCTCGGCCGACCCGGAGAACGGCCGATCGGGCGCGACCTGGGCAATGCGGCTGTCGATGGCGTTGACCACGCCACCAATGGCTGACCCGCCATAGAGCAGCGCTGCGGGTCCGCGCACGATCTCGATCCTGTCCAGGGTCAGGGGCTCGAGGGCGACCGCGTGGTCCGGACTGGCCCCGGAGGCGTCCAGCACCCCCGCACCGTTCTGAAGGATCCTCACCCGCTCGCCGTCCAACCCGCGGATCACCGGCCGACTTGCCGCCGGACCGAAGTAGCTGGAACTGACGCCCACCTGGTTGGCGAGCGTCTCCCCGAGCGTCGGCTCGAGCCTGGCACGCAGTGTGGCGCCGTGCAGGACATCCGCAGGCGAAGCGAGGTCCATGAGGTCGCTGCCAACGGGGTTGCCGGTGACGATGACGGCCGGGGCCTCCATGGCGGCGGCCGAGGCCGCCCGGGCTTTTGCATCTGCACCAACCGATGGCTCACGGGCCTCTGTGGCAGGGTTCAGCAAAAGCAACAACGCTGTTGCCACTGACGCGCTGCTGCGCGATTTCGTCTCTGAAAACACAGGGGAATTCTCCAGCACCAGGCAACGCGACGGAGTTGCGTCGAGGGGCGGAAATTAGCCGGATTCCGCCGGCCACGCAATGATCCTGGGGGTCAGAAGTCGGCAGCGCCGGGAACATCGCCGTGATGCGACACGTCTCCCCACATCTGAAGCGAAAGGCGGCCCGAGGACCACCTCAGACGATTGATCGAGGCGTTCTCGACCTCGAAGCTGCGAGGCGCGTCCAGCGGCATGCCGGTGGCGAGCCGATAGACCTGGTCAAGCACGCCGCCATGGGTGACCACCAGAACAGTGGCTGCAGGATGCGCGGCCGCGATCGCACCCAGCACCTCGGCGACGCGGTCGCGCATCTGCGGCAGGGTTTCGCCATCGAGCATGTCCTCGCCGAGGTCGCGCGCGCGGAACCGCGAGAACCGCCCGGGGTGAGCCTCGGAAGCCTCCGCGAAGGTGAGCCCCTGGAACAGGCCGAGCTGCCTTTCGCGCAGCCTCTCATCGGTGCGAACCGTCAGCCCCAGCGTCCGGGCTGCAGGCGCCGCGGTATCCAGCACCCGACCGAGGTCGCTGCACCAGATCGCCTCGACGGGCGTACCGGCAAGTCGGCGGGCGATGGCCTCGGCCTGGGCCCGTCCCTCGACGGTGAGGGGGCTGTCCAGATGCCCCTGGATGCGACCCTGCCGGTTCCACTCGGTCTGGCCGTGGCGTACGACGATGAATTCGGTTTCCAAGCGCGTCCTCCTCAGCCGATCTCGCAGAGCAGTCCCTTGAGGTACTCGCCTTCGGGAAACGCCAGGCTGACCGGGTGATCTGCCGCGGCACTCATGTGATGCAGGATGCGGGCATCCACCCCGGCGTCGACCGCGGCACCGGCAACGATCTTCTGGAAGAGATCCCGAGATACCCCACCGGAGCAGGAGAAGGTGAACAACAGGCCTCCAGGCCGCAGCAGCTTCATGGCCCAGAGGTTGATGTCCTTGTACCCGCGGGCGGCACGCTCCGCCGCCGAGGCTGTGGGGGCGAATTTTGGCGGATCGAGGACGATCACGTCGAAGCGCCGGCCCTGGTCACGGAACTTGCGCAGGTGCGCGAATACATCGGCCTGCACAGCATCGGATCTCGCCTCCGGCAGCGCATTGGCCACGACATGACGCCGCAGGGCTGCGAGCGCCTCCGGCGAACTGTCCACCGAGGTCACGTGCGCGGCCCCGCCTGCGAGCGCGCTCAGCGTGAAGCCCCCGGTGTAGCAGAAGCAGTCCAGCACCTCTCGCTCGGCAGCAAGGTCGCGGAGCAGGGCACGGTTGTCGCGCTGGTCGAGATAGAAACCTGTCTTGTGACCATCGACGATGTCGATGCCAAGGCGCAGCCCGTTTTCCTCGATGCCCACCGGACCGCCCGGGGCCTCGCCACGCAGTGGCCCTACCCGGGGAGACAGCCCCTCGAGCGCGAGAACGTCGGCATCGGAGCGCTCGTAGACCGACGATATGCCGGTGGCGGCGCACACCGCATCGACGATGGCGTCACGCCAGCGCCACGCCCCGGCGGTGGTGAGTTGCACCACCGCCCGTTCGGCGAACCGATCCACGACGACCCCGGGAAGGCCGTCGGCCTCCCCGTGCACCAGACGCACCGCGTGCCCCGGCTCGGCACCGAACACCCTGTCACGGCGCGCGACGGCGACACGGACGCGTTCGGCGAAAAACTCGGCACCGATGCGCGCACCCTCGTGGAAATCCCAGACGCGCCCGACGATCTGCGACTCGGGGCTGCAGGCTGCCCACGCCAGGAACCCGCCCTGGGCGGAACGCACCTCGACGGTGTCTCCCGGCGAAGGCGAGCCTTCGATGCGCTCCACCGCCCCGGAGAAGATCCAGGGATGGCGTCGTTGCAGGGACCTCTGACGATCCGGTCGCAACACGAGCCTGGGAACGCCGCCACTGCCGGGCACACGGGCCGGCGTCAGCGGGCCGGGGTCGCCTGGTCCCGTGTCCCGCCCGCGGGGCCGCCTGGTGTCGCGTTCTTCGCGGGCCCTGCGGCGGGGATGCTGCTGTTTGCTTTCGGCTGTCATGGTGCGGCGATGGTCGTCCCGGTTGAGCGCAGACGCCTGCTGTTTCTGAGGGATGTCGAGCATACCCCGCCGCCCGGGGCGCTGTCCCCAGGCCCCGCGCCACCGCGCCTCAGTAGGTTTCGAGGTGCAGCCGGCCCTGCGCCTTGAGACTGGCAGCCAGGCTGTCCCAATCGAGACCCGTCTGGCGGGCGTTGTCGGCGAGCGCCAGAACGACGCCCTCCTCCATGCTCTTCAGGCCACACACGTAGATGAAGGTATCGGCATCGGCGAGCAGCCGGCCGAGGTCAGGCGCGCGCTCGCGCATCGCGTCCTGCACGTAACGTCTCGGCTGGCCGGGGGTACGCGAAAAGGCGAGGTTCACATCGATGAAATCATGCGGCAGATTCATCAGCGGCCCGAAATAGGGCAGCTCCTGCTGTGTGCGCGCGCCAAAGAACAGCATCAGCCTGCCGCCCTCGAAACGCCCGCCCGCGCGCAACCTGCGGCGCCACTCGGTCATCGCGCGCATTGGGGCCGATCCGGTGCCGGTGCAGATCATGACGAGATTCGACCGCGGGTGGTTCGGCATCAGGAAAGACGCCCCGAAGGGGCCGATGACCTCGACCCGATCCCCGACGCGCAGATCGCACAGGAAATTGGAGCAGATCCCTGCGACGGGCCGATCCAGGTGGTCGGCAGTGACCCGCTTCACCGTGAGCGCGACGTTGTTGTAGCCCGGGCGCTCGCCATTGCGGGGGCTAGCGACCGAGTACTGCCTGGCATGGTGCGGCTTCCCGGATGGATCCGTACCCGGGGGAAGAATCCCGATCGACTGCCCCTCGAGGACGGGAAAAGGCATCGCGCCGAAATCGAGCACGATGTGGTGGGTGTCGCTCTGGGTCCCCGCCTCGGTCACCCGGTGGTTGCCTGCCACGGTCGCCGTGGTCGGGTTGCGCGGGCCATAAAGGTTCACGTACGGGTGAGCGGCCGACCATGGGGGCAAGGTCGCGTTGAAGGCCGAAGTGTTGAAGATCGCGGTACCGGGCTCGGCGATTTCGGTTCCTGCCACTTCCGGCGGCGTCACCGACCCTTCCTCCGCGCCAGCCCGTGCGAGGGCTTCGGCGGGCAATTCAGCCGGCAGCTCGTCCCAGCCCAGTTGCGCCTCCACCGTATAGGCCTGGTCCCGGGGCACCGCACGCCAGTTGTCGATGGCACCCGTCGGACAGGGTGGCACGCAGGCCATGCAGCCATTGCAGACCTCCGGCTTGACCACGTAGTTGCGGTCATCGTGGGTGACCGCCCCGATGGGGCAGGTCGCCTCGCAGGTGTTGCAGCGGATGCAGATCTCGGGATCGATGACGTGCTGCCGCAGCAGCCCGGCACCAGCGACCATCGCGTCCATCAGTTGAAGCGCACGTATTCGAAATCCACCGCCTGACGGTTGATGCCGATGGCGGGTGGCGCGATCCAGCCCGCGAACCTGCCCGGCTCCACCACGCGGCCCATGAGGGAGGCAACGAAGGCGCGGTCGGCAGCGGTCGGCAGCCAAGCGTCCACGGAGGCGTCCCACTCGGCCTGCGACAGCGGTCGGCCCTCAGGCGAGATCCGCAGGTTCGACAAGGTACCGATCCGACGGTTGAAGGCCTTGTGCGGCACCGTCAGACGCTGGCCGACGCCGGCCTTTTCGAGGACACGGTTCCAACGCTGTACGCCGGCGACGGAGTCCTTGATGAAGTCGTCGCGCAACACCTCGTTCAGCGCGTTGAGCATCGGCACCTGCTTCTCCACCACGCGGTCGCCCTGCACTTCGAGCACAGTGTAGAGCTGGTCCAGCAAGGTGTGGTCATCGGCGCGCTTGCCCTCCTCGTAGCGACCCTTGAGGCCGGCGGTGTAGAACATGGCGGCGTTGGAGGACTGGTCGGCACCGAACAGGTCGATCGTCACGCTGTAGTGGAAGTTCAGATAGCGCTGGATGGTTGGCAGGTCGATGGCGCCCGCGGCCCGCACCTGGGCCGGATCGTCCGTCTTGAGAGCATTCATCACCTCGCAGGTGCGCTGCAGCACGCGCGCCACACCGGACTCGCCCACGAACATGTGGTGGGCCTCCTCGGTGAGCATGAACTTCGTGGTGCGGGCGAGGGGATCGAAACCCGACTCGGCCAGGGCGCAGAGCTGGAACTTGCCGTCCCGGTCGGTGAAGTAGGTGAACATGAAGAAACTCAGCCAGTCCGGCGTGCGCTCGTTGAAGGCACCCAGAATGCGCGGGTTGTCCGCATCGCCGGAGCGGCGCTCGAGCAGGGCCTCGGCCTCCTCGCGCCCGTCGCGGCCGAAGTGGCGGTGCAGCAGGTAGACCATGGCCCACAGGTGCCGGCCTTCCTCTACGTTGACCTGGAACAGGTTGCGCAGATCGTACTGCGAGGGCGCAGTCAGGCCGAGGTGGCGTTGCTGCTCGACCGAGGCGGGCTCGGTATCGCCCTGGGTGACAATGATGCGCCGCAGGTTGGCGCGGTGTTCGCCCGGCACCTCCTGCCACACGTCCTCGCCCTTGTGCGCGCCGAAGTGGATCTTGCGGCCCTCCTCGCGAGGATTCAGGAAGATGCCCCAGCGGTAGTCGGGCATCCTGACGTGTCCGAAGTGGGCCCAGCCCTGGGGATCAACGCTCACCGCGGTGCGCAGGTAGACATCGAAGTCCTGCGAGCCGTCGGGCCCCATGTCGTTCCACCAGCCCAGGAAGTTGGGCTGCCACTGCTCGAGCGCGCGCTGCAGGGCGCGGTCTCCGGAGAGGTCGACGTTGTTGGGGATCTTCTGGGCGTAGTCGATGCTGCTCATGGTCTTGTTCCTCGGTGGAGCCGCGGGGTGGCTCTGGATGGGATGGTTCGGATGACAGTTCCGGGCGGCTCAGACACGGTCGTGGTCGAAGCGGGCCTTCTCGCCCTTGCCATAGACCTTCAGCGCGCCCTTCTCGCCGACGGCGCTCGGGCGGTTGAAGATCCAGTTCTGCCAGGCACTGAGCCGGCCGAAGATGCGGGTCTCCATGGACTCTCCGTGACCGAAGCGCAGGTTGGCCTCCAGACCGGTAAGCGCGTCGGGAGACATGGCGGCGCGCTCCTCGATCGCGATGCGCACTTCATCCTCCCAGTCGATATCGTCGGGCGTCGCGGTGACCAGACCCAGGACAGCGGCGCGGCCGGGATCGAGGGACTCCCCGATCGCTGCTCGCGCGGCCTCCATCGGCGCGGCTTCCGCATAGAAGCGGCGCGACAGCCGGGACTCCCCGTGGATCATCGGGTACGCACCGAAGTTCGCTTCCGACAACGTCAGGCGCGGCGCCCGCTCCGGAGTTTCGGGCAACGCCAGCATGTAGGCTCGATCCGCGGCGAACGCCAGCTCCGCGAGGGTGCCCGCGAAGCACGAGCCGGGCTCGATCAGCGCGAACAGGGTGCGGGAGGACACGTCGAGCCGCGCCAGCGTACGCCGCAACAAACCGGCGACTTCCCGGACGAACCAGTGGTCCGCGTTAGCCTTCAGGGCGGCGTCGCAGGCGAGTACGTGGGCTGGATCTCCGGTGGTGCGCAGCAGCCAGGTGCCAATGGCCAGTTCATTGGTGCGCAGAGACAGGATGGCGTCGTCGAGTTCACGGGCCATGCGCAGGGGCCACCAGTCGGCGCCTGCCGCGAGGATGGCCGCCGGATCGGTTGCAGGCGCGGTGTCAGGCGCCCGGACCACAAGACTGGCGGTGCGCTGATCCCGGTCGATCACCACTTGGACATGGCGATATTCGAGACTGTCGACGGTGTCCGCGCGCTCAAGCGGCGTCAGGGCGACGCCTTGCGCACCCTCCGGCCGGGCGCTGCCCGCGGCGAGGGTCCGGGCGCGCTCCTGCACGACGCGCCCGAATTCGCTCGGCTTTGCCAGCGCGTCCACCAGGCGCCACTCCAGGGCACGCTGACCTCGCACCCCCTCGGTGGTGGTGCAGAACACGTCGGCCAGATCGTGACGCACATGTCGCTTGTCGGTGACCCGGGTCAGCCCCCCTGTGCCGGGCAGCACTCCGAGCAGCGGCACCTCGGGCAGCGAGACTGCGGAGGAACGGTCGTCCACCAGCAGGATCTCATCGCAGGCCAGGGCGAGCTCGTAGCCGCCACCGGCACAGGTGCCATTGAGCGCGGCGAGGAAGCGCAGACCGGAATGGCGGGACGAATCCTCGATGCCGTTGCGCGTCTCGTTGGTGAACTTGCAGAAGTTGACCTTCCAGGCGTGCGAGGATGTGCCGAGCATGAAAATGTTGGCGCCCGAACAGAAGATGCGGTCTTTCAGGCTGGTCACGACGACGCAGCGCACCCCGGGGTGCTCGAAGCGGATGCGGTTCAGGGCATCGTGCAGTTCGATGTCCACACCGAGATCGTAGGAGTTCAGCTTGAGCTTGTAGCCCGGGCGCAGACCGGCGTCCTCGTCGACGTCCAGCGCAAGGGTCGCAACCGGCCCGTCGAACGTCAGCTTCCAGTGGCGATAGCGGGCCGGATCGACACGGTAGTCGACCTTGGGTGTATCCATGAAAGATGGTCTCCGGAAAATCATGCACTAAGATGCATGTCGCCCGCGGGCGATGTGCAATATATTGCAGCCCCGATTGGGGCGTCAACCCGCGGTGCGTCACTGCAACACGTGTGCGCACTCATCGACCCGCCGACTGCGCAATGCGTCCCGCCGGCAGCTACGCCAACAGCGGACGCTCCCGCGGCCCTGCGGCGTACCGCGATCTGATCAACGGACCGTTACGTCGCTGCTGCGCCAGGTGTGGCGACCGCCCGAAGCAATTCGGCAGCGGCGGCGTCCGCCGGGCGCCCGCTGGTGTCGATGGTCACGTCCGCCCTGGCATAGAAAGGCTTGCGTGCGTCGAGGATCCGTCGAAGGTCGCCCATCGCCTCGTCATTACCGGCCATGGGGCGCAGGTCGCCCTGCGCGATGACGCGGCTCATGTGGTCCTCAGGCTCGGCACGCAGCCAGACGGTAAGGCAATGCCGCAGCAGGAGTTCGAAGGTGGTCTCGTCCGACACGATGCCGCCGGGGGTGGCGATGACCGCTGAAGGAAACTGCTGCAGCGTCAGCTCCAGGGCACGTCGCTCGTAGCGACGGTAGGCCGCGGCACCGGACAGGGCATGGATCTGGTCGATCGCCATCCCGGCCACCGATTCGATCTGCCGGCTCAACTCGACGAAGGGGAGCCGCAGCGACTGGGCGAGCCTCTGGCCCAGCGTCGATTTACCTGCACCGCGCAAACCGATCAGGGCAATGCGCAGCGATCGCTCGGTCGCCCCGGTCCGGCCCGCGAACAACGCCTCGAGCCGCGCCCGCGCTGCCTGCAGGTCCGCTTCGGAACGCTGCGCCAGAAGTGTGCGAATGGCGGCCCAATGCGGTGATGTCGGCGCGGCGGGATCGACCAGGTCTGCCAGCGAGCAATGCAGCGCCGTCGCAACCTGCTGGAGCACAAGCACGGAGGCGTTGCCGGTGCCGAGCTCGAGATTGGCGAGATGACGCTCGGACAGACCGGCGGCCGCCGCCAGACTCCGCCGGCTGTGGCCCTGGCATCCACGCAGGGTGCGGATGCGTTCTCCCAGGGCGACGAGGAAAGGATCCGTCACTTGCGTCTGGCGCGGGGATGCGCCGCGTCGTAGACCTTGGCGAGATGCTGGTAGTCCAGATGCGTGTAGACCTGGGTTGTCGACAGGCTGGCGTGTCCCAGCAGCTCCTGCACGGCCCTCAGGTCGCCGCTGGACTGCAGCAGGTGGCTGGCGAAGGAATGCCGCAGAGCGTGCGGATGTACGCCGACATCCAGACCGCGGGCCAGCGCCCGTCGCCTGAGCCGTTCCTGCACCACGCGGGGCGAGATCCGCCGTCCACGCAGGCCGACGAACAGAGCGTTCTCACCCGGCGGAGCGATCGTGTCACGCACGGCGAACCAGTGCTCGAGCGCCGTCACCGCCGCGGAGCCCACCGGCACGACACGCGTGCGCGCCCCCTTGCCCAGAACCTTCACGCTGCGATCACGAAGATCGACGTCGCCCAGGGACAGGCCCACTGCCTCGGCCAGCCTCAGTCCGGAGGAATACACCAACTCGAAAAGCGCCCGATCGCGCGCGCCGATCGCCCCCTCCTCGTCACCGTCGAGCAGTTGGGCAGCCTGATCGGGCGTGAGGGTCGCAGGGAGATGACGCGGCGCGCGCGGGGCCTTCAATCCGAGCGCCGGATTCACGGCGAGGCCGTGGTCGCGCGCCAGCCAGGCGAAGAAGGCCCGCCACGCCGACAGCTTGCGCGCCAGACTGCGACCTCCCAGGCCCTGGGCGTGAAGCCGCGCCAGCAAACGGCGCAGGTCGTGGACCGACAGCTTCATCACGTCGGCCTCACACTGCAGCTCAAGCAGCTGGCGCACGTCGCGGCCGTAGTTGTCGACCGTGTGGGCGGCGAGCCGGCGTTCCGTGACCAGATGGGTGACGAACCCGTCGAACAGCGCGGCACCCGGATCGGCCAACCGGTCCGGCGACGCCATCAGGCCGCGGCGGGCAGGCAGCGACGCAGCACCACACCGATCATCTCGGCCAGCCGCGTCAGGTACAGCGCCCCCATGTCCGGACGGAATCGCTCCGGATCCTCCGAACCCATGGCCAGCACCCCCGACACGGCGCCGGCATGCAGGGCGACGTAACCGAAGGAGGCCAGAGCCGGGCCATCGTGGGAGAACCAGCCGAGCGTCTCGAACATCGGGGTTGCGCTGAAGTACGGCTCGGCCAGGCTCTCGGCGAACGCACGCGCTTCGGGACCGGCCACCCCCAGGCCGCAGCAGTCCTCACCGTCCTTCCAAAGCCGCAGAGCGACAGCAGGAATGCCGAAGTCGTCCCGCAGGCTCTCGCTCAACGCACTCACCGCCGCCCCGAAGTCGGGGGCGGCGATGATCCCAAGGGTCACCCGGTGCATGCGGTCCATGGTCGTGTCGTTCTTCTGGCCGAAATGAACGAACTCTCTCAGCTTCTCCTCGAGCAGGCGGTTGCGGTCGCGCAGCGTCACGATCTGGCGCTCGGCGATCGGGATGGCCCGTCCGCCAAGGGGGTGGGGGACGTAGATCTCGGCGAGCATGTCCGAGTATTCGTCGAAGAACTCGGGGTGATCCTTGAGGTACTGCGCCACTTCGTCTGCGCTGAGTCGCATGGGTTTTCCTGTGGTTGTGGATTCAGCCGGGCAGGTCCAGCTCGCCGTCGAACACGCGCACGGCCGGCCCGGTCATGAGGACGGGCTGCCCTTCGCCAGCCCAACGGATCAGCAGCCTGCCTCCCCGGGCAAACACGGTCACCGGGCTGTCCAGAAGTCCGCGCAGGACACCCGACACCACCGCGGCGCAGGCGCCGGTGCCGCAGGCCAGAGTCTCGCCGGCGCCACGCTCGTACACCCGCAGGCGGATCCGATGTCGGTCGAGCACCTGCATGAAGCCGGCGTTCACCCGTTCAGGGAACCGCGCATGGCTTTCGATGGCCGGCCCGAGCACGTCGACAGCGGCCGTGTCGACGTCGTCGACCAGAAGCACGGCATGCGGATTGCCCATCGACACCACCCCGATCTCGAGCCTCTTTCCGTTCACGTCCAGAACGTGCACCGGCGCGCGATGTTCCGCGAGAAACGGCACCCTGGCGGGTTCGAGGATGGGGGCGCCCATGTTCACCGTGACACTGCCATCGGCCTCGAGCCGCGGAACGATGACTCCGGCGGCCGTGCGGACCCGGATCTCGGACCGGTCGGTGAGGCCACGGTCGTGGACGAAGCGCACGAAGCAGCGCGCTCCGTTGCCGCACTGCTGCACCTCTCCGCCATCGGCATTGAAGATGCGATAACGGAAGTCGGTGTCACCGGAGTCAGGGGGCTCGACCACGAGAATCTGGTCGCAGCCGACACCGAAGCGGCGATCCGCCAGAAAGCGAAGCTGGTCCGGTTTCAGGGCGAACGGCTCGCCCGTGGCGTCGATGACGACAAAATCGTTGCCAGCGCCCTGCATCTTGGTGAAACGCAGCCTCATGGAACCACCTCCGACCCCTTCGATGCGCCAGGGGCGTCAAGGTCCTTGGACATCACGAAGTCGTCCATCATGAAGCCTCCGCCGATGTCGACCACCACCTCCCGCGCCACGTCGAAGCCATTGCGGCGGTAGGCGGCAATGGCCTGGGCGTTATTGCGGTTCACCTGCAGCCACAGGCTCGTCGCCCCGAGAGCCCGGGCTTCACGCTCGACGTGGGCGAGCAACCGCGACCCGAAACCCTGGTGCCGCGCATCATGGCGGACGTAGAGTTTGTCGAGCTTGCACTCGCCGGGCGCGACGGGCTCGTACTGGGCGAAGGCCATCAGGCGACCCGCCCGCTCGAGCACATCCCAGGACCGCGACGAGCGGTCGAGATCCGCGGAAATCAGTTCGGGCTGGTATCGCTGGTTCAGCATGTACTCGATCTGCGCCAGGGTGATGATGGAAGGGTAGTGGGCATGCCAGGTGTCCCGTGCCAGGGCCAGCAACTCCGGGATGTCGGAGGCTTCCAGAGGCCGGATTCGAACGCCATCGCTCACGGCGCCGCGGAGCCGGCCCGGCTCCCTCCACAGAGACCGTTGAAGTCCCGCAGGATGCAGCGATCCATCACCGTCCAGATGCCGCCCGCCGCGGCGCGGCAGGCGGCTGGGCTGTTGACGATGCCCTCCTGGATCCAGAGGCGGGGTAATGCAAGCGCGAGACAGTCGTCGACGATGTCGTCGATGGCACTGCCCTGGCGGAAGACGTTGACCAGATCCACCGGACCGGGAAGGTCCCGCAGCCCTGCGACCGCTCTCTCCCCGAGGATGCTGTCCGAGCGGGGACGGACCGGAACGATGCGGAACCCGTGTCGCTGCATGGCTCGGGCGATGCGATGACTGGGGCGCGTCTCGTCGGGTGACAGGCCGACCACAGCCATCACCCTGACGGCCGCGAGTTCGCGACACAGGCTTGCCGCATCCGGATTGGAGAAGGGGGGGTTCGACGACAAGCTCGCTCCTCTAATAGAGTCGGGGTTCGCCTTCTGGCCGGGTCTTGAAGCGCTTGTGCAGCCAGAGGTACTGGTCCGGCATCTCGCGGATCCGGTCCTCGATGAAGGCGTTCATGCGCCGCGTGTCCGCCTCCACATCCGCCGCGGGATAATTGTCCCACGCCGGATAGGCCCGGATCACGTAGCCCGCAGCCCCGTCGAGCTGGCGGATCACAACGGGGACCACCGGCAGCCCGGTCAGGCGGGCGATGCGTGGCAGGGCGGTCACGGTGGCTGCGGCCACCCCGAAGAACGAGACGAACACCGAGTCCTTCGGACCGAGATCCATGTCGGGAGACAACTGGACGCTGTAGCCTTCCCTCGCTCCGCGGATGATCGCCTTGACGCCCTCCTGGCGCGCCACCATCCGTGCCCCGAAGCGGGACCGCACCCTGAGCAGGAAGTCATCGAATGAACGGTTTTTCTGGTGCGCGTAGACGGCAAGGCCCCGGTACTCGAGGCTCAGTCGGATCCCTTCCAGATCGAGGGCGACGAAGTGCGGTACCAGCAACAGGAAACGGCCATCGGCCGGCACATGGTGCCAGTCCTCGAGCCGCACCACCTGGCGCAGCCGCTTCGCCGAACCGAACCAGGCGATCGAGGATTCGAGCAGCGCGCGTCCGAAACGTCTGAAATGGGCTCGCACGACCTGCTCCCTGGCTTGCGGCGTCCAGCCCGGAAAGCACAGGCGCAGATTGGTTCGGGCAACGAGCCGCCGCTCGCGCGACAGCGCGAACAGCAGCATGCCGAGACCATTTCCGAGGGGAGCGAGCAGAGACAGCGGCATCCGATGCAGGATCCACATCAGGGCCAGGATGAGCCGGATGGCGAGGGCACTCAACGCGACTCCCTCTGCACCGGCGGCATGACGCCGGCTGGCACTTTGTAGCGGTTGTACGACCACAGGTACTGCTCGGGGCAGCGCCGGATCACCCGCTCCACGGCGCGATTCAGTCGCGCCGGGCCTTCCGGTCCATCGAGATCCTCCGCGACCGCCTCGAATTCGAGGCGGAACCCGCGACCACCAGGCAACCGATGACTGCAGGCGAGGATCACGGCACAGCCCGTCGCTTTCTGCAGTCGACCGATCAAGGTCATCGTGTAGGCCATGCGGCCGAAAAACGGGGCCCAAGCCCCTTCGCCGAAGCCCGGCACCTGATCTGGCAGGACGCCCACAGCCTCGCCCGACCTGAGGGCCTTGAGCAGACGCCGGACCCCGGACAGCGAGGTGGGGGCGACGCGGCCCTGACCCCGGGTGCGGGCAGCGCGCATCAGTGGCTCCAGCCACGGCAACTTTGGCGGCCTGTAGAGGACGGTAAGCGGGAGGCGCAGGGCTGCATAGGTGGCGGCGATCTCGAAACAGCCCAGATGGGGGGTCAGGAACAACAACCCCCGGCCGTGACGCAGGGCATCGTCCACCAGTTGCCACTCGCCGGGATCGACCACGAGCCGCTCGACCCGCCGAGGGGACCGAAACCACACGGCGGGCAACTCGAGGAGCCCTTTGCCGATCTCGGCGGCAACGCGGCGCTCCAGGCGTTCGCGCGCCGGGCCGGGGTTCGGCGCGAGTCCGCTGCGGGCGAGATTTTCCGACAGCAGGCGTCTGAACCGGGGCGACAGCCTGCGCGTCATGCGGCCGACCGCTGCGCCGACGAAATGCAGTACGCCCAGAGGCAACAGTGCGGTGACTTGCAGCAGTACTCGGAGGATCATCGGCTCTGCTATCGGGGCTGGCGGGGAATCTGCTACTCTCCTCCAATTCCCCCGTTCGACAAACCTATCTAAGGTTCGCGCTGATGAGCGAGTTCTTATTCACTTCGGAATCGGTTTCGGAAGGGCATCCGGACAAGGTCGCGGATCAGATTTCCGACGCCGTGCTGGATGCCATCTTATCCCAGGACAGGTACTCGCGCGTCGCCGCGGAGACCCTGGTCAACACCGGTCTGGTGGTGATGGCCGGCGAGATCACCACCCGGGCCACGGTCGATTACCAGCAGGTGGCGCGTGACACCATCAAGCGTATCGGCTACGACAATACCGACTACGGCATCGACTACCGCGGCTGCGCCGTGCTCGTCGCGTATGACAAGCAGTCGCCGGACATCGCGCAGGGCGTCAACGAGGGCCAGGGCCTGGACCTGGACCAGGGTGCAGGCGACCAGGGGCTCATGTTCGGCTACGCCTGTGAAGAGACCCCGCAGCTCATGCCCATGGCCATTTACCTGTCGCACCGGCTGATGGAGCGGCAGTCCGAACTGCGCAAGGACGGCAGACTCCCCTGGCTGCGCCCTGACGCGAAGTCTCAGGTCACCATCCGCTATGCCGACAACAGGCCGGTGGCCATAGACACCGTGGTGCTGTCCACCCAGCACGCGCCGGAGATGTCGCACGCCCAGATCCAGGAAGCGGTCATCGAGCACATCATCAAGCCGGTGCTGCCCAAGGAACTCGTCAAGGGGGAGATCCGGTACCTGGTCAACCCGACGGGGAAGTTTGTGATCGGCGGGCCGCATGGTGACTGTGGCCTCACGGGTCGCAAGATCATCGTCGATACCTACGGAGGTGCTGCGCCCCACGGCGGCGGAGCATTTTCGGGCAAGGATCCCTCGAAGGTGGACCGTTCGGCGGCCTACGCCGCGCGCTACGTGGCAAAAAACATCGTGGCTGCCGGGCTGGCCACGAGATGCCTTGTGCAGGTCTCCTACGCGATCGGCATCGCGCGGCCGACCAGTGTCATGATCACCACGTATGGCACGGGCAAGCTGCCGGATGAGCGGATTGCCGCTCTTGTGGAACGGCATTTCGACCTGCGCCCGAAGGGCATCGTCCAGATGCTCGACCTGCTGCGCCCGATCTACACGCGCACCGCAGCCTACGGGCACTTTGGCCGCGACGAGCCTGAGTTCACCTGGGAGGCCACGGACAAGGCTGAGGCACTCCAGAACGACGCCGGACTCTGAGGTGATGCCGCCCGGCGCAGAGCGCCGGGCGGGTAGGTGTTTTCCTCTTGACCAGGCAGGCGATGGCGGAAACCGCAGGGTATTCCGCCATCATGGGTTTGCCCGAGAAATACTCAGGCTAGACACCCCGACGGGCGCGCTGCGGTGCGCCCGTCGGCTTTGGCGTGCCGCGTGAGGCCCCGTCCCGATGTCCTGCTCCACGGCCATCCGGGCGACGCCCCGCACCTGGCCGTCCATTGCCCGTCCTCGTCGGCATGACGGCAGGCCTTGCCCTGGGTTCGAGTCCTTCCAGTGTGCTGGCCGGCAGGCGTTGCGCCGTGAAGCGCTCGATCTGCCGGATCTTGTGGGCGTCCTCGGGCTGGGCAAGAGTGATGGCCAGTCCCGAACGCCCGGCGCGCCCCGTCCGCCCGATACGGTGCACATAGTCCTCCGCACTGATCGGCAGCCCGTAGTTGATGACGTGACTGATGCTCGGCACGTCGATGCCGCGCGCGGCGACATCCGTGGCCACGAGAACACGCAGGCGCCGCTGGCGCAACGCGTTCAGGGTGCGGTTTCTGACGCCCTGCGGCATGCCGCCGTGCAGGGGCGCGACTGCATGTCCATCCTCGGCCAGCTGCGCAGCCACCCTTTCCGCATCCTGCTGCGTGGAGGTGAAAACGATGGCCTGGTCGATGTCCGGGTCGCCAAGAAGGCGATCGAGGATACGTTCCTTGTGCGACCGGCTGTCGGCCCAGTGGAGCCTCTGGCTGATGTTCTCGTGGCGGTCGCGGTGCGATTCCAGTTCGATGCGGCGCGGCTGCCGCAGCAGTTCAGCGCCCAGGGCGGCAATCCGACCGCCCAGGGTGGCGGAGAAGAGCACTGTCTGCCGCGTGCGCGGCGTGGCTTCGGCGATGTGCTGAATGTCCTCGATGAATCCCATGTCGAGCATCCGGTCCGCCTCATCGAGGACCAGGACTTCGACGTTGGACAGATTCAGGCGTCCGCTTTCCAGGTGATCGATGAGACGGCCGGGAGTGGCGACGAGGATGTCGAGGCTGCCGCGGATGGCTTTGAGCTGGGCGCCATAGGGAACCCCGCCCACGACCGTGGCCACACGCAACCACTTGAAGAAGCGTCCGTACGTTTCGCAGGCCTTGGCCACCTGCATCACCAGTTCGCGGGTCGGCGCGAGGACCAGCATGCGCGGCCCGCCACCAGCGCTCGTGCGACGGGCTCCATCCGACATCCGCTGGAGGGCGGGCAACACAAAAGCTGCCGTCTTGCCACTGCCCGTTGCGGAACACACCATCAGGTCTGCGCCTTCGATGGCCGCAGGGATCGTCGCGGTCTGGACCGGCGTCGGCTGGCGGTAGCCAGCCTGTTCGAGAGCCTTCAGCAGGGCATCGTGCAGGCCGAGGGAGGCAAAACCACTCTGGGCGCTCTCGCTCGAGGCGCCATCATTCGTCAACATGAGAATCTCCGGACAACAGGTACCGGCGGCGTCGCCGCCGGGGTGAGTCGCGCAAGGTGGCGACGGCATCGCCGCCAACCAGAGACTCCCCATCCTGCAGGGGTCGGAGTCAGAGCCGATGAATGCCTGACACGGTGAAGCCAGGAAGACTTTCACGCATCAGACCCCACAGTCTACGCCATGTGGTGCATCGCAGCAACGTCCGCTCCGTGCGAGCACGCCCCTTGCTTCTCGCCAGCGGGATTTTCGCTTATGATTTTCGATTCTGTTCCGAGGAGCGTTGCAACGGGTATTCACCCGCCAGGCTCGGGACGGCCTCTCAGGCCTTTGCAACGGCGCTCGTTGATCCGTGACCAGCACACGGGAGACGAGCGTTCGGATGATTCCTGTCTCCCTTGATTGTTGGTCCCTCGACCAGGAGTGACCATGTCTGTCGTATCCAAGCTCAAGCCCGCAGCGCCCGACTTCATCGTGGCAGATCTGTCCCTTGCGGAATGGGGTCGCAAGGAAATCCGCATCGCCGAGACGGAGATGCCCGGCCTGATGGCGATCCGGGAGGAGTTCGCCAGCCAGCAACCGCTGCGCGGCGCCCGCATCACTGGCTCGCTCCACATGACGATCCAGACTGCAGTCCTGATCGAAACGCTCCAGGCATTGGGCGCCGAGGTGCGTTGGGCATCGTGCAATATCTTTTCCACGCAGGATCACGCCGCAGCCGCGATTGCGGCCCAGGGCACACCGGTGTTCGCCGTGAAGGGCGAAACTCTCGCCGACTATTGGGACTATACCCATCGCATCTTCGAATGGCCGGATGGCGGCTATTCGAACATGATCCTGGATGACGGAGGTGACGCCACCCTGCTGCTGCATCTCGGGACCCGGGCGGAGTCCGATGCGTCGGTGCTGAACCACCCGACCAGCGAGGAGGAGCAATTTCTGTTCGCCTCGATCCGCGAGCATCTTGCGCGCGACCCCAAGTGGTACTCCACCCGACTGGCACATGTGAAAGGCGTCACCGAGGAGACCACCACGGGTGTGAAGCGGCTCTACCAGATGGCGACCGAAGGGACGCTCCGGTTCCCGGCCATCAACGTCAACGATTCGGTCACCAAGTCCACGTTCGACAATCTCTACGGCTGCCGCGAGTCGCTGGTCGATGGCATCAAGCGCGCAACCGACGTGATGATCGCGGGCAAGATCGCCGTTGTGGCCGGTTACGGTGACGTGGGCAAGGGCTCCGCCCAAGCCCTGCGGGCGCTCTCGGCCCAGGTCTGGGTGACGGAAATCGATCCCATCTGCGCATTGCAGGCCGCGATGGAAGGATACCGGGTCGTCACCATGGACTACGCAGCCGACAAGGCAGACATCTTCGTCACCGCGACCGGCAATTTCCATGTGATCACGCACGAGCACATGAAGGTCATGAAGGACCAGGCCATCGTCTGCAACATCGGGCACTTCGACAACGAGATCGATATCGCGTCCCTGTCCGAGTACCGGTGGGAAGAGATCAAGCCCCAGGTGGATCATGTGATCTTCCCTGACGGCAAGCGGATCATCATGCTCGCCAAGGGACGGCTGGTGAACCTCGGTTGTGGCACGGGGCACCCCAGCTACGTGATGTCCTCGTCGTTCGCCAACCAGACCATCGCGCAGATCGAGTTGTTCCAGAACACGACCAACTACCCGATCGGCGTCTACACCCTGCCCAAGCACCTCGACGAAAAGGTCGCACGGCTGCAGCTCAAGAAGCTCAACGCCCAGCTGACCGAACTCACCGACGCCCAGGCGCGCTACATCGGTGTGCAGAAGTCCGGGCCGTACAAGCCGGACCTGTACCGCTACTGATGCAGACCCGGGGAGGCGCTGCGCAGCGCCTCCCCGGGCTGACGGGTTTGGCAACAAGACCCGTCGGTCGTCCGACCCGTTCGTCCCCTCCAGCCCACCCACCACCACCCGCGCACACCAATGCATCATCCGGCAGCAAGACAGTTCTCCTGCGAGCTATTCCCCCCTCAGACGCCCGAAGGGATGGCGAAGCTCGAGGTGACGGTGAGTCAGTTGATGCAGCTTGGACCGGAGTACATCTCGGTCACCTACGGTGCGGGGGGATCCACCCGGGAAAGAACCCTCGGGGTGGTCCGCTCCCTGCAACGGCGCGGCATCGACGTTGCGCCGCACCTGTCGTGCGTGGCCGCAAGTCGTGCCGGCACACGCGAGCTCGTGGACGAGTACCGTACGCTCGGCATTGGGCGCATCGTGGCACTGCGGGGCGACCTGCCTTCGGGGATGGTGGAGATCGGCGAGTTCCGCTATGCCGCGGATCTGGTGGCCTTTCTGCGCGAGAGCTGCGGCGACATGTTCCGCATCGAGGTCGCGGCCTATCCGGAAGTGCATCCACAGGCACGTTCGGCTGATGACGACCTGATGCACTTCAAGGCCAAGGTCGAAGCCGGCGCCGACGCGGCCATCACCCAGTATTTCTACAACCGCGATGCCTACACGAGCTTCGTGGATCGATGCGCGTCCCTGGGCGTCACCATCCCGATTGTCCCGGGCATCATGCCCATCACGCGCTACACGCAGCTGGCGCGGTTTTCGGACGCATGCGGGGCCGAGATCCCGCGCTGGATTCGCAAACGGCTGGAAGGCTACGGTGACGACTCGGCATCGATCCGAGCCTTCGGCCTCGACGTCGTGACCCGCCTGTGCGACGACCTTCTCCGGGAGGGCGCACCCGGCCTGCACTTCTACACGCTTAACCAGGCCGGACCCGTCACGACCATCTGGGAGCGACTCGGGCTGCCCGTCCCGGCCTGAGGGACATCTCCGCCGGCAGAAATGAAAACGGCGGGTTTGACCCGCCGTTTTCACGCCGAATCCGGGGATTCGCTCAGGCAGCCCGTTTCTTCTGCTGGGCGGCGGCCTTGTGCATCTGGGCGTAGGCGTCATGCGCCGCACCCTCGGCATCGCCCACGTGCACCGGCATGCCCATGTCGGACATCACGGAGCCCAGCGCCGACAGGCACAGCATCACGTTCTCAGGGCGACAGGAGTAGCCCATGGTGCCGAAACGCCAGATCTTGCCTGCGAGAGGCCCG
>JBEICA010000115.1:0-10168 GCA_040373665.1 Burkholderiales bacterium | reverse complement strand
TCATCCCGTGGCCTGATGAAATATCCGGGCTAGATCGGCCGCCGGCGCCGGCCGCCGGTCACGTCCTCCAGCTGAGCCAGCACAAGCTGCATGGCGGCGGCGGAGTGGCGTGCCGCCTCCCCCTCGGAGCCGGTGGCGCGCGCCAGCCTCGCCAGCTCCAGGTGTGCCGAATAGGTCGACTCGACGGCCAGGCTTGCCTCGAAGTAGCTCCTGGCCTTGCCCCACAGGCTGCCGTGCACGCACAGCCGGCCCAGTGTCAGCAGCAGGGCCGCGTCGCGCGGGTGCAGTGGCAGCCAGGCCTCGGCCTTCTGCAGTTGCTCCAGCGCATCCTCGCCGAGGGCCTCGGCGTAGAGCAGCACCAGCTGGGAGTCCCAGTGGATCTCCAGGGACTGCTCGACGATTGCATGTCCGGTGGCTCCGGCACCCTGCTGGTAGAACGCCTGGGCGGCAGCCTGCGCCACCAGGGTGTCCCTGCGCAGATCGGCGGGCACCTTCTGCCAGGCTTCGGTGAGCCGCGGCAGGTCCAGGGCGCGCTGGCGCAGCAACTCGGCGGTGGCGGTGCGGCGCAGTTGCGCAAGTGCCAGCGGATCGTAGACGTTGCGCCGGTCGAGCTGCGGCAGCAGCGCCTCGACCCGGTCCCAGTTGCGCGCCAGCTGGTGGGCCTTGAGTTCCAGGCGCAGCGCAGCGGTGTGCTTATCCTTGATGCGATCCAGCACCGCCAGCGCGTCCAGGTAGCGGCGCTCGTCCAGCAGCAGCTCGGCCTGGGTGATCTGCCGGAGGTAGTCCGCGTCCTCGGGTTCCGTCTCGATGCCGGCGAGGTAGCGGTCCCGTGCCTCGAAGGCGCGCATCTCGTGCGCGGCCCGCGCGGCGATCACGCCGGACAGTGCCGGTGCATGTTCCAGCGCCATGGCCTGGGCGGCAGCCTTCTCGGCCCGGCCGAAGCGGCCGCCCAGATAGGCCTGGACGGCGTCCATGAAGGCCTTGCTGCCGCGTTCGCGGCGCCGGCTTTCGTGGAATTCGCGGACTTCGGTGGGCAGTCGCAGGACCGCTTCGATCGCGCGCAGCGCCAGATGAAGGGCGACCACCAGTCCCAGCAACAGGGCCACGGCGAAATTCACCGACACCTCGATCCGGTGCTGCGACAGCACGATCAGCACATAGCCCGAGTTGTAGCGTGCCGCCACCACCAGACCGACGGCCAGTGCGAACAGGCCGAGGACCCAGAAGAAGGCCTTCATCGGGGCACCGCGGTCACCGCAGACCGCTGCGGCGGCCCGCCGCCTGAGTGCGCACCGCCTGCAGGCTCTCGCCGATGTCGGGCAGTTGCACCGTCAGGTCCGAGGCGGCGAGCTGGCGCAGCAGTCCCTGGGCGTTGGCGACCGTCCGGACCTTCGGGTCGAAGTGCTGTCCGAGCCACTGCTCGGCCGTGCGGGCGTCGGCACGGAATCCGGGCTCGTTGCGCGACAGCAGCGCCAGACGGGCCGAAAGCAGCTTCAGCTTGAGGTTCTCGCGCAGGAAGAACGCCTGCTCCGGCGCCAGCAGCGGAACCTCTCGGCTGTCCGCGACCCGGATGCGCAGCATCTCCCGCAGGTCGACCAGCACCTCGCGGGCAAACCTGTCCCAGGTGCCCCCCGTGCCCGGGCGTGCCTCGACCGTCTCCCGCGGGCGCTGCTCCGCGGCCAGCGGCAGCGAATCGACACTGGCGATCAGGTTGTCGAGCTTGAGCGTGAGGCCCGGCACGTCCAGGGCCGGTGCGGTCTTGAGGCGCTCGATGTCGCGCGAAATCACCCGCCGCAGCGACAGAAGACCCGGGCGGTCCGCCTGGGCCAGACGCTTGTCCGCCGCTTCGAGGGCGATGAGCGCGGAGCGCACGTTGCCGGCGAGCTGCAGTTGCTGGTTGGCGGCGATCAGCAGCTGCTCGATCTCGGCCAGCACCCACTCGTCGCGATTGCGCGCCAGTTCCTGGTAGAGCGATTCGAGAGCAAGACGCTGGTTCTGCGACTCGATCAGCTTGGCCTCCATGAGGCCGAGCCGGCTCTCGAGGTCGCGCAGGTCGTTTCGCATCCGGTCGCTGCCCGAGCGGACCTCGTTGCCGGCTGCCTCGGCAGTGGCGAGGCGTCGCGCCAGCTCGGTCTGCAACCGGGCGGCGTCGCGCTCCGCCGTGGCCCACTGCCAGATCGACAGTGCCAGGGCCACCAGTGCCACCATCATGGCCGGGTTCAGACCCGTGCCGATCCTGGACCACAGCGGCGGCACGGCGCTCGCCGGGGGGGAAGGTGCGGTTGCCGGGGCAGCGTGCTGCGGTGGGGGCGGAGCGGGGTCCGCGCCCACCGACTCGGGTGCGCGGTCCTCGCTCATCGGCGGTGCGCTCCGGGGGACTTGCGGTGCAACTGGCGCGACGCGCAGGGCGGCTTCAAGTGCATGCTGCGACCCCGGGCGGCGGCGCGGTTCAGTGGAGCGTGGCGCTGGCGTGCGCCGTCGACAGCCAGTGCACCAGCGCCTCGACCAGGGCCTCGTCCCCCCCCGGGGGCGACGATGATCTCCTGTGCCCCGGCATTGCGCGCCGCGAGCGCCACGCGGTCGTGGATCACGAAATGCGGCAGCCGCCGCAGCCCGGTGGCGAGTTCGCCGTCCAGCACGCCATAGAGGTTCTGCAGCCCCTCGCCACTGGTCAGCGTCACGGCGTGGACGCGGTGGCGGGCCAGCGCCTGGCGCACCGCCTCGGGAATGTCCTTCGCGGGCCGCCGGCGATAACAGGGCACCACCGTCACGGTGGCTCCGCGCTGCGCCAGCGTCTCGCGCAGCGTCGGGCGCCCGCCCTCGCCGGAGAAGATGGCGATCGACCGGCCCTCCACCTGACGCAACTCCGCCAGGTCCAGCAACGCCTCGCTGTCGGCGCCTTCGGCGGGCACGTGCACCCGCTCCATGCCCTCGGCGGCGAGCGCCGCGCCCGTCGCGGGGCCGACGGCGAACACCGGCAACCGGCGTGGCAGGGGCCCCGCGCGCCGGATCGCCGCGAGCCCGTAGCGCACCGCGTTGGCACTGGCGAAGATCGCGAGGTCCACGCCGCCAAGGCCGGCCACCGCCTGGCGCACAGCCTCGGTGTCGGACAGATCCTCGATCAGGATGGTCGCGAACGGGATCGCCTCGCCGCCGCGCTCGCTGATCAGCTGGCACAGCCGGCGGGCCTGGTGTTCGGGGCGGGTGACGAGAACGCGGACACCCTCGAGCGGGCCGGTGGCGCTCATGCCATGCCCTCCGCGAGCTTGAGCACCTCGAGCGCGCCCGCCTGGGTCAGTCGCTGCGCGACCCGCGCTCCCAGATCCTCCGCGTCGAGTTCGTCGGTTCGAGCCTGCGCGACGGCCCGTTCGATCCGGCTGCCATCCGGCAGCGCCACGAACCCGGACAGGGTCGCGACCCCGGCCTCGATGGTCGCGTAGCCCCCCAGGGGGGCGGTGCAGTTGCCGGCGAGTGCGCGGCTCATGGCGCGTTCGGCGCGGACGCACCACCAGGTGTCGATGTCCGCCAGTACCGAAACCGCCGCGATGACGTCGGCGCGGTCCGCCCGGCACTCGATGCCGAGGGCACCCTGCCCGACTGCGGGCAGGCTTGCCGCGGGCTCCAGCAGGCTGCGGATGCGCGCCGCCAGCCCGAGCCGCTTCAGCCCGGCGGCAGCCAAAAGGATGGCGTCGAACTCGCCCTCGTCCAGCTTGCGCAGACGGGTCTGCACGTTGCCACGGACCGGGCGCACGACCAGATCGGGGCGCCGTGCCCGCAGTTGGGCCTCCCGCCGCAGGCTGGAGGTGCCGACCCGCGCACCCGCCGGGAGGCTGTCGATGTCCGCGTGGTGATTCGAAACGAAGGCATCGCGCGGATCCTCGCGCCGCGACACCGCGGCGATCACGAAGCCCTCGGGGAGGTTCACCGGCACGTCCTTCATGGAGTGCACCGCCAAGTCGGCGCGGCCGTCCATCAGTGCCTCTTCGAGTTCCTTCACGAACAGCCCCTTGCCCCCGATGCGCGCCAGGGTTGTGCCGAGCCGACGATCGCCCTCGGTGGTCATCCCGAGCAGGGAGACCTCCAGTCCGGGATGGGCCGCCTGCAGGCGGTCGCGCACGTGCTCGGCCTGCCAGAGGGCGAGGGCGCTTTCGCGGGTTGCGATGACGAGTTTTCTGGGAGTCGCGGGCACGGGAGGCAGGGCAGGAAGGAATCACCCGGATTCTACCAGCCGCATCCGCGTCTCCGCCGTCGTTCCGGGGCCCGTTCTGCCGGCGCCGCGCGCGGTGCCGGACCGCGGGTGTGAATCCGGCCGGGGCGGCGGCCGCGTTCCCCCCGCGCGGGCGGGTCAGCTCTCCGCGGCGGGCGACACCGGGAGGTCCGCCGCGGCCACCACCTCCCGGATCAGCCGGATCGCGCCCCCGCGGGGGAACCCCGCCCGTGTCGCGATCACGATGCGCCGTGACGGCCGCGGCTCGGCGAACGGCACCACCCTGACCAGAGGCGTGGCGTGGCGCGGCGTGAGGGCGGTGGCGGGCAGCACCGAGATGCCCATGCCCGACGCGACCATGCTGCGCAGCGTCTCCAGGGAATTGCCCTGTCGACCGGGTGGGGCCGGGCGGGAGAACTCGTGGCAGGCCTGCAGCACCTGGTCGCGGAAGCAATGCCCCATGCTGAGCAGCAGCAGGTTCTGCGCCGCGAGTTCGCCCGGCCGCACGCTGCGCCGGCGCGCCCAGGGGTGCCGGGCCGGCACGATCACCTGGAAGTCCTCGTCGTACAGGGGCGTGGTCTCCACGCCGGCAGCGGCGAAGGGCAGGGCCAGGATGGCGCAGTCGATGTCTCCCGCACGCAGCAGCTGCTCCAGCACCGCGGTCTGGTTCTCCTCGATGTCCAGCGGCATGGCCGGCGCCGCCACGCGCAGGCCCTGCACCAGCTCGGGCAGAAGGTAGGGCGCCACGGTGTGGATGACCCCCAGCCGCAGCACCCCGTCCAGCGGGTCGCGCTTCTCCTTGGCGACGGTCTTCACCCGCGCCGCCTCTTCCAGCACCCGCCTGGCCTGGGCAATCACCTGCTCGCCGGCCTCGGTCAGCAGCACCTCGCCCGAACCGCGCTCGAAGATCTTCACGCCCAGCTCATCCTCGAGCTTGCGCACCGAGGCGCTGAGGCTGGGCTGGCTGACGAACGAGCGCTCGGCCGCGCGGCTGAAGTTGCGCTCGTCGGCCACGGCGACGATGTAGCGGAGTTCGGTGAGAGTCATGGTGTTCCGAATGAAGCAGGTGGCGATAGGCACTGCCTATGGAACGGATCGTAACAAGGTATTGGGCGGCGGCGGTCCACAGCGGCACAGTGTGTTCCGCACCCCGTCGACCAACCGGCCGCGGGAAGACGAAACCACCGACCTCATCCAAGGAGTCAGCCATGCTGCAGAGTCACGAAGGCAAGCGCATTCCCGAAGTCACCTTCCGCGTCCGCGAGGGCAACGACTGGAAAAGCGTCACCACCCGGGAGATCTTCGACGGCCGCACCATCGTCGTCTTCTCGCTGCCCGGCGCGTTCACGCCCACCTGTTCCTCGACCCACCTGCCGCGCTACAACGAACTGGCAGCCGCCTTCCGCGCCAACGGCGTCGACGAGATCGTGTGCGTTTCCGTCAACGACACATTCGTCATGAACGAATGGGCGAAGGACCAGGAGTCGTCCAACATCCGCCTGCTGCCGGACGGCAACGGCGAATTCACCGCCGGCATGGGCATGCTCGTCGACAAGACCGACCTGGGCTTCGGCAAGCGTTCCTGGCGCTACTCGATGCTGGTGCGCGATGGCGTGGTCGTGAAGCAGTTCATCGAGCCCGAAAAGCCCGGCGACCCGTTCGAGGTGTCCGATGCCGACACCATGCTGGGCTGGATCCACCCGCAGGCGCGCACGCCCGACCAGGTGGCCATCCTCACCCGAGAGGGCTGCCCGCACTGCGCCCGCGCCAAGGCGCTGCTGTCGGATCTCGGCTACGACTATGTGGAGGTTCCCCTGCCCCACCAGACCCGCAGCCGGGTGGTCGGGGCGGTCACCGGCCGCCAGACGGTGCCGCAGGTGTTCATCAACGGCGAGCACATCGGTGGCGCCGAGGAACTGGAGCAGTGGGCCGGCCGGCAGCGCAAGGCGGCCTGACACGCAGCACCGGCCGCCGGTCCGTGCCACGGGCCGGCGGTCCGCACCATCGCATCGGAGAACTGACATGGAAACCACCCATCGCACGGACGTCGTCGTCATCGGCGCGGGCACGGCCGGGCTTGCGGCGTACCGCGCTGCCACCGCCGCCGGCAAGAGGGCGCTGCTCATCGAGGCCGGCCCTCATGGCACCACCTGCGCCCGTGTCGGTTGCATGCCCAGCAAGCTGCTCATCGCCGCCGCCGAGGCCGTCCACGCGCCGGCGCGCTGGCAGGGCTTCGGGCTGAGGCTGGAAGGCCGGGTTCACGTGGACGACGCAGCGGTGATGGCGCGTGTGCGGCGCGAGCGCGATCGCTTCGTCGGCTTCGTTCTGGACGGGGTCGAGCGCATCCCGTCCGCCGACCGGCTGCAGGGACGGGCCCGTTTCGCCGGTCCGTCGCGTCTGGTGCTCGATGACGGGACAAGCGTCGGGTTTTCCAGCGCCGTCATCGCCACCGGATCCTCGCCCGCCATCCCGCCCGTCCTGCGCGGTGCGGGCGACCGGCTGGTGGTCAACGACGACATCTTCGAGTGGAGCGGGTTGCCGCGCTCGGTCGCGGTATTCGGGCCCGGCGTCATCGGCCTGGAACTCGGCCAGGCCCTGTCGCGCCTCGGCGTGGCGGTGCACATGTTCGGCGTGGGCGGTGCCGTCGGGCCGTTCTCCGATCCCCTGGTCAGATCCTGTGCCGCGCGCGTCTTCGCCGAGGAGTTCCCGCTCGATGCTGACGCCGGCGTGGTGTCGGTCGAGCGTGTTCCGGAGGGGGTGCGCGTCGTCCACCGCGGCGCGGACGGCGCGTCCCGGGTGCTTACCGTCGACTACGTGCTCGCGGCCACAGGCCGCAGCCCGAACGTGCGCGATCTCGGACTGGAGACTACCGGCCTCGCCCTGGACCCGCGCGGGGTGCCGCGATTCGACCGGTCGAGCCTGCAGTGCGGCCAGTCGGCCATCTTCATCGCCGGCGACGCCAACAACGATCTGCCGCTGCTGCACGAGGCTGCCGACGAGGGCCGCATCGCCGGCGCGAACGCCGCCCGCTTCCCGGACGTGCGGCCCGGCCAGCGCCGGACGCCTCTCGCCGTGGTGTTCTCCGATCCGCAGCTCGCCACGGTCGGCGCGCGTCTGGTCGAACTGGATGCCGACGACATCGTCATCGGCGCCGTGTCCTTCGAGGACCAGGGTCGCGCGCGGGTGATGCTTCGCAATCGCGGCCTGCTGCGGGTCTACGCCCGCCGCCACGACGGGCGCGTGCTCGGTGCGGAGATGATCGGGCCGGACGCTGAGCACCTTGCCCACCTGCTGGCCTGGGGCATCCAGTCCGGCATGACCGTGGCGCGCATGCTCGAGATGCCGTTCTACCACCCGGTGGTGGAAGAGGGGCTGCGCACCGCCCTGCGCGATGCGGCGGCGAGACTGGGGAAGCGTGCGGCCGGGCAGCGCCTGGCAGCGTGATGCTGCGGGCTGGGGGGGGCCGCGCCGGGGGGCGGAGCGGCCGGCGCTGCCGTCAGCGACCGAACTCCCTGACCACGTGGGCCTGGCGTCGTGACACCGGGAGTTTCTCCGGGACGTCTGCCAGCACCGCGGCCCACTGGGCCTCGCCCGTTCCGGCGTCCTGGCGTTCGAAGCCCAGGAGGTGTTCCACCGCCACCAGGCAGCCGCGGTGGATGCGCACGAAGGCCGGTCCGAATTCCTCCTCCAGGCGGGTCAAAGATTCCTCGATCACGTGTTCCTGCGTCGCCGTGCGCAGTGTCACGTACTTCAGCTCCGCGCGCAGGAAGCGTACTTCCCGCACCGGCACCAGGACGATGCGGCCACGCTCCGACACCGAGAAATGGCTGCGCGGGGCGGGCGACTGCAAGCCGTCGGGCACGACGAGCGACCGGGCCCGCGCCAGCGCCTCCTGCAGCCTGCGCGCCCGCACCGGCTTGAGCAGATAGTCCACCGCGTGCACCTCGAAGGCCTCCAGCGCGTGCCGCTCGTAGGCCGTGGTGAACACCACCCGCGGCGGCGCGGGCAGCTTCTGCAGGTGGCGCGCGGTCTCGATGCCGTCCATGCCCGGCATGCGGATGTCGAGCAGCACCACGTCCGAGGGGATGTCCTGCAGCACCTCGAGCAGCGCCGCGCCGCTCGCGGTCTCGGCCACCACGGTGAGCGGCATCTCCCTGGCGCAGTCGGACAACAGCTCGCGCAGGCGGTGCCGGGCCGGGGCCTCGTCGTCGGTGATCATCACGCGCAAGGGGTTCATCGCGCCCCCCCGGCGACAGGTTGCGGCCGATAGGGCATGCGGATGTGCACCTCGTAGTCGTCGCCACGGGTCCTGGCCTCCAGCCGCCCCTCTTCGTCGAAGTGCAGCGCGAGCCGTTCGCGGATGTTGGCCAGGGCCATGCGGTTGCCACCGGGGCCGCTGCGCCCGGACGGGCAGGGATTGCGCAGCAGCATGTGGATCTCGTCGCGCCGCCGCAGGATGTTGACGGTGATCGTGCCCGGCACCTGCAGCGGTTCGATGCCGTGGTAGACGGCGTTCTCCAGCAGCGGCTGCAGCACCAGCGGCGGCACCAGGGCGTCACCGGGCATGTGGTCGACGTGCCACTCGACGTTCAGCCGGTCGCCAAGCCGCAGGTGCTCCAGATCCAGGTACTGGCGGCACAGCGCCACTTCGGCCGCCAGCGGCGCGAGCTCGCGGTTGTCCGACATGAGCACGCGGAACAGGTCAGCCATGTCCTCGAGCGCGGCCTCGGCGCGCGCCGGCTGCGAGCGGATCAGCGACAGCACCGCGTTGATGCTGTTGAACAGGAAGTGCGGCCGGATGCGCGCCTGCAACGCCTGCAGCCGTGCCTCGGCGATGGCCGGCGACAGCGCGCGGGCACGCAGGTCGAAATACCCCAGGGCCAGCGCGGTGCCGGCCGCGCCCAGAACGGCGGCGCGCCCAGGCGCGGCCGGCGCCAGGCCGCCACCCCAGACCGAGCAGCCATTCCGAGGCGAGCACCGCCCCGGTGCCCAGCCCGAGGACCGCGGCAATGCCGGCGCCGGGCGGCAGGCGCGCAAGCCCGCCCGAGGCCAGCGTGCCGAGCGTGAGCAGCAGCAGCGTCGGCGGATGCACGTGCAGGACGACGATGGAGAACTGCTCGGCGAACCCGCGCCACTCCTCCGCCAGCATCACGGCGGTGGCGAGGGCGACCCCGGTCGCGAGCAGGCAGGCGCGCAGCCACACGCCCAGGTTGCGGAATTCGGGCAGGCGGCCAGGCGCGCGAGGCGGCTGTTTTATACTGCCCATCGAAGTTTCACTCCAACGCTCCCATGAATTCCCAACATCCACCGCAGTCCGCGCCGAATCCGGCCGGCGTCGCCGGCGTGTCCGGCACCTGGTCCGGCCGCTTCAGCGAACCTGTCGACGAGCGCGTCAAGCGCTACACCGCTTCCGTCTTCTTCGACCACCGGCTCGCCCTGTTCGACATCCAGGGCTCGCTGGCCCACGCGGCCATGCTCGCGGCCACGGGTGTCATCCCGGCGGCCGACCTCGACGACATCCGGCGCGGCATGACCCTCATCCGGGCCGAGATCGAGGCCGGGACCTTCCAGTGGTCACTCGACGCCGAGGACGTGCACCTCAACATCGAGCGCCGCCTCACCCAGCTGGTGGGCGACGCCGGCAAGCGTCTGCACACCGGACGTTCCCGCAACGATCAGGTCGCCACCGACATCCGGCTCTGGCTGCGCGACGCCATCGATCGCATCCTTGGCCACCTGCGCGACCTGCGTGTCGTGCTGCTCGACCTGGCCGAGCGCCACGCGGACCTGGTCATGCCGGGCTTCACCCACCTGCAGGTGGCCCAGCCCGTGACCTTCGGCCACCACCTCATGGCCTATCACGAGATGCTCGACCGTGATGCCGGCCGGCTGGGCGACTGACGTGCCCGCGTCAACCTGCTGCCGCTGGGCTCGGGCGCGCTGGCGTGTACCACCTTCCCC
>JBEICA010000033.1:0-19305 GCA_040373665.1 Burkholderiales bacterium | reverse complement strand
TCACCCGCTCCATGTCCTGAGGGGGCATCTTGCCCCCTCAGGACATGGATGGTGTGCAGGGATGAGAACGCTCCCGGGTTCGACGAGCCGAGCACTGCTCGGCCGGACGCCCCCTTGGGGGGCGGTCCCGAGCAACGCGAGGGATGGCCGGGTCGCTCTGCAGCAAGCCGGACACATTCCCTTCACCCGCTCCATGTCCTGAGGGGGCATCTTGCCCCCTCAGGACATGGATGGCGTGCAGGGATGAGAACGCTCCCGGGTTCGACGAGCCGAGCACTGCTCGGCCGGGCGCGCCGTCCGGCCGTTCGCCGGCCCAAATCGCTCACCGGCCCGACTTCCGCTCGCCGGATTCCGAACCAGCACCGATACTCCGCGGTCCATGCCCTGTCCGCATCCTGGAACTGCCTCCCGGACCGGCGACGCCAAGGAGCTTCCCCACATGTCGCAACGCACCTCGGGCCCCATGGGCCATGTTCTGTTCGTCGTCGCCGGCCTGCTGTCCGCCGCGACCGCCCTGCCCACGGCAGCCCTTGCCCAGCAGCGGGAGCAGATCGTCATGGAGGTCCACTGGACCGACGCACGCTGCGACTTCGTCGTCACCCGTGATTCGGCGGGATATGGGGTGGCCATGCGGCTGACCCCGTTGACCTTGAAGGCGGGCGACGTCCTGGTCGGGCCCCTCAATGCCGTCGGCGCTGGTGGCAAGGTGGCCAAGCAGGGAACGAGCGAGGCGGCGATGATGCAGGTGCGGAAATACGGCATCCGTCGTGCCATGGCCTACGATCTGGTCTTCGAGTGGTCCCGTTACTGCAATCCGCCTGAGGAATGAGGCAGTCCCCCCGGCTGCGTTGCCGCGCGGGAGCACGGCCATGAGTGCGTTTGCCGGGCGCGTCGTCGAATGGCAGCGACGCTTTGGACGGCATGACCTGCCCTGGCAGCGCAGTCGCGACGCCTACCGCATCTGGGTGTCGGAGATCATGCTCCAGCAGACCCAGGTCGGCGCGGTGATCCCCTATTACGAGCGTTTCCTGGCCAGGTTTCCCGACGTGGGAAGCCTCGCCTCCGCTTCGGCCGACGAGGTCATGAGCCATTGGAGCGGGTTGGGCTACTACGCCCGGGCGCGCAATCTTCACCGCGCTGCCCGCGAGATCGTCGAATCGTACCGCGGGGAGTTCCCGCGGGAGGCCGCGACGATCGCCGGGCTGCCCGGTGTCGGGCGTTCCACCGCCGCTGCCGTAGCGGTGTTCGCTTTCGGGGAGCGCGCGGCCATTCTTGATGGAAACGTCAAGCGTGTGCTTACACGCGCGTTCGCGGTGGACGGCTGGCCAGGCACTCCGGCGGTGGAGCGCAGGCTCTGGGCACTTGCGGAGACCCTGTTGCCCGAGGCGCAGCACATCGTCCCCTACACCCAGGGCCTGATGGATCTCGGCAGCATGGTATGCGTGCGGACCCGACCGCTTTGCAGCGCCTGTCCTCTCGAGGCGGTGTGCGAGGCCCGTCGCGCCGGTGCGCCCGGGCGTTACCCGACACCGCGTCCCGCCTCCCGCCGGCCGGTGCGGGAGACGGTCTGGGCGGTGATCCTGGATGGCGGCTCGGTTCTGCTGGAGCGTCGTCCCCCGGCCGGGATCTGGGGCGGCCTGTGGTCCTTGCCGGAAATCCCGGCCGGAGCGGGGCCGGCGGAGCACTGCCGTGCGCGACTCGGCATCCCCTGCAACGACAGCCGGCCACTGGCGCCCGTGGAGCATGGGTTCACCCACTTCACCCTGCAGGCGACACCCTGGCTGCTCAGTGCGCCCGGGGCCTCGACTGTCGGCGTGCGTGAGGAAGATGTGGCCTGGTGGCCATGGTCGGCCTGTGACGGCCTCGGGTTGCCGGCGCCGGTGCGCCGGCTGCTCTCCGTACTGTTGGAGGGCCCGGGGCTCAGCCCCGGTTCAGCAGTTCGGTGATCCGGTCCAGCCGCGCGGTGGCGTCGTTGGACACCAGCAGGCGCTGTTTCTCCACGAGACTCAGTGGCAGCAGTTCGGCCAGCCGGTAGCCGACCCAGGTCGCATCCTCGAAGCGATGGGGCGGCGGGAAGTGTTCCTCGCCGAATTTTTCGATCACGCGCTCGAGCACTTCCACACTCACATGGTGCCGCTCCGCCACGGCTGCGGACGGTTCGGCGTCGAGCAGAACGACTTCCCCCGTGATCAGGCCGTCATCCCCGGTGCGGGTGTTCATGAGACGAAAGCGTTCCTCGCCGCGGGTGACGAGTTCGAAAATGCCGAGGCTCGGCATCTCCCAGTCGGTGATGCGGGCGATGCAGCCGACGTCCGAGGGCATGGCCGGCTGTCCGACTTCATTTCCCTCGCTGATGAGGCACACCCCGAACGGCGAATCGTCCTTCAGGCAGGCTTTGGTCATGGCGAGGTAGCGCTGCTCGAAGATCCTCAGGGGCAGGCGCCCGCCGGGGAACAGCACGGTGTTGAGCGGGAAGATGGGCAGGGTCGAGGCCCGGGGATGGGTCATGGCGCTCAGCCCCGCGAATCGCCGGGTTGTCCGCCCCAGCGCGGCAACAGGTCGTGGTCCACGCCCAACTGGTCCAGCACCCGGGCCACCACGAAATCCACCAGCTGTTCGACCGAGTCCGGCCGGTGGTAGAAGCCGGGGTTGGCCGGCAGGATCACCGCGCCCGCGCGCGACAGCCGCAGCATGTTCTCCAGATGCAGGGTGGAAAACGGTGTCTCGCGCGGAACCAGCACCAGTCTGCGACCCTCCTTCAGCACGACGTCCGCCGCGCGCTCGATCAGGTTATCCGACAGCCCATTGGCGACGGCTGCCAGGGTGCCCATGGAGCAGGGGCACAGCACCAGGGCGTCGGGTGCGTTCGATCCTGACGCCAGCGGGGCGTACCAATCGTCGCGGCCGAACACCGACAGTTGTCCCTCCGTTGCGCCGTAGCGCTCGCTGAAGTGACGTTGCGCCTCCCGCGGCTGGGCCGGCAGGCGCAGATCGAGCTCCTGATGGGCGACGATCTGGGCCACCTGCGAATACACCAGCCACACCCGCACCCGAGCCTGCAGCAGGCATTCCAGCAGGCGCAGCCCATAGGCCATGCCGGAGGCACCCGTGAATGCGACGGCGATGGTGCGCTCGGGTGTGTTCACTTGACGACGGTCTCCGTTGACGGCTCAGTCGCGGCCCTGTCCGCCCTGAGGGACTGGATCTGGGCCTCGAGACGCTCGATGTCGGCCTTCAACGCCTCGAGCTCCCGGCGTCTGGCCGCGAGCGCCGCCTCGTCGCGGGCGAGGTCGGCATCCTTTTGGCGTTGCTGCACCACCAGTTCGCACATGACGGCCTGGAAGCGGTCTCCGATGGTCTCCGGCACGATGGCAACCGCCTCCGCATCGGATTGCGTGGCGCTGTCCAGCATCGCCCCTTCCTCCGCGTAAAGCTGCCAGGCCAGCCCGCGAAGGGTGTGATCGCGGCAGTTGATGCGCTCCTGATGCAACGCCAGACGCGCCGTGCCAGAGCGCGCCTTCACCGGGCGTGCGAACACCACCTTGCGCCAGTAACCGATCTCGTCACCGCGGACCGACAGCTTGGAGCGGTCGTAGAAGTGCTGGTCGGCACCGGCCGCGGCAATCCGCACCCAGTCTGCCGCGGTGACCGTGGCGGTGGCGAGCATACCCGCGATGGTGATTGCGATCCCGACACACCGGGTTCCGGCCACTGCAGACCAGGCGCGTTTCGCACCTGCGGAGTCGGCGGGACGGGGGATCATTTCAGCGGCAGCATTTCCGCCGCCGTGAGCTCGCGGTGTCGCAGCATGACGGGGCGGGTGGCGCGGAAGTGCGCGGCCACGGACTCGGCCAGATAGACCGACCGGTGCCGGCCGCCGGTGCAGCCGATGGCAATGGTGAGGTAGCTGCGGTTGTCACGCTCGAAACACGGCAGCCAGCGTTCGACGAAGCCGCGGATGTCCAGCAGCATCGCCTCCACCTCTTCGCTCGCCTGAAGGAAGGAGACCACCGCCCCGTCCCGGCCGGTCAGCAGCCGCAGCCGCTCGTCGTAGTGGGGGTTGGGCAGACAGCGCACGTCGAAGACATAGTCCGCGTCCAGCGGGATGCCGTGCTTGAAGCCGAAAGACTCCACCAGCAGCGTCAGGCCGGCGGCCGCGCCGATGTTCACGAATTCCTTCACCCATCCGCGCAGGGTGTTCGCGGCCAGATCGCTGGTGTCGACGCGATGCCCGAGATTGCGCAGCGGTTCGAGCAGTTCCCGCTCGTGCTCGATGCACTCGGGCAGGGTGCTGAGGCCGTCGGACAGCGGGTGGCGACGCCGGGTCTCCGAGAAGCGCTTGACCAGGGTGTCGGTCTTGGCTTCGAGGAACAGCACGCGCAGGTCCAGATCGCGCCGGCGCAGGCCGTCGAGCAGCCCGGGCAGCTCGGTCAGGCCGCGGCCGCTGCGCACGTCGACGCTGATGGCGGCCTGTTCGTGACCCGCCTGCGAGAGGTAGTCGACAAGGGAGGTGAGCAGCTGCGCGGGCAGGTTGTCCACCACGTAGAAGCCGCTGTCCTCGAGCACGTTGAGCGCGATGCTCTTGCCCGAGCCGGCCAGACCGCTGATGACTACAAGCCGCATCGGCATGTTCAGTCTCGCACCGGGATGCCGCGGTACGGTCTGATCCGGCGCAGGCTGCCCGGGATGCGGATGTCCATGGATCTCAGGTGTCGCTGTCGCCCAGGTGCTGTTCCTGGCGACGGATGAACTCGAGGGTACTGTCGATGCCGCGGATCTGAAGCACGTAATTGCGCACTGCGGCTTCCACCAGGACGGCGAGGTTGCGTCCGGCGGCCACCGGCAGCTGCACCTTGCGTATCGCCACGCCCATGATCTCCTCGGTGCCCGCATGCAGGGGCAGGCGCTCCATGCCCGGGACCATGCCTTTGACCGGTCGCTCCAGCTGCACGATGAGCTTGAGGTTCTTGCGCGTGCGTACCGCGGTCTCGCCGAAGATGGTCCGGATGTTGAGCATTCCGAGACCGCGCACTTCGAGGAAATCCTTGAGCATTTCGGGACATCGGGCTTCGAGCGTCTGCGGGGTGATGTGGTAGAGCTCCACCACATCGTCCGCAACCAGACCACTGCCGCGGGTGATGAGTTCCAGCGCCAGTTCACTCTTGCCGACCCCGCTGTCCCCCGTCAGCATGACGCCCATGCCGAGCACATCGAGCATGACGCCGTGCCGGTTGACGAACTCGGCGAGTTCCCGGCTCAGGTAGGTCCTTATCACCCAGATGATCTGCAGGCTCGGAACCGGCGAACACAGGATCGGGATGCCATGCTCGCGCGCCTTCGCTTCCAGCAGCGGCGGGGCGGATTCGCCATCACTCAGGATGATGCAGGCCGGTGCACCGGCCATGAGCCGGGCGAAGATCGGGTCGGAAGCCGCCTCGCCGAGGCTGGCAAAGTACTCCGCCTCGGTGTGGCTGAAGATCTGGATCCAGTTGGGGTGGATGTAATTCAGGTGTCCGATCAGTCCCTTGGTGGAACTGTGGATATGCTTTGAATCGAGCGGTGGACAGCCATCGCGATCCCCGCGATACCAGGTGAGGCGGAGTTCCGAGCGGTTGTCGTCAAACAGCCGCGCGATGCTGAGCTGGGGCATGGGGGTTCCAGGACACGATCAGTTGCTGGACGTCCCTGGCCGTGGGGGCTGTTTCCACCGCATGACGCAACTGGCGGTCGCTGAACATCTCCGCGATCTCCGACAGGATCTGCAGGTGGACGTCCGTGGCCTTGTCCGGCACCAGCAACACGAAGATGAGACCAACCGGGTTGCCGTCGGGTGCTTCGAAGGGGATGGGCTGGCGGGTGCGGACGAAGGCGGCAGCGGCGTCGCGCAGGCCCTTGATGCGGCCGTGGGGCAGGGCCATGCCATGGCCCAGACCGGTGGAGCCCAGGCGCTCGCGAGCGAACAGGCTCTCGTAGACGACCTTGGCGCCAACACCGAGGTCGTTCTCGAACAGCAGACCAGCCTGTTCGAAGACGCGCTTCTTGCTCGCGACGTCCAGATCGAGGAGCACGCGGGATTCGGGCAGCAGTCGGGAAACGAGTGTCATGGCGGAGGCGCTGCCCGCTGGACCCGTGGCGCGGTTGCGGTGGCGCCGGTGGCGGGGTCAGAGGGTCTTGCGCAGGTTCACAGGCAGGATCTGTAGGGATTCCCGGTATTTTGCGATGGTCCGGCGCGCCACCACAATGCCCTGTTTGCCGAGAATCTCGGAGATCTGGCTGTCCGAGAGGGGATGCTTGGAGTCCTCCTCGCCGACCAGCTGCTTGATGAGCGCCCGGATGGCGGTCGCCGAGCAGGCGCCACCGGTCTCGGTGGCGACGTGACTGCCGAAGAAGTACTTGAGTTCGAAGATCCCGCGCGGCGTGAGCATGAACTTCTGCGTTGTCACCCGCGAGACGGTGGATTCATGCAGCCCCAGCAATTCCGCGATCTCACGCAGCACCAGCGGCCGCATGGCCACCTCGCCATGCTCGAAGAAGTGGCGCTGGCGGTCCACGATGCACTGCGATACCCGCAGGATGGTGTCGAAGCGCTGTTGCACGTTCTTGATCAGCCACTTGGCCTCCTGCAGCTGCCCGGAGAGCTGCTGCAGGCTGGCATCCCGGTTGCGCGACAGGATGTCTGCGTACATCCGGTTGATGCGAAGCTTGGGCATCGCGTCCGGATTCAGCGAGGCGATCCACGAGCCCTTGATCTTGCGCACCACCACGTCCGAAACGACGTAGCGGGCGTCCTCCTTTGAGAAGCTCAGGCCGGGGCGCGGATTCAGGCCGGTGATCAGCCGCTGCGTGTCCCGCAGGGTCTGGTCCTCGCAGCGCAGGATGCGCTTGAGTTTCGGATAGTCGCGACCGGCGAGGGCGTCGAGATGCCCCCGCACCACGATCAGCGCCTCGGCGCGGCAGGGCGTGTCGTCGGGCAGGGTCATGAGCTGCAGCTCCAGACACTCCGACAGGGTGCGCGCTGCCACGCCCGCGGGCTCGAGCTGCTGGACGTGGCGCAGCGCGATCATGAGATCGTCGACCTCCACCTCGAACTCGGCCGGAAGCATGGCGACGAGTTCCTCCAGGTCCTGCTTGAAGTAACCGTCCTCCTCGAGCGAGTCGATGATGATCGCGGAGAGCTGCATGACGCGGGACGGCAGGCCCGACATGTTGAGCTGCCACAGCAGGTGCTCGCGCAGCGAGGGGCTGCCCGCAGCCACCTGGGGGAAGTCGGTGTCTTCGCCGTCGGCATTGCCGCCCGAGCCGGAGTAGCTGCCCTCGTCGCCCCAGTCCGCGTCGTCCATGGCTTCGCGCGCGGGTTCCAGGCCCACGTCAGGCGTCTCGGGCATGTCGCTTGGCCCGTCGCCGAAATCCTCGCCCGCCGGCGCGTCCGACAGCGAGGCTGCGGAGTTGTCCATGTCCGCGGCCTCCACGACCGGCGGCGGTTCGGAGGTTCCGGGAGTTGTCGGCGCGTCCTCGCCTTCCTCCTCGTCACGCTCGAGCAGCGGATTGTCCTGAAGGAATCGCTCGAGTTCCTGGTTCAGCTCGAGGGTCGACAATTGCAGGAGACGGATCGACTGCTGCAGCTGAGGCGTGAGCGTCAGGTGTTGAGACAGCTTGAGCTGCAGGGAGGGCTTCATGGGAGGCGGAGGTGCGTGTCCCCGTGACGGGAGAGTGGATTGACGTTCTTCTAGAGGCGGAAATTCTCGCCGAGGTACACCTTGCGCACCGCGTCATTGTAGACGATCTCGTCCGGGTGACCGCAGGCGAGCACTGTGCCGTCGTTGATGATGTAGGCGCGGTCGCAGATGCCCAGCGTCTCGCGCACGTTGTGGTCCGTGATGAGCACGCCGATGCCGCGTTCCTTGAGATAACGGATGATGCGCTGGATGTCGATCACCGCGATCGGATCCACCCCGGCGAAGGGCTCGTCGAGCAGGATGAAGCGCGGGTCGCTGGCCAGCGCCCGGGCGATCTCGACCCGGCGCCGCTCACCGCCAGAGAGGCTGACGGCGGCACTGTTCTTCAGGTGGCTGACGTGCAGCTCGTGCAGCAGCTCGTCCAGACGCTCCTCGACATCGGCGCTGCGGATGTCCTGCAGCTCGAGCACGGCCCGGACGTTCTCCGCCACCGTCAGCTTGCGGAAGATCGAGGGTTCCTGCGGTAGGTAGGACAGTCCGAGCCGGGCACGGCGATGGATCGGCATGCGCGAGATGTCCTGCGCGTCCAGCAGGATCTCTCCGCCGTCCACTGGCACCAGGCCGACGATCATGTAGAAGCAGGTGGTCTTGCCGGCGCCGTTGGGTCCGAGCAGTCCCACGATCTCGCCGCTTCTCAGGTCGAGCGACACGTCCCTGACCACGGTACGCGCCTTGTAGCGCTTCATCAGGCCCGCCGCCCGCAACTCGCGGACTGCTGCGGGTGCAGGGCTGCTGCCTTCGTGGGGTGCGTTCATGCCGTCAACGGCCCGGTGGCGCCGAGGGCTTGAGGGCGGCAGGGTCGCCCGGCTTGGCGTCCTGGCGCGCCCGGGGCTGGATGACCGCGCGCACCCGCCCGTCGGGGGCCGTGGCGGCACCAGCCGCCCGTTCACCCGCGGTGACCTGGAAGAACTCGGTCTTGGCGTTGTAGGAGATGTATTCCCCGCGAACCTCATCCTGTCCCTTCATCAAGTTGGCTGCGCCGAACATCTGCAGCAGGTCTCGCCTGCCGTCGTATTCGATGCGATCCGCCCGTCCTTCGATGTACTCGTCATGACCATCCCGTTTCTGCCGGAACCCTGCCGGCCGGCCATAGGCGATCCCGTGCTGGAATCCCCCGGGGTCCTGACGCACCACCACCCGGTCGCCCTTGAGCTGCAGGGTGCCCTGTGTAAGCACCACGTTGCCCTCGAACACCGATTCCTTGCGGGCGTCGTCGACCAGCATGCGGTCGGCCTCGATGTTGACCGGCTTGTCGCGATCCGACTTTTCCGCAGCGACCGGCCCGGCCGACAGGGCCAGACAGACCGCCAGCGCGGAGCCGACGAATCTATTTACGGCGCAGTGACGACAAATTGAGGGGCGAGGCATAGGTGACCTTCACCTGCGACTGGAGTTGTAGGATGCGGGCGCCGTGGTCGTAGCGCATGCCCACCGATTTGACGACCGTGTCGCCCTGCCGGAGTGTCACCGGCTTGTCCGTCGTGGCGAGGTCCTCGTCCGGAATCAGTTGCAGATAGTCCGTCTCGAGCGACATGGCCTGCTGGTCGGCGTAGGCGTCCCGGACGATGTGCACGTCGCCCTTGAAATGGACGAGGTCGCCGTCGCGCGACACCAGCGCCTCGTTGGCATCGATCCTGACCTGTGCTGTCCGCGGATCGAAATGCACGAATCTCGGCCGGGCCAGCTCCGTGCTGTTGTCATCCGGGTAGTGCGTCATCCGCTCCCCCCGGATCGCGTAGCGCTGGCTGCCATCGGGATTCATGCGCATGGCGGTGAACTTCTCGACCACGAAATCCGGATCGTGCCGCGTGCTGCCGTCGCGCGGCACCGGCGGCTGCTGGACCTTCTGGTCCAGCCACTGCGTCAGACCGACCAGCACCACCAGCAGCAGTGCCGGGTACCAGCGGACGATTCGGTCATTGGGCAGCATGGAGATCGGCCTGGCGGGCGTGGACACGTGTCTCAATCCAGGTGTCGGGCGAGTTGCGCGTCCAGCGTCCCCTGGGCCTGCATGATGCGCTCGCACAGCTCCCGTACCGCCCCGCGACCACCGCCGGCCGAGGTGACCAGATGGCAGTGTGATCGCACCAGGGCGGGAGCTTCCGGCACTGTCGCGGCGAGCCCGCAGCGGCGCAGCACCGGCAGGTCGATCACGTCGTCGCCCATGTAGGATGCCTGCCTCGCTTCGAGGCCCACGGCACGCAGCAGCGCCTCGAAGCCCTCATGCTTGCGCGCCACGCCCTGCAGCACATGGTCGATACCGAGGTCGCGGGCGCGGTGCTCCACGCAGCGCGCCCGGCGACCGCTGAGGATCGCCAGAACCACGCCGCTGTTCTGCAGCATCTTGAGCCCGTGGCCGTCTCGCACGTGGAATCCCTTCATCTCCTCGCCGGCGTCGGTGACGTAGAGCGTTCCGTCGGTCATGATGCCGTCGACGTCGAAGATGGCCAGCCGGACCTCCCGGGCACGGGTGTCGGGCGTGTCCATCACACCACCCTGGCCCTGAACATGTCGTGCATGTTGAGGGCGCCGGCGAGTCGTCCTGCTCCATCCAGCACCAGCAGCCCGTTGATCCGGTGGCGTTCCATCTCCTCCACCGCCTCCACGGCCAGCCGATCGTCACGGATGGTGCGCGGCCGGGGCGTCATCAGCTCGGCCACCTCCGCGGCGCGGAAATCGACGCCGCGCTCGAGCACACGCCTGAGGTCGCCGTCGGTGAGGATGCCCAGCACGCGTTCCTCCGTGTCCACCACCGCCGTCATGCCCAGACCCTTGCCGGTCATCTCCATCAGAGCCGCCGACAGGGAGGCCGTGGGCGCCACCCTCGGAACGGCCGCGCCGGTGCGCATCACGTCCCGCACCCGGGTGAGCAGCCGGCGCCCCAGCGCGCCTCCAGGGTGGGACCTGGCGAAATCGTCTGCGCCGAAGCCGCGTGCCTCCAGCAAGGCCACCGCCAGTGCGTCGCCCAGCGCCAGCGCCGCGGTCGTGCTCGCGGTGGGCGCCAGACCAAGGGGGCACGCCTCCTCCGCCACCGCCGCGTCGAGGTGCACATCGGCCTCGCGTGCCAGGGAGGACTCTGGCTTGCCGGTGACCGCGATCAATCGGGCGCCACGGCGCTTCGCGAGCGGTACGATGGCCAGCAGCTCGGCGCTTTCCCCGGAGTTGGACAGGGCGATCATCACGTCGTCGTCGGCGATCATGCCGAGGTCGCCATGACTCGCCTCCGCCGGGTGGACGAAGAAAGCTGGCGTCCCGGTGCTGGCCAGGGTCGAGGCGATCTTGCGGGCCACGTGGCCGGATTTGCCGATGCCGCTCACCACCACCCGTCCGGAGCAGGCCAGCACGATCCCGACGGCGCGCGCGAAGCTCTCGTCAAGCCGCTGCGCCATCGTCGTGATGGCGCGCGATTCGATGTCCAGCACCCGCCGGCCCAGCGCAACGCACTGGTCGGGCGAGAGTTTTCCGAGAGGGTCAGAAGCGGCACGCATCCTGCAGAGTATACCGCCGGGCCGCAGCCGGAGCCCCGGGCGCGAGCCTGGCATTCCCAGACGTGAGCTGGGCATGGCGCTGTGCTAGTGTCGGGTGACCGGGCCCGAGGTGGGTACCGCCTCCCGGAGCCCGCCAGACGCCTCATGGAAACTTCGCTACAGACCGCTCTCATCCTCCTCGCGACCGCGGTGGCGGTGGTCGTGGCGTGCCGCCAATTGCGGCTGCCGCCGCTCATCGGCTATCTCCTGGTGGGCATCGCCGTGGGCCCCCACGCGCTGGCCTGGGTGCCTGACGACGAGAGCACCCGTTACCTTGGCGAGTTCGGTGTCGTCTTCCTGATGTTCTCGATCGGGCTCGAGTTCAGTCTGGCCAAGCTTGTCACCATGCGTGCCATCGTCTTCGGGCTCGGCGGGGCACAGGTCGTCCTCACGCTTCTTGCCGGGCTGGCTCTGGCCTTGGCCATGGGCCTGCACTGGACTGCCGGGGTGGCGCTCGGCGGTGCGGTCACCATGTCCTCCACCGCCATCCTCGGAAAGATGCTGGCCGAACGTCTCGAGCTCGGCTCCACCCACGGGCGCCAGATCATGGGGGTGCTGCTGTTCCAGGACCTCGCGGTGGTGCCGCTGCTCATCGTGCTGCCCTCGTTCGCGCAGTCATCGGGGGGGCTGGTGTGGGCCCTCGGGGCGGCAGCGATCAAGATTGTCGTCGCCCTCGGCCTGCTGCTCGGCGTGGGCCAGCGGCTGGTGCGCCCGTGGTTCCACCTGGTCGCGTCGCAGAAGTCCTCGGAACTGTTCGTCCTGAATGTTCTGTTGTTCACGTTGCTCCTCGCCTGGATCACCGAGGAGGCCGGCCTGTCCCTGGCGCTGGGAGCCTTCATCGCCGGCATGCTGATCGCCGAGACCGAGTACCGCATCCAGGTGGAGGAGGACATCAAGCCCTTCCGCGACGTGTTGCTCGGGCTGTTCTTCATCTCGGTCGGTGCCATGCTCGACCTGCGGCTGGTGGCCGAGCACGCTCTGGCGGTGGGCGGTCTGCTTGTGGGTGCGCTGCTGATCAAGGCCCTGATCGCCGCCGGTCTGGCGCGCCTGTTCCAGGCAGACACCGGCACGGCGCTGCGCGTCGGCCTGGGTCTGGCCGGAGCCGGCGAGTTCGGCTTCGTGCTGTTGTCCCGCACCGGTCAGCTCGGCCTGGTGCCCGGCGATACCCTGCAGCTGGTCCTGGCGGCCCTGCTGCTGTCGATGCTGGCGTCGCCCTTCATCATCCAGCACAGCGACCGTCTCGTGACCCGCTGGGTGCGCTCCGAGTGGATGCGTCGTGCCATGGCGCTGCACGACATCGCCGTCCGGACCATGGGCGTGCAGGGGCACGTCATCGTCTGTGGCTTCGGCCGCACCGGCCAGAACCTCGCGCGTCTGCTCGAGCAGGAGGCGCTCGAATTCATAGCCCTGGACCTCGACCCGCAGCGCATCCGCGAGGCCGCCATCGCGGGCGAATCCGTCGTCTTCGGAGATGCCGGCCGGCGTGAGGTGCTCATGGCCGCTGGCCTGATGCGCGCCGCCGGGGTGGTCATCACCTACGCCGACACCCATTCCGCGCTGCGCATCCTCGGTCACGTGCACGAGGCCCGTCCGGACCTGCCGGTGGTGGTGCGCACCATCGACGACACCGACATCGAGGTGCTCAAGGCCGCCGGGGCGGCCGAGGTCGTGGCCGAGATCATGGAGGGCAGCCTCATGCTCGCCTCCCACGCCCTCATGCTGCTGGGCATTCCCCTGCACCGGGTGCTCAAGCGCATCCGCACCACCCGGGAGCAGCGCTACAGCCTGTTCCGTGGCTTCTACCGCGGCGAGAGCGACGAGTACGAGGACAGCGACCACGACCCCGTGAGGCTGCATTCCATCCGGCTGCCCCAGGGGGCGCGGGCCGCCGGCCGCCGCCTCGAGCAACTGAACCTGCAGGCGCTACAGGTCGAGATCACCGCCATCCGCCGGCGCGACATCCGCCGGCTGGACCCGACCCCGGACATGGCTCTGGAGGAGGGGGATGTCATCGTGATGCGCGGACGCGACTCCGATCTGGCGGCGGCGGAGATGCTGTTGCTGCAGGGATGAACGGGTGGTCCGTTGTCTCTCTGCCGAATCAGCGCCTCGTGAGAGCTTGGACTGTACTTGCGCAGCTTGGATCAGGTTCTAACGCTTCCATTGCTCCGTAGTCCGTTTCCTTGCGGTGAGATAACATTTTTGTTATTTTCATCGCGTGGAATTCGAGATCCGCTACTACAGCCAGACTGTGCTTCGGGACATTCTCGAGCTGCCAGACACTTTGGCAGCCCGCTATGTGGTGCTGTCTCGTCGCATGGTTTCCATGGGTCCCAATCTTGGCGAACCCCATACCAAGGCGATGGGTCAGGGTCTTTTCGAGTTGCGGCTGAAAGGTTCCGAAGGGATCGCGCGGGTGCTGTATTGCACCCAGGTCGGCAGGCGAACCGTCGTCTTGCACAGCTTCGTCAAGAAATCGAATCGGACGCCAGCGCGCGAATTGGCTGTGGCCGTGAATAGGATGCAGGAGGTAAGACGTGAAAACGCATGACGACGTGATCAAGGAACTGATGGGCCGTCCCGGCGTCAGGGCCGAGGTGGAACGCATCGAGCGGGAAGAGGGTGAACTGCTCGACGCCTTGCTCAAGGCACGTCAGGAGGCCGGATTGACCCAGGCTGAACTCGCAGAGCGCATGGGCACCCATGCGCCCGCCATTGCCCGGCTGGAACGCTCGCTCGCGACGGGAAAGCACTCCCCCTCGGTGGCGACCCTGCGCAGGTACGTCAAGGCCTGTGGCAAGGACTTGTTTTTCAGGGTTGGCTGACTGGCGTCAGTCGATACCGAATTCCTGTCTGCCGGATGTCGACCGCAGCCTGTCAGAGGGCTGGAGGGGCCACCTGCATCGGGTAACGGTGCAGCCCATGGGGCCTACAGCAGGCTCGCCCCGCCGCAGTTCATGGCCTGCGCCTCGTCGGTGACCCGCCAGTTGCCCTGGGGGTCGACGCAGGCGTTGGCTCCGTCTCTGGGCGGGCGGGGATCGAACCACGCGAAGTTGGAGAACTGGAACCCGCCACTGAAGGCCTTCCCGTCGTCGGTCTTGCGGTCCATCTCTGCGAGCATGGCGGCGGGCAGAAAGTTGCCGGTCTTCAGGGTGTGGCGCACCGGCCTCGATGCGGACGGGTTGCCATACCTGTCGTCGTAGGCCAGGTCGACGAAGCCGCCGAACAGGTTGCGCGGCGCCAGACGCGACACCGTGGCGAAGGTGAGGTCGGCCGAGTAGACGTATTCCGAGGCGAGGAAGCGCGACTTCGACAGGTGCTCCCATACGAGGGCGTATTCCTTCGACACGCCGTCGGCGCGGGTCGGGGTCGCATCCGTTTCAATGCGCCCGTTGCCGTTGCCGGCCTTGCTCACTCCCGTGATGTTCGCTGCGGCCGAGGCGTAGTCGCCGGGCAGCGCGCGGTAGCGGTCCTGGAAGCCCAGCCACGCCGCCCGTGCGCCCTCGTGCTCGGACAGCAGGGTACGCACCCGGGCGCTGAAGATCACTTCCTGCCCCTTGAGCACCGTGCCGATGAGCAGGGCAGTGAGCAGCAACACGAAGCTGAGTTCCACCAGCGTGAAACCGCTCTCGCGGCATTGACCTGCGTGGCGGCGTGCGTCCGGGATGGGCGAATCGGGCAACAACGGTTTCCTGGGGCGGACGAGGCGGAAACCGCAAAATATACCCGTTTAAAGCGCTGAAAAACAAAACGGGGAGAAGGCTCCCCGTTTTTCGTGTTGTCCTGTAGCGGAAGCGATTACAGCAGAGTAGAGCCGCCGCAATTGACGGAGGTCGTGCCGCCAGTGAGCCTCCAGGAGGTACCGTTCACGCAATCGGGTGCGGTAGGAGGCGTGCTGGAACTGTAGATCGAAAACTGGAACGAACCGGAGAGTGGGTTTCCGTCATCGGTCTTGCGATCCACCTCGGCCGCAATCTCCACCGGGATCTGGGAACCTGTTTTCAGATTGTGGCGATCGGGTGGAAGGGTGGGCGCGTTAGGGTCGCCGTAGATCTTGTCATAGGCCAGTTGCAGATAGGCCCCGTAGGGATTTTTGGGAGTTGTGGTGTCGTTGACGTCCGCCGCATATACGAAATTGCCATTCAGAAAGCCAGCCCGGCTCAGGTGGTCCCATACCAGAGTGGTTTCCTGCACAGCGGCTCCGCCGCTGGTGCTGACGATACGACCGTCTCCGTTACCCGCTACCGCCGTTCCGGGCCCGCCTAGATTGTTCGGGGCATCTTTGTAGTCCCCCGGGAACGCCCGATACCGATCCTGAAATCCGTAGAACCCCGCCTTGATCCCGTCCTGCTGGGAGATCAGGTTGCGCACCCGCGCGCTGGTGATGAGTTCCTGACCCTTGAGGATGCCACCCAGGAGCAGACCGATGATCACCAGCACGATGGCGATTTCGATCAGGGTGAAGCCGTGTTGCCTGCGTTGGATGTGCATGTCGTGTACTCCCTGGGCTGGCGTGAAAACAAAAAGCCCTCACGCGGATGCGACTTTTATGCCAGCGAAGTGGCTGTGACGCAAGCGGAATCGATGCATCGCCGGGCATGCCCGCCCCCGAGGGAAGCACACGCGATCAGCCACTTGGGCCATCGCTTCATGCCGATGGCGTGAGGACCGTCCGCGTTTCAACGCCGTGTTTTCGGCAATGACGTCGGATTTTCGGCATCCATGGCGCTCAGACGCTCCATCAGGAAGCGGAACTCCTGCGGGTCGGTGACGGTTCCGCTGTCCAGCAGCCCGCCGAGCAGCGCGCGCGCGCTTTCGACCTCGCCCACGTCCTCGCGCAGGAAGATGTGCATCTGCCGCGCCCACGACGGCACCTCGGGCGCGTTGGCGTGGTCGCGGATGGCGTCGGCATAGCGGATGGCGAGCTGCGGGTCCTTCAGGCGATGCTTGGCCATGATGGCCACGTGCGCCAGCCAGGGCCAGCGCTGGCGCGGCGACTCGAGGAACTTCCGGTACACGAACTCCGCCATCTCGCGCTGCTTGTCGGGATGGCCCAGCACCTGGGCGTAGAGATGGGCGGCCATGAGCATCGGGTACTGGCCTGCGGGATCCAGGGCGAGCATGGCATCGAGCCAGGCCTCGACCCGAGCGTAGTCGAGACTGGCGAAGGGCAGGCTGACGCCGGGCTGGTTGTCGAAGGTCTGCAGCCGCAGCGCCATGGCGTAGGCCAGGGTGGGCGGGTCGTCGAGCGCCGCGACGCGCAGGTACGGCGTGGCCGGAGGCTGGGGCAGTTCGGAGGCGAGGGCTGTGGGCGCGGGGGCGCTGGCCCGAAGCAGCACCTGCGCCGTGAGGAGGAGGCCCAGCAGGGCCCAGAGGCCGGGCGGCACGGAGGCCCAGGCGCGTTCCGAGCGGCGCATCAGAAGTTCCGCCGGTGGAAGTCCACCATCGAGGCCGCCAGCAGCAGCGCCACGTAGGCGATGGCCTCGAGCCCGACCCGCAGCAGAGCCGCGGCATCCGGCATCGCGCCCAGCAGCCAGGCGGTCTGGGTGAAGCGGTCCAGCCCGGGCAGCAGCAGGGCAACCGCGGACAGGGCCGGCGATAGCAGCTCGTGGGTCGAGCCCGGCCCGGCGAACGGACTGGCCGCGGCGATGAGCAGAATGGCCGCCATGGCGCGCGCCAGCAGATACAACCCCATGACGAAGGCCGCGCCCAGCATCAGCTGCCGCAGGGTGATGGCGCAGAACAGCGCTGCCGCGACCACGATGGACGATTCCAGCATCAGCGACACCAGCCAGGCCACCGCGCCAGCCGGCGGCGCGAACAGCAACAGCGGCAGGCCGAGCAGCGCCGCCATCAGGCCGGCGGCGCCGAGGTGACCAAGGGCCTTGCCCAACAGGTACTCGGCGCGCGGCAGGTCGGTGGCAAGCAGATAGGCGGTGTTGCCGTCCTGCGCCTCGCGCAGTGTGCTGCCCAGCACGTGCAGGCATACCAGCACCACCGTGGTCATGCGCACCATGGGCGCGAGGAAGGCGAGTTGCAGCCGCGCCGATTCAGTCAGGGCGAGCGACCGGGCGAACACGCTCACTGCCGCCAGGGCCAGAGCGAGGCCGACGGCGATCCAGGGCAGGCGGGTGCGACGGGCTTCCAGCCAGACGAGCGACGCGACCGCGAGAACGCGCCGGGTCCGTCGCCGCAACGGGGTGGCTTGCATGATGACGAAGTGTAGTGGCGGCTTGCCTGCGGCGCTACGATGCTGCCATGCGCCACGAAGTCGTCTTCTCCTCCCCCATGCACGGTCTGGCGGCACGCGTCCGGCCGGGCGTGCTCCTCGGATTGATGCTGTTGCTGTTGCACGCCGGGCTGGTGCTGGGCCTGGACTCGGGCGCCGCGCGGGCCCTGCTGCTGGCCCATTTCGGCCTGTTCCTGCTGTGGCAGCCGGTGTGGCAGGGCAGCCGCTCGCTGCAGCCGCGGCGGGTCCTTCTCGTCGTCGGGGGCGGGCTGCTGTTCGTCTGGTGGATCGACTGGTGGCTGGCAGGCCTGTGGATGGCCCTGTTGTTCTCGCTCATCGGCGCCAACCTGCTCACGCTGCGGGAGCGGCCCCAGCGGCTGGCGCCCCTGCTTGCCGCGCTGTACCTGCTGGCAGTCCTGCTGGTCTGGGTGGTGCCGCGCCTGCTGGGCGATGCCGATCCCCCCGCCGTGCTGGGCACCACCCTGCGCGGCGCGCTGGCCGTTCCCCTGCTGGTCATCCTCCTGCTCCCCGGTGCCCCGATGCTCCGGGAGCCGCGCTCTGCGCTGGACCTGTTCTACAGCTTCCTGCTGTTTCTCATGACCATCGTGCTCGTGTTGGGCACCCTGTTCGTGCAGCAGGTCACCCGCAACCCTTACGCCCTCGCCCTGGCGGAGACGGTGCTGGCCATCGCCGCGGTGCTGTTCCTGCTGTCCTGGCTGTGGGATCCGCGCGGCGGTTTCGACGGCGTGGGCCAGTTGGTGTCGCGCTACTTCCTCAGCCTCGGCATGCCCTTCGAGCGCTGGATGCACGGTCTGGCCAATCTGGCGGAGACCGAGCACGACCCGGATGCCTTCATCGCGGCGGCGGCGGCGGAGATGCGGAACCTGCCCTGGGTGGCGGGCGTGCAGTGGCGCACCGGCACTGGCGCCGGTGCGGACGGCAGCCTCACTCGGCACGTGACGCACTTCCAGTTTCGTGGCCTGGACCTGCAGCTGCACGGATGGCGCCAGCCCGGGCCGGGCATGCTCTTGCACATGCGGCTGCTGGCGCGGCTGCTGGGCGACTTCCACGATGCCAAGGTGCGTGAACAGGCGCAGCGCACCAGCGCCTACCTGCAGGCCATCTACGAGACCGGCTCGCGCGTCACCCATGACGTGAAGAACCTGCTGCAGTCGCTGCGTTCGCTCTGCACCGCGGCCGAATCGGCCTCGGACGACGAGGCCGAGGCCTTCCGCCGCCTGATGCAGCGCCAGCTCCCGCAGATCACCCAGCGCCTGCAGTCCACCCTGGACAAGCTGGAGTCCCGCCCCGCCGTGGCCGACGATCTCGAGCCGGCGCAGCAGTGGTGGCGCAGCCTGACGCAGCGCTACGCGCACGAGCCCATCGAGTTTTCGCTGGATGACGGTGATGCCGCCGCCACCCTGCCGGCGGAACTGTTCGACAGCGTGGCCGACAACCTCATCCAGAATGCTTTGGAGAAGCGTCGCCGCGGCGAGGCGGTCCGGATCACCGTCACCCTCGAGCCCGAGGGCGCAGGCCGCTGCCGCCTCTCGGTGCGCGACGACGGTCACGGGATCCCGCCGGCGCTCGCCGCGCGTCTGCTGGGCGAGCCGGTGGCCTCGGACAACGGGCTGGGCGTCGGTCTGTACCAGGCCGCGCGTTACGCCGCCGGGCAGGGCTATCGCCTGCGCCTGGCGGGCAATGCGCCGGGGGCGGTGGAGTTCGTGCTGGCGCCGGCGTGAATGCTGTGTCTGTCGTGTTTCAGGGCAGCTTGCCCGCAGCTGCCAGGCGGCTGATGAGCACGTTGGGGGAT
>JBEICA010000129.1:0-9523 GCA_040373665.1 Burkholderiales bacterium | reverse complement strand
TCGTTGAGCTGGTAGACCGCGGCGTCGTCGGAGGTCTCGATGCCCACCAGGAGCTGTGGCGGCAGCATGCCGCCAGGGCTCTGGCGCAGGATGTCGGCGAGCACGCCGGGGGCGATCTTGCAGCCGCAGCCGCCACCGTGGGAGAAGGAGGTGAGGCGCAGGGGAGCGTTCATGGGATTGCGGTGAAGGAAGAGGGCAAGCGCGCATTATCCCTCGGGGCATCGCGCGGATGTGAGTGTGCCGCGGTCGTGGCCGACGCCGTGCGGTGGTGGCGTGGTCCACTCGCATTCCTCCCATGCCGCTGTCAAACTACGCTCCGGCCGTCGCCGGGGCGCGAAAGGCAACGCTTCCGCCCATGGGCATACGCCGTACAACAAGACCAAAGGAGATCCGAATGAAGCAGTTCACCCTCGCGCTCGCGCTGTGCGCGCTCGCGGGCGCCGCCCAGGCGGAAAGCGGAGTTTTCAGCATCCGGCAGGTGTTTTCCGAGCCCGACGCGCTGGCCGAGAACACGGTTTTCGAAGGGACCTTCTCCCTCGATTCGGTCACTGGCACCGTGTCGGGCCTCAGCGGCACGCTGTACCAGGCGCTCACCAGCACCGGGGCGGGGGAGCCGCCCTTCTATGACATGCGACAGGTGTCCCTCACCCACCAGCTGTCGACCGTGTACGACGCCTTCCTCGGCGGTGCGATCGTGACGGTGTTCCGAAATCCCACGCTCGATACCTTTGCACCGAACTCGGAGGGCGACACCTGGGCGCCGGCGCCAGGGGCGCGGCGCTACTTCCGGTACCCGAGCGCCAACCCCGGCAACGCCTATGCGCGCGTGTTCATCAACGTTGTCGATCCGACGGCCCCGCTCACGGACGACCAGCGGCTCTACCTGGCATACGCCGACTGCTCTCCTGGCGGGATGTATGGCGACTACTGCATGAGCGCATCCGATCTGGGCGGCACCCTCGGAGGCGTTCCCCTGTCGCAGACGATCACCGCCGCCATCCCGGAGCCGGGAACATACGCCAGCCTGCTGGCTGGGCTGGGTATCCTGGGGTGCGTGGGGTGGAAACGGCGGAACATTTGACGCCGCCGGCCGCCCCTGGCTCCTGAAGAGAGGAGGGGAGGCGCCACGGTGTCAGGGGAGCGGGCTTCCACGCGCCGCGGTGCCCGTGACGTTGTTCCGGGGCAGCGTTGGCCGCGGAGTGTGTTGAGGCCCTTGCTTCACGGGCGCCTTGGGGTAATATCCTCACACAACGATAGGTTTCTGGATTCATGTGACACCCTGCGCGGCGGCACGGAGCCGCGTCCTCGTGACTCTCAGGAGGCCAGCCATGCTCGCGTCGTTGCCCCAACTGCTCTCACCGAAACCGCGCGGCCATCGCGTGACCCTTGCCGTTTTGATGTCGGCGGGTCTGGCCGCATCAGCCGCAGCCGGCGCGGCCGACCCGTCCGGGGCATACGCTTCGGGCTACGCCTTCGGTGATTTCCTCATCGGTTGCGAGACTTGCTCGCACTATTTGCTTGACCTGAGTGGCGACCCGATGCCGCTGGACGGTGGCCCTGGCAGCGCTCAGGCGAGCGTCAGTTACAGCGGAACGCCACTTCGGGTGCCGGTGACCCCAGGTTTGGTCGGCGTTCCGTTGGATTACACGCTCGGTGGCAGTGCTTCGCTGGCAGCGACTGCGACTGTGGTCGGGGTGCTCGGCTCCCCCCGCCTGGGTGCCATGGCCTACGCAGCCAATGTCCCGGTCTTCTATTCCAATGACGACCCCCCGATACCCATCGGGGTAGACGTCTATCAGGCCTCGGCGACCGCAGAGGTGATACAGCGCTACACGTTCACAGGGACTCAGCAGACCACCTACACCTGGAACTTCACGATAGATGCCGATCTCTCGAGCGATCAGGCAAGCGTTTTCGGGAGCGTGAGGTTCTTTGATGTCTTTCCGGGAGAGGTTCCGATCGCAGCCGGTGGCGCGTCCCTCGAAGGTGTCGGGATCCTGCATGAGCCCCTGCCGTATTCCGCACCCTTCTCCGTAAGTGTGACATTCGATCCCGGCGACGTGTTCTACATGCAGTCGCAACTCACCGCGCTCGTGTCGATGACCTACAGCAGCGCGCACGTCACGGCCGACGCCATGAACACGATGCTTGTGACGGGAGTCACCGGCGGCGATACCAGCTTGCTGATTGCATCGCTCCAGCCCGTCCCGGAGCCGGGCACCTACGTCATGTTTGGCGTGGGGCTGATCGGCGTGGGGCTTGCGATGGGTCGGCGCCGCTCGCGATCCGCGCCGTCGGGCGGATCGATTGCATGAGCGGCTGCGCCCGGGGCAGCGTGGGGCCGGTCTGAGTCTCGTGCTTGCAGTGCAGTGGGGAGTCCCCTGACTCTGGGGCGGGAGCTGGCACCTGCCCAGTGCGCCCGGCCTGACAACGTGACGCTGTCACTCTTCGGGCTGGGTGGCGACGCCACCCGTCAGCCCCCCTCGGCATGGGGGGATCCGCTCCATCGTCTGTCCGTGCGTCACCGCGGGATGGACTCCCGACGACAGCTTCAGGCTGCTGGCGGCTACATGGTGCTTGTTTGAGCCACAAAAAAAATAGCCAAGCGAACGTCGCTTGGCTATTTCTCTGATTTCTTTGGCTCCCCGACCTGGGCTCGAACCAGGGACCTGCGGATTAACAGTCCGTCGCTCTACCGACTGAGCTATCGGGGAATCGGAAGCCGCGCATTCTAAGTGCGCCGACACGGACGGTCAACGCTTTCTTGCGACCTTTGCGCAACCGTTGGGCAGGCCCCGGCCGTCAGGCCGTCACGGTCGCAATCGCCTCGGCCACGTAGTCGATATTGCGACCGTTGAGCGCAGCTACGCAGATGCGGCCGGTGTCGATGGCGTAGACGGAAAACTCCCTGGCGAGGCGTTCGACCTGGGCCTTGGTCAGGCCGGAGTAGGAGAACATGCCGCGCTGGCGGAGGACGAAGCTGTAGTCCGATCCCGGAACGCGCTGGCCGAGGCGGGTGACCAGTTCCTGACGCATGCTGCGGATACGCTCGCGCATGCCGCCGAGTTCCTGCTCCCACAGTGCGCGCAGCTCGGGGGTGTCCAACACGGTGGAGACCACCTTGCCGCCATGGGAGGGCGGGTTGGAGTAGTTGGTGCGCACGATGCGCTTGACCTGGCTCAGGATGCGGGTCGCCTCATCCGCGTCCGTGGCGACGATGCTGAGCGCGCCGACGCGTTCGCCATACAGAGAGAAGCTCTTGGAGAAGGAACTGGACACGAACACCGGACGGCCGGTGGCAGCGAAAGCGCGCACGGCGTAGGCATCGTCCTCGATCCCGTCACCGAAACCCTGGTAGGCGAGATCGAGGAAGGGCACGAGGTTGCGCTCGGCGACGATGCTCATCACCTCGGCCCACTGCTCGTGGCTCAGATCGGCGCCGGTCGGGTTGTGGCAGCAGGCGTGCAGCACGACAACATGTCCGGACGGGATGGCGCGCAGCGCAGCCAGAAAGCCGGCGGCGTCCAGCCCGTTGGTGGCCGGGGAGTAGTAGCGGTACTGGTTGACCTTGAAGCCGGCGTATTCGAACAGGGCGCGGTGGTTCTCCCAGCTGGGATCGGAGATCCACACCTCGGCCTGAGGCGCGATGCGGCGCAGGAAGTCGGCGCCGATCTTGAGCCCCCCGGTGCCGCCCAGGGCCTGCACGGTGACGACGCGCTTGTCGCGGATGACGGCGGCGTCCACGCCGAACACCAGATGCTGGACGGCCTTGTCGTACACCGCGAGCCCGTCGATGGGGAGATAGGCGCGCGGCTGCGTGGCTTCCACCAGTTGCCGCTCGGCCCGGGCCACGCACTGGAGCAGCGGCACCTTGCCTTCCTCGTTGTAGTAGATCCCCACGCCGAGGTTGACCTTCCTGGGGTTGGGGTCGGCGGCGAAGGCTTCGGTGACGCCGAGGATGGGATCGCGCGGAGCCAGCTCCACGTGTTGGAACAGGGCAGAGGACATGAGGATTGAACCCGTTGATGGATCGTGGACCCGTCGGCCTGGCCGGGGCGCCGCGGAGCCGCGTGCTAGACTGGCCTGCCTTCCGGAAGTGCCTGAATTTTACCCGTGATCCTCACCTTCCCCAACAGCCCGTTCCGGCTGCACCAGCCATTCGAGCCGGCCGGCGACCAACCCGCGGCCATCGCTTCGCTGGTCGACGGACTGTCGTCCGGGCTGCGCTACCAGACCCTGCTCGGTGTGACGGGCTCGGGCAAGACCTACACGATGGCGAACGTCATCGCGCGCATCGGCCGGCCTGCGATCATCATGGCGCCGAACAAGACCCTCGCCGCCCAACTGTACTCGGAGATGCGCGAGTTCTTTCCCGACAACGCGATGGAGTACTTCGTCTCCTACTACGACTACTACCAGCCCGAGGCCTACGTGCCCTCGCGCGACCTGTACATCGAGAAGGATTCGAGCATCAATGATCACATCGAGCAGATGCGTCTGTCGGCCACCAAGTCACTGCTGGAGCGGCGCGACACCGTGATCGTGGCCACCGTCTCGGCGATCTACGGCATCGGCGATCCGGTGGACTACCACGCGATGATCCTGCATCTGCGCGAGGGTGAACGCCTGGGTCAGCGGACGGCGATCCAGCGCCTGACGGAGATGCAGTACGAGCGCGCTGACTACGATTTCCGGCGCGGCACCTTCCGCGTGCGCGGCGATGTGCTCGACATCTTCCCTGCGGAGAACTCCGAGACCGCAGTGCGGGTGTCGCTGTTCGACGACGAGGTGGAGTCGCTCTCGCTGTTCGATCCCCTGACCGGGCAGATCCTCGCGAAGGTGGCGCGCTTCACGGTGTACCCCTCCAGCCACTACGTGACGCCGCGCAGCACCACCTTGCGCGCGGCCGATGCCATCAAGGCCGAGCTGCGCGAGCGCATCGAGTTCTTCCACGGGACGGGAAAGCTGGTGGAGGCAAAGCGCATCGAGCAGCGCACACGCTTCGATCTGGAGATGCTGCACGTGATGGGTTTCTGCAAGGGCATCGAGAACTACTCGCGACATCTGTCGGGTCGCAAGGCCGGCGAGCCGCCGCCGACGCTGATCGACTACCTTCCGCCCGAGGCGCTCATGATCATCGACGAGAGCCACGTCACGGTGCCGCAGATCGGCGGCATGTATCGCGGCGACCGGGCACGCAAGGAAAACCTGGTCAATTACGGCTTCCGGCTGCCCTCGGCCATGGACAACCGACCGTTGCGTTTCGACGAGTTCGAGCGGCTCATGCCGCAGACGGTGTTCGTATCTGCCACGCCGGCGGACTACGAACGCGAGCATCAGCAGCGCGTGGTGGAGCAGGTGGTGCGTCCCACGGGGCTGGTCGATCCTGTGCTCCTGGTGCGCCCCGCGTCGCGGCAGGTGGACGATGTGATGTCCGAGATCACGGAACGGGTGAAGCGCAACGAGCGCGTGCTGGTCACGACGCTCACCAAGCGCATGGCCGAGGATCTCACCGAGTACCTGTCGGAGCACGGCATCAAGGTGCGCTACCTGCACTCGGACGTGGATACGGTCGAGCGGGTGGAGATCATCCGCGACCTGCGGCTGGGCGCGTTCGACGTGCTGGTGGGCATCAACCTGCTGCGCGAGGGGCTGGACCTGCCCGAGGTGTCGCTGGTTGCCATCCTCGATGCCGACAAGGAGGGTTTCCTGCGGTCGGCGCGCAGCCTCATCCAGACCATCGGCCGCGCTGCCCGCCACCTCAACGGCATGGCCATCATGTACGGCGACACGGTCACCGCTTCGATGCGGAAAGCCATCGACGAGACGGAGCGGCGTCGCGCGAAGCAGACGGCCTTCAACGAAGCCAACGGCATCGTGCCGCGCGGCGTGTCCAAACGAATCAAGGATCTCATCGACGGTGTCTACGACGCCGAGCAGGGGCGGCGCGAGGTGCAGGCGGCGCGCAACGATGCGCTCGCTTCGACGCTGAGCGAAAAGGACCTCGCGCGCGAGATCAAGCGGGTGGAGAAGGAGATGCTGGAGCACGCCCGCAACCTGGAGTTCGAGCAGGCCGCCGCGAAGCGCGACGAGCTGCGGCGTCTCAAGGAGCGCCTGTTCGGGCCGGGGGAGGGCGCACCGGTGGAGGCTGCGCCACCCGCGGCGGGTGTGCGTCGGGCAGCAGGGGCTTGAGCGCGTGGACTGGTTCCGGCGTGTACCCCGCATCGGCGTGCTGTTCGTGTGCATGGGGAACATCTGCCGCTCGCCCACGGCCGAGGCGGTGCTGCGGCACCACGCGAGGCTGGCGGGCCTGGAGAAGCGCCTGCGCATCGACTCGGCGGGGACGCATGCGGGGTGGCCTGGTGCGCCTCCCGACCCCAGGGCGGTGACGGCGGCCAGACGGCGCAACTACGATCTGCGCGGCATTCGCGCCAGAAGGGTGGAGACGGTGGATTTCTCGCGCCACCACTACGTGCTGGCGATGGACGCGGGCAACCTGAAGGCGCTGGAGGTCGCGCAGCCGGAGGGGCATGGCGCACGACTTGGCCTGCTGCTGGAGTTTGCCCCGCAACTCGCGGAACGGGAAATACCTGACCCGTACTACGGCGGTCCGGAAGGGTTCGAGCGTGTGCTCGATCTCACCGAAGCCGCCGTGCAGGGACTGCTGGCGGAACTGCGCGGGCGCCTTTAGCGGGCACCCGCATCGGCTCAGTTCCGGGTTTCGACCTGCCGCATCGGCTCGGCCTCGACGGGGGCGTTGGCGGTTGCCGGACGCGGACGACCGCGCCGGACGGGCGCTTCTTCCGCTGGCGGCGCAGACGCCGGCTTGCTGCGCGTCTCGACCAGTACCATGCCTTCGGGCAGGGCCACAGGAACAGACGGCTCAGCGACGGAGGGGGCCGGGGCGGCGACGACTGCCTGAGGCTCTACCCGGTTGACCGCACGCTCGATCAGTTCGCCGGGGGCGAGTGAGGCGGGCGTTTCCACGGCAGGCGTGGCAACCGTTTCGGCCGAGACTTCTTCAGTCGCAGGGGTCGCCGGTTCGCCGGCTGCGGGAGCCGCGACCTCGACCGCCGTTTCGACGACCGCCGGTGTCACCTCTGTCGCTGCGGTGGGCGCGTCGACAACCACTGGCTCCACCGGCTGGGCGACCTCGGCAACGACCTGCGCAGGCTCGGACTCGACGGATGCGGCGACCGGAGCGACGGCCTCGGACACTGCGGATGTCGTGACGGGAGCAACCGTCTCGGCATCTGCCACGACCGTCTCGACCGGGGCCAACGCGGTCTTAACCACAGCGGCCTCGGCTTCGACGTGTTCCCCTTCGACGATGCCCTCTGCCGTGCCTGCGGATTCGCCCTCTGCGGCATCGGCCTGCACTTCCGTACCCTCGCCACGACCACGATCACCACGACGGCCGCGGCGGCGCCGGCTGCGGCCTTCACGGCCTTCTGCGGGGACGGTGGAGGACTCACCCGGTTCGACGCCGGCCGCGGCTTCGCTCGCCACGTCAGCGCCCTGCGTTACAAGCTCGAGCTCCGCGGCGACGCCTGTCTCGGCCTGGGGCGGACGACGCTCATCACCGCGCCGCTGGCCACGCTGACGACGACCACGGCCACCCCCCTGTTCCTCGGCCTGCACTTCTTCGGTGGCGGCAGGGCTGGCCGGCGTGCGCGGTGCGTTCGGCTGGCCCTCGGCACCGGAGCGGCGGCGTTCGCCGCGCTCGGGACGGGGTCCGCGCTCGGCTCGTTCCGCACGATCCGGGCGCTCGGTACGCTCTCCGCGTTCGGGGCGCTCGGCACGCTCCGGCCTGTCGCCGCGCTCCGCACGTTCCGGGCGGTCGCCGCGGCTGCGACGCGGGGCCTCGGCGCTGCGATCCCGGCGTTGTTCGCGCGGGCGACGGGGCTCGGTGCCCCGCGCCCGTCCGGTCTCGGCCGGTGTCGGGGTGGGGGGCGTCGGCGCGGCCACGGGCTTCGGAGCGAACCAGCTGAAGATCTTCTGCAGGAAGGATGGCTGCGACGCCGGCGCGGCCACGGGTGCCGGAGCGACCGCCTGCGGTACCGGCTCCGCCGGCAGCGGCGCGGGCTGGGACGGGGTGATGCCCTTGACCACCGCTTCGGAGCGCTGAGGCCGGTCGGGCCCGGCACCCGGGGTGGCGGTCTCGGTCTCGGTCGGAGCCTCCATCATCTGGTAGCTTGGGGGCAGCGGCCCGGTCTGGTTGAGCTCGTCGTGGCGAAGACGTGTGACGGTGTAGTTCGGTGTCTCGAGGTGGATGTTGGGGATCAGTACGATGCTCACCTTGAGCCGGGCCTCGAGCGCCTGGAACTCGCTGCGCTTCTCGTTCAGGAGGTAGGTGGCAACCTCGACCGGCACCTGGGCGTGCACCGCGGCGCTGTTCTCCTTCATGGCCTCTTCCTGGATGATGCGCAGGATGTGCAGGGCCGTGGATTCGATGCCTCGGATGTGGCCCACGCCATGGCAGCGCGGGCAGGGGATGTGGCTGGTCTCGCCCAGGGAGGTCTGCAGTCGCTGCCGCGACAGCTCCATGAGCCCGAAACGCGAGATCTTGCCCATCTGGACGCGGGCGCGATCGTAGCGGAGGGCGTCGCGCAGACGGTTCTCGACGTCGCGCTGGTTCTTGGCCGACTCCATGTCGATGAAGTCGATCACGACCAGACCGCCGAGGTCGCGCAACCTCAACTGCCGGGCGATCTCGTCGGCGGCCTCGAGGTTGGTGTTGAAGGCCGTCGCCTCGATGTCCTGACCCTTGGTCGCCCGCGCGGAGTTGACGTCCACCGACACCAGGGCCTCGGTGTGGTCGATGACGATGGCGCCGCCGGAGGCCAGACCCACCTGGCGAGCGTAGGCGGTCTCGATCTGGTGCTCGATCTGGAACCGCGAGAACAGCGGGATGTCATCGGTGTAGAGCTTGATGCGGGCCACGTTGGCCGGCATCACGTAGCCCATGAAGGCCTTCACGTGGTCGTGGATGGCCTGGTTATCGATGAGGATCTCGCCGATATCCGGCTGGAAGTAATCGCGGATGGCCCGGATGACGAGGCTGGATTCCTCGAAGATGAGGAAGGGCGAGGCAGCGACGCGGCGGTTGCGGCCGCCATCCGGGCGGGTGGGCTCGGCGGTGGCGACGGTGCGGGTGACGTTGCGGCGGCTGCCGTTCTCCTCGACCTCGACCGTCTCCGTGTACTCGTACTGGGGCGCCGCGGCGTCCTCGACGGCGTGCCACAGTTGCAACAGGTAACTCAGGTCCCAGTTCAGCTCTTCGACCGTGCGACCGATGCCGGCCGTCCGGGCGATGATGCTCATGCCCTGGGGAACGTCGAGCTGGGCGACGGTGTCGCGCAACTCGTTGCGCTCTTCGCCTTCCACCCTGCGGGAGACGCCGCCGCCGCGCGGGTTGTTGGGCATCAGGACCAGGTATCGCCCGGCCAGCGAGATGAAGGTGGTGAGGTCGGCGCCCTTGTTGCCTCGTTCGTCCTTCTCGACCTGGACCAGGACTTCCTGG
>JBEICA010000168.1:0-7536 GCA_040373665.1 Burkholderiales bacterium | reverse complement strand
CGCTCTCGCCACCTTCGCCCTGGCCGTGGCGACGCCGCAACTGCTCAAGCACAAACAGTTGCAGCGCTTCACCGGCGGGGTGGGCGGGCTGATGTTCGACAAGCCCGACGCGCCCTTCGGCTGGCCCATGGCGCAGGACACGTGGCTCTATTGCTTCACCCTGTGCGTGACGGTCATCCTGTTCGTGCTCGCGCACAATCTGCTCAAAGGCCGGATCGGGCGCGCGCTGCTCGCGATTCGCGACCATCCGACCGCCGCGGCGGCCATGGGCATCGACGCGGCACGTTACAAGTCGCTCGCCTTCGCCATCAGCGCGCTCTACACCGGCATCGCCGGTTCCCTGTCGGCGGTGGCGGTGCAGTTCGTGGCGCCGGACAGCTTCTATCCGCTGCTGTCCATCATCTTCCTGGTGGGGGCGGTCATCGGTGGCATGGCTTCGCTGTGGGGGCCATTATTCGGGGCGGTGTTCATCCAGTACGTGCCCAATGTGGCTGACGAGTTGTCCAAGTCCGCGTCCTGGGCGATCTACGGGGGCTTCATGGTGGCCAGCGTGTTCCTGATGAAGGACGGTATCACCGGTGCGATCGGACGCCTGTACCGTGCCTTGCGCCGGGGCCGCGGGCTGGCGGCAACACAGCACGAGGGGAACGGGGAAGGACGATGAAGTCGCGACTGGCAGCACTGCTGATGGCAGGCCTTATGTGTGTCGGACAGGCCTTTGCGGAGAAGAAGTACGCGCCCGGGGTGAGCGACACCGCGATCCGGTTCGGCCAGAGTTTCGCGCTCAGCGGGCCGGCCTCGGCCTACGCCACGGTGGCCCGGGTGGAGGCCGCCTACTTCAGGATGATCAACGATCAGGGAGGCGTGAACGGCCGCAGGCTCGAGCTCATCACTCTGGACGACGCCTTCAGCCCGCCCAGGACCGTGGAGCAGGTGCGGCGCCTGGTGGAGCGCGATCAGGTCGCCTTCATCTTCAACATCCTGGGCACGCCACCGAACATGTCGGTGCGCAAGTACCTGAACGATCGCAAGGTACCGCAGTTGTTCACCGGCGCCGGTGCTTCCATGTTCGGCGACCACAGGAACTTCCCCTGGACCATCGTGCTCCAGCCGTCATACCTGGACGAGGCCCGCATCTACGCCGAATACCTCCGCAAGACCCGGCCCAACGCGAAGCTCGCCCTGCTCAGCGGCAACGACGACGCCGGCCGGGACTACGTGCACGGCCTCAAGGCGGCGCTCGGCCCGGAACTGGCGGCGAAGATGATCGTCGCCGAGGCCACCTACGAATCGACGGACCCGAACACCGACTCCCAGGTGCTGGAACTGCACGCTTCCGGGGCGGACACGCTGTTCGTGCAGGGGGTGTCGAAGTGGGCGTCGCAGACCATCCGCAAGGTCCACGACATCGGCTGGCGCCCGCTGTTCATCCTCACGGCCACGGCCACCTCGGTGTCCGGCGTGCTCGAACCGGCCGGACTGGAGAAGGCCAAGGGCATCGTCAGCGCGTATTACCTGAAGGACCCGAACGATCCGCAGTGGGCCAGCGATCCCGGCTTCAGGGACTGGCTGGTCTTCATGAAGCAGTACTACCCGGCCGGAAGCACCGCCGACCAGCTCAACGTCTACGGCTACACCATGGCCCAGGCGCTGGTGCAGACCCTCAGGCAGTGCGGTGACGACCTCAGCCGGGAGAACATCATGCGGCAGGCGGCCAATCTCGATGTGGCCCTGCCCATGCTGCTGCCCGGCATCCGCATCAGGACTGGTCCCAACGACTACTACGGCGTGCAGGCCCAGCGCATGATGCGTTTCAACGGCAGGAGCTGGGAGCTGTTCGGCAACCTCATCGGCGAGAACTGAGGTCGCACCGGCCCCGCGCCGGGTTCAGGTGCGGACTCGGCTCACGGACCCGGGGGAGGCCGGCCTTCGTTCGGGGCCGCGCCGGGGCGTGCAGGCCCGGCGCCAGTGCAGGGAGTCGTTCTCAGAGAATGCCGTCGAAGGGCTGGACCTCGACCATCGCACCGGCCTCGGTGTTGCCCTGTGCAGTGGGCAGCACCACGAAGCAGTTGGCCTGGCTCATGGAGGACAGGATGCCCGAGCCCTGGTCGCCGGTGGTGCGCACCGTCCATTGACCGTCCTCGCCGCGGCTGAGGATGCCGCGCTGGAACTCGGTCCGGCCCGGCGCCTTCCTGATCGGGCTGGACAGACGCGCCTGGAATGTCGGCACGCCATCGCCGAGGGTGCGGCCGGAGATGACCAGCAGGGCGTCGCGCACGAACTGGTAGAAGGTCACCATGGTCGCGACGGGATTGCCCGGCAGCCCGAAGAAGTGGGCGCGGCCGATGCGGCCGAAGGCGAGCGGGCGTCCGGGCTTCATGGCGATCTTCCAGAAGAGCACCTGGCCGAGCCGGTCGAGCATCTGCTTCACGTAGTCCGCGTCGCCCACCGACACGCCGCCGCTGGTGAGCACCACGTCCGCATTGGCTGCGGCCTCGGCGAAGGCCTGCTCCACGGCCTCGGGTTCGTCGCGGATGACGCCCATGTCCAGCACCGCGGCCCCCATGTCGGTGAGCATGCCGTAGAGCGTGTAGCGGTTGGAATCGAAGATCTGCCCCGGCCCGAGGCTGCCGCCCAGGGACACCAGTTCGTCCCCGGTGGAGAAGAAGGCCACGCGCAGCCGGCGATACACCGACACCTCGACGATGCCGAGCGAGGCGATCAGCCCCAGTTCGGCCGGGCGCACCGGCTGGCCGCGCCGCAGCACGACCGCGCCGGTCTTGATGTCCTCGCCGGCGAGGCGCCTGTTCTGCCCCTGCCGCGCGCCGGCACCGAGAGTGACCAGTCCGTCGGCGGCACGGGCACGCTCCTGCATGATGATCGTGTCGCAGTCGGGCGGCACCACCGCGCCGGTGAAGATGCGCACCGCCTCGCCCGGGGCGACCGGGCCGAGGAAGGGCTGGCCGGCGAACGAAGTGCCGACCACGCGCAGCGTCACGTCGGCGTCCGCGGCGAGATCCGCGTGGCGCACCGCATAGCCGTCCATGGCCGAGTTGTCGTGGCCGGGCACGTGGATGGGCGAGACGATGTCCTCGGCCAGCACCCGGCCCAGGGCATCGCGCACCGCCAGACGCTCGACCGTGGTGATCGGGGTGAGGAAGGCGCGGATGTGCCGCCGGGCCTGGTCGACCGGCATGGAATTCGGGTCGTAGTCCTCGGCCTGGGTGATGTCGAGCAGCGAAGGCGTGGTCATGAGGTGAGTCCGATGTGGAAGGCGTTATCCGCCCGCCGGGTCGGGCGGGCGAGAGCGGAAACAGGTGCTGCGGTCGACGGGTGCCGGCGGGCGTTCAGCCGCCGATGTAGGACATCTCGACCTTGCGCAGTTTTGCAGTCTCCTCGGTGCGGATCTCGGAGTAGCGGTCGCCGCGCACCCGCCAGACGCGGGCGACGGCCTCGGAGATCTCCTCGTCGGAGGCGTCGCTGCGGATCAGGGCGCGGAAGTCCGTGCCCTCGGTCGCGAACAGGCAGGTGAACAACTTGCCCTCGGCCGAGAGGCGGGCCCGCGTGCAGTCCTTGCAGAACGCCTGGGTGACCGATGAGATGAAGCCCACTTCACCGCTGCCGTCGAGGTAGCGCCAGCGCTCGGCCACTTCGCCGACGTAGTTCGGGTCGATCGGCGCGATCGGCATCTCGGCGTTGATCATCGCCGCCAGTTCGCGGGAAGGCACGACGTGGCGCATCTGCCAGCCGTTGGTCGAGCCCACGTCCATGAACTCGATGAAGCGCAGGATGTGGCCGCTGCCCTTGAAGAAGCGCGCCATCTCGACCACCGAGTGGTCGTTGACACCGCGCTTGACCACCATGTTGATCTTGATGGGGTTCAGCCCGACGCGGTCGGCCTCCTCGATACCCTCGAGCACCTTTTCCACCGGGAAATCGACGTCGTTCATCTTCATGAACGTGGCGTTGTCCAGCGAATCGAGGCTGACGGTGATCCGCTTCAGCCCGGCATCCTTCAGCGCCTGGGCCTTCTGCTTGAGCAGCGAGCCGTTGGTGGTGAGGGTGAGGTCGAGGTCGGGGTAGTAGGCCAGCATCTCGATCAGGCGCTCGAGCTTGCGGCGCACCAGCGGCTCGCCGCCGGTGATGCGGATCTTCTCCACGCCGTGGTCGCGGAAGATCCGCACCAGACGGTGGATCTCCCCGAAACTGAGCAGCTGCTCGCGCTCGAGGAACTGGAAGTCCTTGCCGTAGATCTCCTTCGGCATGCAGTACGTGCAGCGGAAATTGCACCGGTCGGTGACGGAGATGCGCAGGTCCCGGAGGGCACGATTGCGGGTGTCGAGCAGGGGCGTGGTCATGGTGGTTTCCGGTACGGCCGGTGCCTGGGTCGTGACTGCCTGGCATTATAGCCGGGCCGACACAACGGGGTTGCGGAAGGCGGTGCGTCAGACTTCCACCAGCCGCCCGGGGTCGAACGCCGGATTCTCGAAGCTCACCCGGGGTGACTCCAGCCCGTCCTTTGCGACGCCCCAGTTGGAGCGCCTGTAACCCATCGGGTTCGCCACCACCCGGGTTTTTCCGGCCCGGTAGTCGAAACCGTCGTGGGTGTGGCCGTGGATCCACAGCGCCGGCACGTGAAGAAGATGATCAAGCCGCGACACGAAGGCCGCGCTGCTCAGGTGGCTGGCCCAGCGCGGATGCACGCTCTCCCGGTGCGGGGCGTGGTGGGTCACCACCACCGTCGGGCCGTCGGAGGGCTGCTCCAGGCGCGCCTCCAGGAAGCGCAGCGCCTGCCGGTGCAGGGCCAGGGTGTGCGCCGGGCGCAACGGAGTGCCTTCGCCCCACTGGATGGCGCGGTAGTCGACCACGTGTTTCAGCGATTCCGCCATGGCCGGCTCGACCAGGGACTCCCCGAACAGGGCGAAATCCGTCCACAGCGTGGCGCCGAGGAAGCGCACGCCGTCGAGCACACATTCCTCCTCGTCCAGCACCCGCACGTTGGCGCTCTGCGCCGCCCGCGCCTTCAGCCGAGCCAGCGCCGGGCCGTGCCGGGTGCCATAGAACTCGTGGTTGCCCGGCACGTAGATCACGGGCGTTCCGGCAAAGGTCTGCTCCGCCCAGTCGATGCCGTCGGTGCCGTTGTGGATGTCCCCGGCCAGGACCACCACATCCGCGCCCGTGGCGGGCGGATGCCACGGCGGGTGGCGCGAGTTGAATTCGAGGTGCAGGTCGGACAGGACGTGGAGTTTCATGGGCAGGAGGGTAGACGCCCTGGAACGCATGTCAATCGGAGGCGGTAAAGCCCCCGAGAGCGAAAGGCCCATCGGGACTCAAGGGGAGGGCCCGACAGGTCGTTAACCGCCGTGATCCATTTCCTGGAAAAGAATAGGCCGCTCATGGGTACGGGTTTCCCTCAGGAACCCCCTGCAGATCCGCAAGACCGCTTCGCAGCGCGTCCGAGACCTCTCATGGAGGTTCTGGAGGCGCGGCTGCTGCTGTCCGCCGACTTGCCCGGACTGGCCCTCGACCCGGCAGCCCTCGGACAGACACCGGCTGCCCGGGAAGTGGTGGTGCTGGACAGCGGTCTGCCGGACCTCGAGGCGATGCGCAGCTGGCTGGGCGCGGAGGCACCCCAGGCCGAGGTGCTGGTGCTGCGCGCCGGGCAGGATGCCCTCGAGCAGATCGGGCGCCATCTGGCCCGGGGCGAGGCGGCCGGAGCCGTGCACCTGCTCACCCACGGCAGCGCCGGCTCCCTGACCTTCGGCGGCTCGGTGCTGGACGCGACCGCGCTTGCAGCGCGCGCCGCAGATCTGGATGCCTGGAACCTCGCTCCTGGCGCCGACCTGCTGGTCTACGGCTGCGACGTGGCCTCCGGTCCGAACGGCGAGGCCTTCCTCGAGATGCTGGCGCAGCTCACCGGTGCCGACGTCGCCGGCAGCGTGGACCTCACCGGAGACCCCGACTTCGGCGGCGACTGGACCCTGGAGGCGCGCGTCGGCGAGGTCGACAGCGCCACCATCGCCGGCCCGCGGCTGTCGCGCATGTGGCGCGCGACCCTGTCGGAGGTGCCCGCCGAGACCCTGTCGGATGGCGCACCCGTGGTGCTGGGCGAGGCGGTGGCGCCGGTGTGGTTCGCGGGGGAGGGCGGTTCGGCCTCCCATGCGCCGGTGCCGGCCGGGACCGTGCTGCCAGCGGCTGGCGGCACCAGCCTCATCGGTACGACCCCGCCAGCGCCAACGGCCAACGAAACGCGCCGCGAGGCCGTATTCGTCGACGCCGGTCTCCCTGATCTGGACACCCTGCTGGCCGACATGGCCGCCCGGCCGGGCACCCGCATTTTCGTGGTCGGCCCGACGGCCGACGGGCTGGATGTCATCACCCGCACCCTCGCGGAGGAGGGCGTCACCTGGGAGGCCATTCACCTGCTCGGGCACGGGGCGCCCGGCCGCCTGAGCCTCGGTTCGGCGCGGCTCGACGCCGCCTCCCTGGCGAGCCGCGAGGCGGCGCTCGCAAGCTGGTCTGGCCATCTGAGCGAGAACGCCGACATCCTGCTCTACAGCTGCGACACCGGTGCCCGGAGCGAGGGCCTCGCCCTGGTGGACGCGTTGGCCGGCCTCACCGGCGCCGACGTCGCCGCCAGCGACGACCGCACCGGCCACACGAGCCTGGGCGGCGACTGGGCCCTGGAGGTCACCAGCGGCCGCATCGAGACGGGTGCGCTGCTGTCGGAGGCCGCGACGGAGGCATGGTGCCACATCCTGCCTCAATTCACGGTGGCGGATAACTTCGATGTCGTCGCCTACAACGTCAACAACGGGACGGCCAACTGGGCAACGGACTGGGTGGAGAACGACGACGACGGCGGCGGTGCGGCGTCCGGCTTCATTCGCATCAGTGGCGGGAAGCTGGTTATCGGTTCGCTCCAGGAAAACAACGCTATCGCCCGCGGCGTCAATCTCGCCGGGGCGACGTCTGCCGTGCTGACGTTTTCCTTCAATAGCACTCTGGACCCGTCGGATGACATATGGCTGGAGGTGTGGAAGAGCGGAGAGGGCTGGGTCCAAGATCGGACGTACGGCGGGTTGTCCTCGGGATTCGAGAGCGTCGACCTGCTGCCGTACGCCTCGTCGACTACGGCGGTCCGATTCCGCATCGAGAATATTTCGGGCGGTGGGGCGGACCTGCGGATCGATGATTTCCTCATCACCTACGACGCCCCTGCCGCCAACTCCCCGCCCACCGTTACCGCCCCCCCCAGCTTCACCGTCACGGAAGACCAGACCGGCAACCTAGCCTACACCGGCACCCCGTTCGCCGACGTCGACAACGACCCGCTGACAGTGACGCTGAGCATCGCGGACGGGGTCATCGCAGGGACTTCAGGTGGTGGCGTGACGGTCGGCGGCAGCGCCACGGCCCGCACCTTCAGCGGCAGCGTGGCCAACCTGAACACGTATTTCACGACGGCTGGAAACATCACCTATGCCGCCGTTGGGAACAGCACGGCTTCGCGGTCGCTGACGACGGAGGTGTCGG
>JBEICA010000072.1:0-14446 GCA_040373665.1 Burkholderiales bacterium | reverse complement strand
GAGACCGTGGTGGCGCACCAGACGGCGCCGAGCGCGGCCTCGCCCTGGGTCTGGGGTGGGCTCGGCGCGGTGGGTCTGGGCGCCCTGGGCTGCGGCCTGTGGTGGCGCGGCCGGGCCCGTCGCGGCGGTGCCAGGGGGGTGCGATGAGCGCGCAGGGCCGTTCCCGAGCGCTCATCCCGGAGCGCGCAGCGCGGAGGGTGCTCCGGTGACCCCGCTGCAGCGCCGCGTGCTGCAGGCGCTGCTCTACGAGGGCATCGCGGTGGCCGTGGTGGCGCCGACGCTGGCCTGGGTCTTCGACACCCCGCCGCTGTCGGCGCTGGCGCTGACGCTGGCCACCTCGGCCGTGGCGCTGGCCTGGAACTGCATCTACAACGCGCTGTTCGAGCGCTGGGAGTCACGGCAGGCGGTGCGCGGGCGCTCGGCCGCGCGCCGGCTCGCACACAGCGCCGGCTTCGAGCTCGGGCTGGTCGTCCTGCTCGTGCCGCTGATCGCGTGGTGGCTGGACGTGACGCTGTGGCAGGCCCTGCTGGCCGACCTGGGCCTGATGGCCTTCTTCTTCTTCTACACCATGGCCTTCACCTGGGCCTTCGACCGCGTCTTCGGCTTGCCCCTGTCCGCGCGCGGCTAGATGCCAACGGCCATTCTGGACGCCCTGGCGCCAGTGCTGCAGCTCCTGGAATACCCTGAAGCGTGGAACTGGCGGCTTTCTTCCCTCAAGTTCCCTCGATCCCGGACGAAATTGCATAAGCAAGGTCGGCCGCACTCATCGCGTGGTGGCGAACCTGGCGAAAAGAAGCTATGGTAACGAAAGGATCGTGATGAACAACTTCGACTCTATTCTCCGTGCGCCACGCGCGTTCAGGCCCTCCTGGCGTGCTCTGCTGGCGCCCTGCGTGCTTGGACTTGCCAGCGCTGGCGCCTCTGCCCAGAGCGCGAGCGGGGACGTCAACGCATCCGCGACCCTGGTGCGCAGCCTGCAGATCCTCTCCAGTTCGGGCCTCAGTTTCGGGACGATGTCTCCCGGTGCCACCCAGGGCACCGTGGTCATCGATCCCGCCGGTGCCCGCAGCGCCTCCGGCGGTGTGACCCTGGTCAGCACGAATGCGGGGAGCGCTTCGTCGGTGTCCCTTCAGGGCACTCCGGCCCTGACTTATTCGGTCGCTCTGCCCGAGACCGTCACGCTGACGTCGAGTGGTGGCGCCTCGATGACGCTCTCGAGCCTCACCACCAATCTGCAGAGCAACTCCGGCTCGATCGGGTCCAATGGCAGCGGCAACTTCGGCATCGGCGGCACGCTCAACGTTGCGGCCTCACAGGCTGTGGCGGAGTACTCCGGTACTTTCCAGGTCACCCTGAACTGGAACTGAACCGGCTGCGTCCGGTCCCTGGGCCCGCCCTCGCCGAGGGCGGGCCTGAGTTTCAGCCTGCTGACTGCTCCTGTGGGCTGCGCCAGTCGGAAAGTCGGCGCGCGATGCCGAAAATTCCGCAATGATCGGTTGATCTGACCGATAATCATCAGCCATGTCGAAGGATGCCGAGGTGGTGAGTCACGGGATGGTGCCTGGTCCCGGGGCTTGCTGTTCCGGCGTGGTGGTTCACATGGATCTGCAGAGCCGATGATCAGGATACTTGCCTGCCTTCTGTTCTGTGCCGCTTGCGTTCCTGCGGCTCTGGGACAACTGCTCCTCAGTCCGACACGCGTCGTCTTCCAGGGCAACGTGAGGTCGAGTCAGATCGACGTCGTGAACACGACCGGGCAGGCTGCCACGTACCGGCTCACCTTGGTCAATCGCAGGATGAACCAGGCAGGCGAGTTCTTGCCGGTCGATGCCCCCTTGCCCGACGAGCGTTTTGCTGACTCGATGATCCGCTTCTCGCCGCGGCAACTCACGGTCGAGGCTGGCGGCAGCCAGGTGATCCGGCTCTCTTTGCGCAAACCTCCGGGCTTGGCGCCTGGGGAGTACCGATCGCATCTCTTGATCGAGCGCGTCCTGGATGCGAACTCCGCCTCGAGCATCGATTCGGCGGTGGGAAATCAGAGTTCCGACGGGCTTGACATACGCCTGACACCACTCGTCGGCGCCATGATCCCGGTCATCGTCCGCGAGGGGACGGCTCAGGTGGAGATGTCCATCGCCTCGATGGGATACACGGCGCGCATCGGGGAGACGCCGCCTCTGCTCAACCTGACGTTGGAGAGATCGGGCAACTGGTCGGTGTATGGCGATCTTGTCGTGACGTTCCAGGCGGACTCCGGCTCTGCGCCGGTGCAGATCGCGCGGGTCAACGGACTCGCGGTGTACGTCCCGAACCGTGAGCGTCTGCTGCGCGTGGCCCTCGAGCCTCCCGAGGGCGCGGATTTGCGACGAGGAAAGATCCGCGCTGTCTTCCAGTTGCGTCCTGAGGATGGTGCTCGCGCACTCGCCGAAGGATCCTTCGAACTGAGATAAGGTCGATTCCAAGGGCTGTACGCTGACGGTCACCGTTTTCGGCGGCCTTTCGCACGGTTCTCCGGCTCTCGGCAGCACATCTTCTCGCGCTCTCCAGGGCGTCCCATGCGGCATGTCCTGAAATTTCCTCTTTCCAGGAACCACTTGGTGGGTGCCCGTCGGGCATGGCATGCCCGTTCGGGTTGAAGCCTCGGCCTGAGTACGCCTGGCCAGCTCTCCGCCCGGTGATCTCGTCACGCAAGCAGCCGAGAGGCCGGTCCGCGTATCGCGCGACGGGCCTCTCGTGACGGAACAGCGCAGCAGATCGGCCGCTTTTCCCTCTATACTCTTTCGACAGAAAGGGTCGGGAGATGTATAGGGGTTTTCACCTATCAAGTTTGTTTCGTGGCGTCTCGACTGTCGCGCTGCTCGGCGTTTTGATGGGTTCCTCGGCTCATGCTGCTGACCAGCCGTCCAGCGTCACGTCTTCTGTTCCCGTCTCGGCTGTGATCGTCGCCAGCGTCGGTGCGATTCGTCCTCTTTCTTCCTCTCTGACAGACTCGCTGATTCACACATCGGCTCATGGATCTTTGTCGCTTCCGGCGTTGTCCTGGGTGCGCTCCACGGGCACTCGCGACCTGTTTTCGGGCCTGATGCTGGCCAGCGCATCTGATTCCAGTGTGCCGACACCCGCAGCGGTCTCTCGGAGTGCATCTCCCTCATCGGGTCAGAGCACAGGGTTCGCTCCTTCTTCCGCAACGACTGCCGACGCTTCGAGGTTCGTCGTCGCGAGTCGCGCTGTGCCTCGATCTCCGGGCTATGTATCGGTCGCGATGACCTACGAGTGATGCGTTCCCGCTGCTGGTCCCGTGTGTGGGGCGCGTCTATCTCCGCGCGCTTGTCTTGGTTCGTGATCACGCTGGGTTCACTGGCCGTCGATGCGCATGCCCAGTCCCTGGACGGGATGGTGACAACCGAGGCGCTTCGCTTTGGTACCGTGGCGGTGCTTGGGCCGGGTGCCGTCACGGTATTCCCTCAAGGAGGGAGACTAGCTGACGGACAGGCTTATCTCGTCGGCCCCGAGCAGGGTGGTCCAGGTCAGGTGCTGGTGACGAGCCCGGCGCCGAACATGAGTTTTTCGCTCATCCTCCCGAGCAGCTTCACGTTGTCGGGCCCCAATGCCGCCGGCTCCCTCTCCGTGGTTCAGGTCTCCCGGTCACCGGGTTCCCTGACAACAGGGCCGAATGGATCGACCACCGTGGCGATCGGAGGCACCCTGCAGTTCAGCGGCATTCCTGCGCCGGGCACTTACATCGGCAGTTTCTCCGTGGCGCTGACGTGGCCTTGATGGTGCATTGCCGCAGCGCCTGAGCGTTTTTCCGCCGTGCGCGAAAGGCGCTCCAAGACGACCTGGATCCAGGCGCAAGCCGTAGCCACGGCTGGTCTGTGGCAAGGATTTGCAGCGGCGAGACGCGGGATGTGTTGGCGGGCGAGGAGCGGCAAGGAGGAAAGCCTCTCAGGCTCTCAGGGGGCACGCCGTTCGGCCCCCTCGTCCGACGCCTCGCGTGCGGCGTCGCGCGTTCTCAGCACGAAGTCGATCCCGTTCGACGGGCCGCCGTCCGTGGTGACCTCCACCGCCTCAGGTTCCACCGGTTCAAGGCGCAGGCGGCGGATCTGATCGGCATCCACTCCGATGGTGTATTTCCCGGGTCGTACGCTTGTGAAGATGTAGTACCCGTCGCCTGTGCTGCGCACACTGCTGACGATCGACCCGTTGCTGTCGTACAAGTGCAGCACGACATCGCTCACCCCTCGCTGCTGGCCGTTGCGCTCCAGGGAGACATAGCCGTCGAGGTCGGCCGTCACGACCACGGGGAAGTCCATGTTGACGATCCTTCCTGGGCGCGCCATGAACGACATGCCGGGCGTTGCCGGGGACCACTGGGAGTCCTCGAGTGAACCGGGGTTCAACTCGATGCTGGTGAGGCGGTGAGCGTTCAGTCGCTCTATGTACGCAAAGCCGTTGGCGTCCGTCTTGGCTGTCGATGCGCTGCCGTTGACGCGGAACGTAGCCCCGGAGATCGGATCGTCCCCATCGTCCATGAGACCGTTGAGGTTCTTGTCGAGGAAGGCTCGCACCGAAGCCGCTCCGCTGCTGCCGTGCGGCAACACGCCGAAGCGCCACTTCTGGGCGCGTGTGTCCCGCGCCACCGAGGTGAACAGTTGTAGCGAAGCGCCGATCGCCCCGGAGGAGTTGCGCGTGAAGCCTGTGCGCAGCGAGAGCTGTCCGAATCGTCGGTTCAGGGAGACAGCCCAGGTCGTGTCCCCGGTGTCGAAGATCCGTGTCAGTGACGTGTTCACCCGTATGCCGGCGGGCAGTGCCGCATCCGCGGCGAGCACACCGAGTCGCGGCCGGGCCGTCGGTTCCAGTGAGTGACTGATCTGCGCCCGGGTGGAGGTGCCCGCCAGCGAGCGACTGAGCTGGAGGGTCGTGAGTACCTGGCGGTCGCCATCGGTGTTCTGCGTGGACAGTTCCTGAGTGACCAGCGTGCCAAGAACGGGCTGGGTCGCGCGTGCTGAGGCGCTGTAGTCCAAGTCTCCGCTCCGCAGGCGATCAGCCCTCATCTGGAAGGTCAGCGGCAGGCTGCGCTTGGGCGCCAGTGGAACGTTGAGATCCAGGCGGGCGCGGGTGCTGGCTTCCACCAGCTTGTCCTGGGTCGAGTAGAGGTCGCTGACGAAGTTCCTGAGCACCGACTGCGATACCTGCATCGAGCCGTGCTGCAGTCGTTGACTGATGCCTGCCGAGATGAGGCCGCCTCCACACTCGCCGCACCACACGCCATCCGAGCTGATCAGCCAGCCGTTCAGGAAGGTACGCATGCCTGCGTTGGCGTAGATCTGCTGACGGCGTGCCGGACCCAGGTCGACCGTCACGAGGCCGCCCCTCAGGGCCGCGTGGGTGCCCAAACCGTATTCGAGCTGGATTTGCCCTCGATTCAGGCCCTGATCGTCCCGCTGCGCCCCGACCGAGTAAAGCCATTCGCCCGGCCTGACTGTCGACGAGTCGAGTTGCAGGGTCCGGCTCTCGACGCGGATCTGCCCCTGAGGGCCGTGGAAGACAAGCCGATAGCGGTTCTCGCCGAAAATCAGAGCCTGGTCTGGAAAGCTGTAGGTGCCGTCAGGCCGCGACTGTTGGTAGCCGACCAGCGCATCGTTGAAGTACAACTCGACATCCCACCCGGGTTGAAGATCTCCTTGGAAGCTGGTCGTCCCGAAGTTGACAGGCCGCGACAGGGGAACGTTGCTGAAGAAGATGCCGTTGCCGGTGGCACTCGAGCGGGTCACGTGATCTACGCCGGGTACGAGGACGTTGCCTGCCGAAGCGGTGGTGGCAGGCAAACGCCCGAACAAGACGCCCGACGGATCGCTGCGTCCCATCGTGATGCGGAACTTGGAATCTGTCGTCGGGCCCGACGTCGTGCCGAGGTAGGCATAGGCTGAGGTCTCGAGACCCAGGAGGTCGCCCGTCAGGAAGGTCGTGCTCGCCGCCGACCAGGATTTCATGTTGTCTGCGCGGCTCCCGTAGACCGAGAGGGTCTGGTCTATGGCGGGCATACTCACCCAGGCGTATGGAAGCGTCTGGCGCGGGAGTTCCCGCGTGGGGGCCAGGGTTCTGGACAGGCTGCGTGCCGACTGCTCCCGCGCGAGGCGCAACTGCAAGGGCAGTGGTTCCTTCGGAAAGACCTTCAACTGCAGGACGGAGAGGTCAAGCTTGAGTCTCAGGGGCCACCATGCCTGGAGCAACGCAGAGTCGATGTAGATGTCATCAGGTTGCAGGACCGCCTGCATGGGCGGAAACGGCTGGGTCTCGTTGCCGATCGTGACCTTTCCCGCCTTCACGTCCAGGCTGAAACTTTGGTCCTCCCTCAGCAGGAAGCCCTTGGCTTTCCCTGCGCCTGCATCCACCTGCACCAGCAAGGTCAGAACACGGGCCAGTTCGCCCATGGGCAGGTAGACGGCATCCCCGACCTGGTAGGCGGTCATTGCGCTCGCCACCGTGGTGCGTTGAACGACGACGTCCAGCAACAGCAGGTTGCCAGGGTCCGCGATGGCCTGCTGCACCGTCTCGGCAGAGGCGGAAGGCTTGACGTCGGCGATCGCGGGCGCGGCCGGGATGACGGCCGCGACCAGCATCAGACAGAGCCACGCGCGCAGTGTCCGAAGCTTTCCGGTCATGGCTCGACAGGCGATACGCGCCTGGGACTGGTGGCCCGCAGGCCCCTGGCCTCTTCGGGGCTGCCTGCCCGGCGGCATGAGCTGGGCGGGTGGAAGGGAAGGGCCGGCCAGCACGAGGCCGCCTCAGCCCTCAGTTGTACGACAGCGTGACGGTGAAGGAACCGCTGTAGGTGGAGATCGGCTGGCTCGCCGACACACCGAGGGTGCCACCGATGTTGAAGGCGCCGATGCCGGAGGAATTCAGCGTGCCTTGCAGGCTCGTGAGGTTGGTCGTGAAGGAGTTCAGCGTCATGGTCGCGTTGCCGGTCTGCGCCGTGAGCGTCACTGAAGTCGGCAGTGTCACCGAGTAGGTCGTGGAGGGCGTGCCGCTCAGACTGATCGTCGACGAACTGCCCTGGCTCGTGCTGACGAGCGTGACGCCACCAGTGGCCGTGCGTACGCCGGCAGCACTCATCACCACGCTGCCAGCGGTCGCTCCGGGCGCGAAGGTTCCAAAGTCCAAGGCGGTCGTCGAGGACACCGACAAGGTCCTGACGAGAACAGCCGAGGATGTGACAGTACCGCTCGCGGTGTACTGCGCGAAGGCGGTGGGCGCGGCCAAGAGGCTCGAACCTGAAAGGATTCCCAGTATCTTACGCGCATACCAAAAGGGGCGGCGCGACGACCCTGTGTTGCTGCTCATACCTTTCCTTTCCCGAGTAGTGAGCACCGCGCGAAGAGCACGGCAGAACCACGCAGAGACCGAAGCCTTGCGACCGCTCGGCTGCAATGGGATAGACAGTCTATCTATGGTGTTGCAAGAAGTACAGCTTGTAACCCGTTGACTTAGTTGGACTCTTCTCTTCCCTGTCTCCTTGTTGCAACAGCGAAGATTCGTCGCCCGCGAGGCCTTCTTCGGGGATTTCGTCGCCCCGGCAGGGGCGACCAGGCCCTTCCAGGACGATTCGCCGCCCAAAACGGCCTGTCTCGCCATGGGTCTGGGGAACGCAGGCTCCGGCGGCAGCCGCCATTCGAAGTCCCAGAGGCAGTCGCGTCTCCACCGACCACGCCGTGCCTGAGGCGACTTCATGATCGATCAAGTGCTTGCAGACGATCCCGAAGAAAAGCTCTAGGAAGGCACGGGTGTCGGAACGACTTACGGAACGATGTGGAGCCGAGCCAGGAGGCCACTCGGCGGAACCGGGTCGAACAGCGGATGTCCGGCGAATCCCCTGAGTTCGACGCGGCGCGCGCCGTTGGTTGCGCTGTGCCCTGCCTGGCGCAACGCGTCCCTGGACGCGGCGCTCACGCGGGCATTTCGGATCGATCGAGGGCGCGGTGATGTGTCCGCGCCCGGCCCATCATGGACTGAGCGTAGATCCGGCAGTTGGGCGCGCCCGAGCGGTCCGTCATCGGCCGCGCCGGCGAGGCGCGCACCTCAGCCATGGCCTGTCCATGGCGAGGATGCGCAACGCCGCTGGCGTGGTCGAGGGCGGCTTGATCGGGTGTGCGGCGGTCTGCGGTTTGCGCCTGGATCCGGGTCGCCTTGGTGCGCATTTCCGGCACGGCGGAAGAACTCTCAGGCGCTGGCGCGACCGAAGTCCGGATCCCGGGTCAGAGCTTGCGCCACCACTCCGACAGGCTCCAGCGCTCGACCTGAGGCACCCAGTGGACCTCGCCGGCAGCCTTTTCCTTGCTGCGCTGCAGTTCCTGGTGCAGGCGGCCCAGTTGGGAGCGCAGGTAGGAACCTTCCTGGCCTTCCGCAATCGTCAACGGCCCTTCGACACTGAGCGCTGTCATGGATACCGTGGGCCGGGCGCGGGCTTCGCCGAAGGTGAAGGTCTGCTCGCGCAGCTGGGTCCTGATCCTCTGGATGACGGACATTGCGTCCTGCTGCGTGCAGTTGGGCAAGGCCACCACCATGGTGCCTCCCCAGAGCCGGCCCTGGATGTCGCTTGCGCGGGTGCCTCGCAACAGCGCATCGGCGACGCCCTTCATCACCACGTCGCCCAGGGCGTGGCCGTGACGGTCGTTCACGAGCCGCAACTCGTCCACGTCCGACATCAGCAGGGTCAGGCAATACGACTTCAAGCCCAATCGGGGCAGTTCGCGAAGCAGTGCCTCCTCGAGCCTGCGCTGGTTGGCCAGACCGGTGAGGGGATCGTAGCTGGTGCTGCGCTCGAGCTGGTCCAGCGCGCGCTGGAGCTGGAACGCCAGGGAGTCTCGCTCGCGTGCTGCTTGTTCGAGCAGTGCCGCCAATTCCGGCGGCGCCATCTTGGCGGTGTCGGGGGACGACGTGGCTTGCTGCAGGATGTCCCGCCAGGAGGGCTGTCGGCCTATACGCAGGCCGAAGGCTGCCGCTGCGCTCTGTGCGTCCGCAGGCCCGCGGCGCAGCAGCGTGTCGACGGATTCGTTGTCGATGGACCATTGCGCCTGCAGGTGCTGCCGGGCCTGTTGCAGCGCGCGCTGCGTGTCACGGCTGGTGTAAACCGTCGCCAGCAGATCTGCCGCCCGGAGCAGTTCCGCCAGCGCCGAGGTCGGGCTGTGGAACATCTTGATCGCCTCGATCACATCGGGTGCCAGCCCCCAGGTCTGCAGCAATCGCGTGCTCAGAACGTTGAACGTCGTCCCGGCGATGGCCAATTCCTGCTCGGGTCGGTCCGATGGCCGGCTGCCGCGCAGGCGCTTCCAGGCGCCCAGGCTTTCCGGATCCCGGGCCACCAGCGCGAGCACGCCGACGTCGAGCATCATCGCCGCAGTGAGGGCGTCCGCCGGCTCGCAGCGCCCGCTGATGCGCGCCAGTCGCCATGCGATGGTGGCCCGGCGCAGCGCATCGGCCCAGAAATCTCCTGTGGCCTCGAATGGAAGGTCCTGGAAGGCCTCCCTCACGCCAAGACAGGTGACGAGCGCGCGCATCGTGCGCAGGCCCAGCAGCATGGACAGTCGTTCGACCGTCTTGGCTGGCATGCCCTCGTTGAAGAAGTGCGAATTGCCGGCGCGCAGCAACTCCGACGACAGTGCGGGTTCAGAGCGCAGCAGTTCGGAGAGTTTGTCCAGAGTCGCGCCCGGGCCGGTGCCTTCCAGCACCAGTGCCGTGCGGCGGGGTGGCGGTGGCAGGTCGATCATCTGGACGTGTATCCGAGGTCAGTGCGAACCTCAGAGCCAGGGAGTTGTTCCGCCGTGCTCGAAGGACGCGTCCAGACGACCCGGATCCAGACGCAAACGAAAGCCATGGCTCGGACGATGGCGAAGACGTGCAACGATGAGATGGAGTGTGTTGGCGCGCAAGGCGGGCATCGGGGAATCACGCTCACGTTCTCAGTGTAGGCGCCTGCCGCGGCAAAGGCGGCCGCGCGTCCCGCCTGCTGCTTGGCAAGACGCCCGTCATCAAGGAAGATCTAGGTCGTATGCTGAATCCACCTGATCTGCAGCCCCGCTTGGAGGGGCCTGTGATTGTGTTGCGTCCCTTGCGCGCGGAAGACTTCGATGCCCTGCATGCGGCGGCGTCCGATCCGCTGATCTGGGCACTGCACCCCGAGTCCACGCGCTGGCAGCGACCGGTGTTCGAGCGTTTCGTCGCGTCGGGCCTCGCCTGTGGGGGCGCGCTGGTCGCGATCGACCGTGCCAGCGGAGAACTGGTGGGTTCCTCGCGGTTCTACCAATGGGATGCGCAAGACCGCGTCGTCACGATCGGCTACACCTTCCTCGTGCGCCGGCTCTGGGGTGGCCACGCGAACGCGGAGATCAAGCGTCTCATGCTGGACCACGCCTTCGGCTTCGCGCGCGAGGTCCGCTTCGAGGTCGGGCGCGACAACCTGCGTTCGCGCCGCGCCATGGAGAAGATCGGGGCCGAACTCCTGGGCGATCGCCCCGAGCCTCCCGGGTCGACGGCGGCGCCGCACGTGCTGTACCGGATGCGGGCGCCAAGGGCTGGGGACTGACGCCCCAGGGGCCTCAAGCCGCGAGCACAGGCGCGAGCACCTGCGCGATGCGCGCGCGCAGTCCCTCGTCGGGGCCGACCATCGGCGCCCGCGGGTGATACAGCGGCAGGCCCTGCAGGTGCTGGATGTACTTCACGCATCCCGGCAGGATCTCGTGCGGCAGCGTGTTCCAGAGCCGGTTGAGGTGGAAGTGCAGCGCCCGCGCCTCGTCGTGCCGACCCTCGTGGACCATCCGGCGCAGCTTCACCACCGGCCCGGGCACGGCGCTCGTGAGTGCCGATATGGCTCCGTGCATGCCGAGCGCGAAGCCCGGGTAGAGCAGGGCGTCGATGCCGCTGAGCACGATGTTGGGGGCCTTGTGGTTCAGCAGCAGGTCGGAAAGCGACTTCAGGTCCCCGCTGCTCTGCTTCATGCCGATGACGCCCGGAACCTCGTCCATGATGCGCAGCATCAGGTCCACGCTGAGGTAGTTCCAGGGGATGACGTTGTAGATGATGATGGGCACGCCGGTCTCCTCCCAGATCGTGCGGAAGTGCTGGATCGTGGCCCGGTCATCAGGCTTGAACAGGTAGTGCACCGGCGTGACCTGCAGCGCCGCGAGCTTCATGTCCCCGAGGGCCCTGGTGCGGCGGATGGCTTGGATGGTGCTGTTGACGATCAGCCCGGCCAGGAAGGGCACGCGGCCCGCGGTGGCCTCGTAGGCGTCGTTCATGGCATCGACGAATTCAGCGTCGGACAGGGTGTGCCCTTCGCCGGTGCTCCCGCCTGCGACCACCCCGTTCGCGCCGGCATGCACGATCAGGTCGATCTGCTCGCGCATGGCGTGGCGCACGAGTCGGCCTTCGGCGTCGAAGGGCAGGGTCACGGGAGGCAGGACGCCTTGCAGGACGTCGCGCAGGTCGGGCTTGTGGTGCTTGTCGAAAGACATCGGACTGCTTTCTGGGTGGGGGATGACGGGGCGGTCTGAGCTGCGGACCGGGCGGGCTTGCCCCGGGTAAGCCCGGGTTCGAACGGGTTGACAGGGTCTGGGCCGGTGCCTACGATTCTTCCAGCGTTCCGGACTATGGTCAACTATTCCGCAATCCGGACATCGCTGAGTTCCGAGGGAGAGATGCGCAGCAGCTTGACCTTGGACACCCCGACCGACGACCCCTTCATCACGCCTGCCAAGGAAGGATCACCATGAAGCCCACAGCTCCAGAACCCGGTCAAGTCCAGGGCCGAAGCGCGCGCGTCCGGCTGCGCCTTGTGCTCGCGACCTTCGCGCTGGCCGTGGCCGGCGCTGCCCCAGTCCTGGCGGCCTACCCGGAGCGACCGATCACGCTCGTCGTGCCCTGGGCGGCCGGCGGCGGCACGGACGCCACCGCGCGCTTTGTCGCGACGCTGCTCGAGAAGGAGTTGAGGCAGCCTGTCAATGTGGTCAACCGCACGGGCGGCGGCGGCATCGTCGGGCACACCGAGATTGCCAATGCCCGCCCCGACGGCTACACGTTGGGCGTCGTGACCACCGAGCTCTCGCTGTACAAGTGGCTCGGCACCTCGCAGTTGACCCACGCGAACTACACGCCGCTGGCGCTTTACAACACCGATCCCGTGGGCATCCACGTGCGGGCCGACAACGGACCGAGGACGATGAAGGAGCTGATGGACACGGTGGCCGCCAAGCCGGGCGCGATCAAGGCCTCGGGCGCGAATCTCGGCGGGCTGGCCCACCTATCGGTGGCCGGGTTGCTGACCTCGCTGCAGCGCCCGGTCTCCGCCATGCCCTGGGTGCCGTCGGAGGGTTCGGCGCCTTCCCTTCAGCTGTTGACCTCGGGCGCGATCGACGTCGTCGCGACGACGATGCCCGAAGCCCAGACCATGGTTGATGCCAGGCGGGTGCGCTCGATCGCCATCATGAAGCCGGTACGTGACCCTGCCTACCCGGAAGTGCCGACGATCAAGGAGTCACTCGGTGTCGACTGGAGCCTCGGCGCCTGGCGTGGCGTTGCAGGCCCCAGGGGGCTGCCAGCCGACGTCACGGCCCGCCTTGGCGAAGCGCTGCGCAAGGTGATCAACGATCCTGAGTTCAAGAAGCTGATGGATGCGCGCAAGTTCGGCGTCGAGTACGCTGACCCGGCTGGCTTCGCAGCCTATCTCGCACAGGCCGAGGCGCGCTTCGGCGTGGCCGCCCGGGCAGCAGGATTGGCCAAGTGAAGCCTGCCGCCGAGGCTGCCCGGTCGCCGCGCAGTCCGCGCGCCGACCTGGCCTTCGGGCTTGCGCTGTCGGTGGCGGGGGTCTGGATCGCCTGGGTTGCCGGCAGGCTGCCGGCGATCCCGGCGCAGGCCTACGGGCCGGGCTTCTTCCCGATGTGGGTGGGCATCGGCCTGGCCGGCTGTGGCGTGGCGATGGTCTGGCGTGCGCTGGCGGGTCGTACGCCACCGGCAGATGCCAGTGTGCGTGCGCAAGCGTCCATGCCCGCGCAAGACAGAGCCGCGGGCACCCTGCCGCCGGCACCGGCTGTGTCCGCGCTGCGCATTCGCCTTGCGATCGCCTGGATGCTGCTCGGGCTGGCCCTGGTCGGCTTCCTGCTCGAGCGAGTGGGCTTTCTCGTCTGCATGCCCGTGTTCATGCTGGTGTTCCTCGGCCTTGTCGGTGAGCCCTGGCAGCGGTCCTTGCTGACCACCGCGGCGTCCACGGCCATCGTCTACTTCGGCTTCGCGAAGCTCTTGAAGGTCCCGGTGCCTGCAGGCTGGCTGCAGGGGCTCATCTGACATGGGCGTCTTCGTCGAGCAGTTCTCGACCGCGATCGGCATGCTGGCCGATCTGCAACTGGTGCTGGTGATCCTGCTGGCATCGGTCTTCGGCTTGTTCGTCGGCGCGATACCCGGCCTGACGGCGACCATGGCCACGGCATTGCTGGTGCCCGTGACCTTCTTCATGCCGCCCCTCGCGGCGGTGTCGGCCATCGTCGCGTGCACCGCGATGGCGATCACCGCGGGCGACATTCCGGGCTGCCTCATCCGCATGCCCGGAACACCGGCGTCGGCCGCCTACACCGACGAAACCTACGCGATGACCCGGCGCGGCCTGGCGGCGCAGGCCCTGGGCAGCAGCCTCGTCTCCTCGGTCATCGGCGGGCTTGCAGGGGCGCTCGTGCTGATCGTCGCGGCTCCTCTCCTGGCTGGCTTCGCGCTGCGCTTCTCCAGCTTCGAGTACTTCTGGCTCGCGGTCATCGGTCTTTCATGCGCGGCCTTCGTCTCCTCGAGTGATCTTCTGCGCGGCATGATCGCGCTGCTGATCGGGTTGTTCCTGTCGACGGTGGGCATGGACGGAGTGACAGGCACACCTCGTTTCGACCTCGGCTTCACCGAACTGATGGGTGGACTGAACTTCATCCCGATCATGATCGGGATGTTCGCCGTCTGTGAGATCCTGCGCAATCTCGTCAGCGACGCAGCGGGCGCACGCCTGCCCGACATTCCACAGGCCGTCGGTCGCGTGTTCGACGGTGTCGCCGGCTTGATCGTGCGCTACCGGCGCAACGTGGTCCGCGGCTCGGCCACCGGTACCCTGATCGGCGTGCTGCCCGGCGCAGGAGGCGACCTGGGCGCCTGGATCAGCTACGCGATGGCCAGGCGCTTCTCGAAGACGCCCGAGAAGTTCGGCACCGGGCATCCCGAGGGCGTCATCGAGGCGGGCGCGTCGAACAACGCCGCGCTCAGCGGCGCCTGGGTGCCGGCCCTGGTGTTCGGCATCCCGGGCGATGCCGTCACCGCGATCGCCGTCGGGGTGCTGGTGATGAAGGGCCTGAACCCGGGGCCCCAGCTGTTCGAGACGCAGGCACCGACGCTGTATGCCATCTATCTCGTCTTCATCCTG
>JBEICA010000261.1:0-5105 GCA_040373665.1 Burkholderiales bacterium | reverse complement strand
TGCGCCGAGATGCCGATATTGCGATAACGCTCGATGGGGGTCTTGCGAGCCATGGTGAACCTCAGGAATTAGGGGAGTCGAACAGGGAAAACCGCTGTACCGCAGAGCAGCTCCAGCGGGCAGACCCCAAGCTTCAGGAGGCGTCGACCAGGCACAGCGGCGTGGTCGGCACCTGGCAAAGCCAGGGGTCGCGCAGCAGACTTTAGAAGCGGAAGTGGGAGAAGGCCTTGTTGGCCTCGGCCATGCGGTGCACTTCATCGCGCTTCTTCATCGCGCCGCCCCGGCCCTCGGAGGCTTCGGCGAGTTCACCTGCCAGCCGCGCGCCCATGGACTTCTCGGAACGCTTGCGCGCGGCCTCGCGCAGCCAACGCATGGCGAGCGCGGTGCGGCGGACCGCACGAACCTCGACCGGCACCTGGTAATTGGCACCACCGACGCGCCGGCTCTTCACCTCGACGACCGGCCGAACATTCTGCAGCGCCTGGGTGAACACTTCGAGCGCGTCCTTGCCGGTCTTCTTGGCGATCTGGTCCAGCGCACGATACATGATGCTTTCGGCGACGGATTTCTTGCCGCTGGACATCAGGACGTTGATGAACTTCGAGACATCCTGGCTCCCGAATTTCGGGTCGGGCAGGATTTCGCGGCGCTGGACTTCGCGACGACGCGGCATGGCTTGCTCCTAATTCCGTTGGCTGGCTGAATGAAGGCGGATCACTTCGGACGCTTGGCGCCGTACTTGGACCGGCCCTGCTTGCGGTCCTTGACGCCCTGCGTGTCGAGGCTGCCGCGCACGATGTGGTAGCGCACACCCGGAAGGTCCTTGACGCGGCCGCCGCGGATCAGAACGACCGAGTGTTCCTGCAGGTTGTGGCCCTCGCCACCGATGTAACTGATGACCTCGAAGCCGTTGGTCAGGCGCACTTTCGCCACCTTGCGGAGCGCCGAGTTGGGCTTCTTTGGGGTGGTGGTGTAGACGCGGGTGCACACTCCACGCCGCTGGGGCGAACCGGCGAGGGCGGGAACCTTGCTCTTGGAAGGCTGGCGGGTACGCGGCTTGCGCACCAACTGACTGATTGTCGGCATTTCTCGAGGTCCAAAAAGCCGGGACGGCCATTGAGCCGTCCCGGAGACTTTCAGAGTGGCGGACCAAGGTTGACCCCGGCCCGGAGTAAAAAGACTGCGGAGTTTACGGGGCCACCGTAGTCACGTCAAGCAACCTGCTGGTCGTCGGCTGGCACCGCAGCCTCCTGTGGCGCGCCCTCGGCGAGAAACACCTCGTCCTCGGTAAGCTCCTGGCCGCGCTTGCGCGTGTTGTGATAGGCCAGGCCGGTACCGGCGGGGATGAGTCGGCCGACAATGACGTTTTCCTTGAGGCCTCTGAGGTCGTCCTTCTTGCCCATGATCGCGGCCTCGGTGAGGACGCGCGTGGTCTCCTGGAAAGAGGCCGCGGATATGAACGAGTCGGTCGACAGGGACGCCTTGGTGATGCCCAGCAGGAGGTGCTCATAGGTCGCAGGACGCTTGTCGTCGGCCAGAGCCCGGTCGTTCTCGTCGAGCACGTCGGCACGTTCGACCTGCTCGCCGGGAATGAATCGGGTGTCGCCGGCGTCGACGATCTGAACCCGGCGCAGCATCTGCCGGACGATGACCTCGATGTGCTTGTCGTTGATGCGCACACCCTGCAGCCGGTACACCTCCTGAACCTCGTCGGTGATGTAGCGCGCCAGCGCCTCCATGCCCCGCAGACGAAGGATGTCGTGGGGCTCGGGATCCCCCTCGACGATTTCCTCGCCCCGGTTGACCACCTGACCGTCGTGCACGAGAACGTGCTTGTCCTTCGGGATCAGGAACTCGTGAGCGATGCCGTCGAGGTCGGTGATGATCAGACGCTGTTTGCCCTTGGTGTCCTTTCCGAAGGAAACTGTCCCGGTGACCTCGGCCAGGACCGCCGCGTCCTTGGGCGAGCGCGCCTCGAACAATTCGGCAACCCGCGGCAGACCACCGGTGATGTCCTTGGTCTTGGCCGATTCCTGGGGAATACGCGCCAGCACCTCACCCACCCCGACCTGCTGGCCGTCCTTGACGGTGATGATGGAGTGGATCTGGAAGGTATAGACCACAGGCTGGTCGGTGGTCGGCAGGCGCAGTTCGACGCCGTTGTCGTCGAGCAGCTTGACCTGGGGCCGGACACCCTTGGACTGCGCACTGCCGCGCCGTTTCGGATCGATGACCACCAAAGTGGAAAGTCCCGTCACCTCGTCGATCTGCTTGGCGACGGTCACACCCTCCTCGACGTTCTCGAAGCGGACGCGGCCGGCGTATTCGGTGATGATGGGACGGGTGTGGGGGTCCCAGGTGGCGAGCACGGCGCCGGCCTTGACCCGGGCACCGTCCTGCACCAGCACCGTGGCGCCATAAGGCACCTTGTGGCGCTCCCGCTCCCGCCCGTTGTCGTCGAGGATGACCACCTCGCCGGAGCGGGTGATGGCCACCTGCTCGTCACGCAACGTGGTCACGCAACGCATCAACGGCGAGAAGCGGACCGTACCATTGGACTTGCTTTCGATCTGGCTGGCCACTGCGGTCCGCGATGCGGCCCCACCGATGTGGAAGGTGCGCATGGTGAGCTGCGTACCGGGCTCGCCGATGGACTGCGCCGCGATGACGCCCACCGCTTCGCCCACGTTGACCAGGGTTCCACGCCCGAGGTCGCGGCCGTAGCACTTGGCGCACAGGCCGTACCGTGTCGCGCAGGTGAGCGGAGTGCGCACCTTGACTTCGTCGATGCCCAGGCTCTCTATGGTGTCGACGGCTTCCTCGTCGAGCAGGGAGCCGGCCTCGATGATCGTCTCGCCGGACTCCGGATGCTCGAGATCAATGGCGGCGACCCGCCCGAGGATGCGTTCACGAAGCGCTTCAACCACCTCGCCGCCCTCGACCAGCGCCTTCATCGCCACACCGTCGGTGGTGCCGCAGTCGACCTCGGTGACCACGAGATCCTGGGTGACATCGACGAGGCGACGCGTCAGGTAGCCGGAGTTGGCGGTCTTCAACGCCGTGTCCGCGAGACCCTTCCGGGCACCGTGGGTGGAGATGAAGTACTGCAGGACGTTCAGCCCTTCCCGGAAATTGGTGGTGATGGGGGTCTCGATGATGGATCCGTCAGGCTTTGCCATCAGACCCCGCATGCCAGCGAGCTGACGGATCTGGGCAGCTGAACCACGGGCCCCGGAGTCAGCCATCATGTAAATGGAGTTGAACGACTCCTGGAACATGGGCTTGCCGTTGGCATCGTTCACTTGTGCAGGACGGCCGTCTTCACCTGGCGCCATCACCGGCTCGGTGCCGAGCTGTTCCATCATGGCCTTGGCAACCATGTCGCCGGCACGCCCCCAGATGTCCACCACCTTGTTGTACCGCTCGCCCTGGGTGACCAGGCCCGAGGTGTACTGCGCCTCGATCTCCTGCACTTCCTTTTCGGAGGCGGCGATGATCTCGTCCTTCTGGGGCGGGACCCGCATGTCGTCGACACAGATGGAAACGCCGGCGCGGGTGGCCATCGCAAAGCCCGTGTACATCAGCTTGTCGGCGAAGATCACCGTCTCGCGCAGGCCGCAGCGGCGGAACGCCGCGTTGATCAGCCGCGAGATCTCCTTCTTCTTCAGCGCCTTGTTGATGGTGCTGAAGGGCAGCCCGGGAGGCAGGATTTCCGACAGCAGCGCACGGCCAACCGTGGTCTCGTAGCGGGTCAGCTTGTCGCGCAGGGAACCGTCCTCGGCCCACTCCTGCTCGCGGATCCTGACCCGGATGCGGGCGTTCACGTCCACCTGACGTGTCTCGTAGGCACGGGCCACCTCGGATACGTCGCGGAAGGCCATGCCCTCCCCTCGCGCCTGTACCTTTTCGCGCGTCACGTAGTACAGACCAAGCACGATGTCCTGGGATGGGACGATGATCGGATCGCCGTTGGCGGGCGACAGCACGTTGTTGGAGGACAGCATCAGCGTGCGTGCCTCCATCTGTGCCTCGAGCGACAGGGGCACGTGCACGGCCATCTGGTCGCCGTCGAAGTCGGCGTTGAAGGCGGCGCAGACCAGAGGGTGCAGCTGGATCGCCTTGCCCTCGATCAGCACCGGCTCGAAGGCCTGGATGCCGAGCCGGTGCAGAGTGGGAGCCCGGTTGAGCAGCACCGGATGCTCGCGGATCACTTCCTCGAGGATGTCCCACACTTCAGGCACCTCGGCCTCCACCAGGCGCTTGGCTGCCTTGATCGTGGTGGCAAGACCCAGGATTTCGAGCTTGTGGAAGATGAAGGGCTTGAACAGCTCGAGGGCCATCTTCTTGGGCAGGCCGCACTGGTGCAGCTTGAGCTGCGGCCCGACCACGATGACCGAACGGCCCGAATAATCGACCCGCTTGCCGAGCAGATTCTGCCGGAAGCGACCACCCTTGCCCTTGATCATGTCGGCCAGCGACTTCAGCGGCCGCTTGTTGGCACCCGTCATGGCCTTGCCGCGGCGACCGTTGTCCAGGAGCGAGTCGACGGCCTCCTGGAGCATGCGCTTTTCGTTGCGCACGATGATTTCCGGGGCTTTGAGCTCGAGAAGACGCTTCAGCCGGTTGTTGCGGTTGATCACCCGCCGGTAGAGGTCGTTCAGGTCCGAGGTGGCGAATCGCCCACCGTCGAGCGGGACCAGCGGCCGCAGTTCCGGCGGCAGCACTGGCAGAACCTCCATGACCATCCACTCGGGCTTGATGCCAGACTTCTGGAAGGCTTCCAGGACCTTGAGACGCTTCGCGATCTTCTTGATCTTCGTCTCGGAGTCGGTGGCGGCGAGATCCTTGCGCAGGCGGTCGATCTCGCGATTGAGATCGAGGCTGCGCAGCAGCGCACGGACGCCCTCTGCGCCCATGGCCGCAGAGAATTCATCGCCGTATTCCTCGACCTTGGTGAGGTAGTCGTCCTCGGTGAGCAACTGACCTGCCTGCAACGGGGTCATGCCCGGGTGGGTGACGACGTAGGCCTCGAAATACAGGACGCGCTCGATGTCGCGCAGCGTCATGTCGAGCACCATGCCCAGTCGCGACGGCAGCGACTTGAG
>JBEICA010000132.1:0-9448 GCA_040373665.1 Burkholderiales bacterium | reverse complement strand
GAGGATCTCATCTAGCGCTTCACCGACAGCTGCCAGAACAACATGTACCCGGCGCTGCAGATGGCCTACCGGATGCTGGTCGACGTGCCGCTGAAGGCCAAGCACGTGATCCTGCTGTCGGACGGCGATACCCAGCCGGCGGATTTCCAGCGGCTGGCCCGCCGCATGGGCGATGCGAACATCACCGTCACCACCGTGGCGATCGGCGCCGAGGCCGACCGCGCCCTGCTGCAGAACATCGCGACCTGGGGCAAGGGGCGGCACTACTACGCCGAGAGCGCCGACAGCGTGCCGCAGATCTTCCTGCAGGAGACCAAGCGCCTGGTGAACGAAGGGCTGCGCGAGGATCCCGTCCAGGCGGTGGTGAAGCGTCGGGCCGAGGCCCTGCGCGGCATCGAGTTCGGTAGCGCGCCCAAGCTCAAGGGGGTGGTCATCACCAAGCCCAGGGACCGGGCCGAGGTGTATCTGACCACCGATGCCGACGCGGCGCTGCTGACGCGCTGGCAGGTGGGCCTGGGCAAGGCGGCGTTGTTCGGGTCCGACCTGAAGAACCGCTGGGCTGCCGACTGGCTGACGTGGCCCGGATACCAGAAATTCGCCAGCCAGCTGGTGCGTGAGGTGATGCGCCGCACCACCCGCGAAGAGGCGGACTTCTCCGTTTCGGTCGAGGGGGGGCAGGTGCTTGCGCGTCTGGTGGCTCTGACGCCCGCTGGCGAGTTCCGCAACGGGCTCACCCCGCGGGTGCGCGTCGGCGGTCTCCCGGGCGAACCGCTGGAGGCGACCATGCGTCAGGCAGGCCCCGGCAGTTACGAGCTGAGACTGCCTGTGCCCGCGGGGCAGAGCGGGCGCATGCGCTTCGAACTGGTCGGCGGTGTTCCTGCAGAGCTGCGCAACGCGGCCGGTGTGCGGGAGCTGACGCCGCCCTTCCCGGACGAGTTCCGTCTCAGGGCACCGGACACCGCGCTGCTGCAGGCTCTCGCCACCGAGACCGGCGGGGTGTTTTCGCCGCAACCCGCGCAGGTGTTCGCTTCCTATGGTGAAGCGGCCAGCCTGCGTCACCCGGCGTGGCCGTGGCTGCTGGCCGCCGGACTTCTGCTGTACCTCGCCGATCTGTTCCTGCGGCGGTCGCCCTGGGTGCGCCGCCGGCTTGGCGGCTGACGGAGGACGCGGCCGGAGCCGGCCATGTCTCAAGACCACGGGCTCCAGGTCCGTTATCTCCGGGTGTCGACACGCATACCGCGTTCTCCGGCCTGACCGCCATGACTGCCCTCCGGGCGTGGCGGGTCACGGACCACCGGGACCGACGGCCGTGACGGCAGGTCCAGCCCGAGGAGAGGTCCGATGTCAGCCACTGTTTCCCGCCCCGAGGCCAGCGCCGGTACCGGCGCCCGGTTCGCTCAGCCCATCGTCTCGATCGACCTGCTGACCGGGGCATTCAGCCCGCAGTTCATGCAGGAGATGGCGGCCGCCAGATTCAGCGAGGCCCGGCGTCACCGTTATTGCGCATCGGTGGTCTGTCTGGAACTGGATGATTTCAGCCGCCTGGAGACCATCCAGGGTATGGTCGTGGCGGAGGAAGTGCTGGTGTCGACCGTGGAGTTCCTCCGCGGCTGCCTCAGGCGGGAGGACATGCTGGCACGCTTCGATCAGGCGCGCTTCGTCATCCTCATGATGCATTGCGACGGAGACCACGCGATGAGCAAGACCGAAGCGCTGCGTCAGGCCATCGCCACCTTGGAGCCGGCAGGCTGCGCGGTGACGGTGAGCGCCGGCGTCACCTCGGCGGGTGGTGACAACCTGCCGGACTTCGACCGGATGCTCGCGAGTGCGGAACAGGCGCTGGCCGAGGCGCTGGTGGCACGCGGCAACCAGGTCCGTCGGGGCGGGCGGGACCTGGCTTCATCCGCGAACGACTGCGCCTGACGCGCTGGCCGGGTCGCCACGGCGGACCCGTTGACCACCGCCCCCCGCTTTCGCTGCGTTGGACGCGGCGAAAGGGGGCGTCCGAGACTCAGGAACGGGTCTTCAGGGCGTCGCGGATCTCTCTCAGAAGCACCACATCCTCGGGAGTGGCGGGCGGCGGAGGCGGCGGGGCCTCGCGCTTGAGGCGGTTCATCTGCTTGACCATGAGGAAGATGATGAACGCCAGGATCAGGAAGTTCAGCAGGATGGTCAGGAAGTGCCCGTAGGCGAAGACCGGCACGCCTGCCTTCTTCACGGCCTCCAGACTCATCGCGGTTCCGGCCGGTATCTCGCCCAGCGCCACGAAGTAGTCCGAGAAATCCAGTCCGCCGAAGATGCGGCCCACCACCGGCATGACCAGATCGCCCACGAGGGCGTCGACGATCTTGCCGAACGCTCCGCCAATGATCACGCCGACGGCGAGATCCATGACATTGCCCTTGACTGCGAACTCCTTGAACTCCGACGCAAAACTCATCCTGGCCTCCTCATGGGTGCTTCTGTTCGTCAGGGATGCAGACCGATGCGGCCTTTGTGCTCGGGACCGTGATCATGCGTCGGCGAGTCGCCTCGCCTCGATGAAACGCCGCTGCCAGTGGGATGCACCGAACGCGTCCATGCGCACCTTGCCGCCTTTCGACGGTGCATGGACGAAGCGGCCGTCTCCCACATACAGGCCCACATGCATCATGCCACGACGGTTGTCGCGAAAGAACAGCAGATCGCCCGGTTCGAGTGCCCTCGGGTCGTCGAGCCGTCGCCCCTGTCGGCGTTGCTCCCGGGTGTCCCGGGGAAGGCTGACGCCGACCATGCCGAACGCGTATTGCACCAACCCGCTGCAGTCGAAGCCGCGCGGATCGGCGCCACCGTAGACATAGGGCGCACCCACCTGGGCGGCCGCATGACGCGCCGCGAGCCGTTTTGGCGCCGCGACTTCAGGGGGCGTGTTCCGGGCCGAACCTTCGGCCGGTGCCGCAGGCGGTGGCAGCGCTGAAGGCACAGCGGTGACCGGTGGGACCGGCGGAGCGCCGCGGGCCGGTCCGGTGGCGGAGGGCAGGGGCGTCCGGTCGCCGCTGGCGCAGGCTCCGAGCAACAGGCAGCCGGCGACCAGAGCCGCCAGGCCCGCCTGGCGCATCATGGAGCGATCTTCTCCGTGCCACACCAGCGCGCCATGAACAGCGCGAGGACCTGGGTGACGCGACGGGTGCTTTCGAGGCAGACCGATTCGTCGATGCCGTGGATGTGGCTCGACTCCGGGCCATAGCAGGTGGCGGGGGTGTCACCGTAGAGATTGAACACCCGCACGTCGGTGGTGGCGGTGCTCGCCAGGAACTTCGGTCGCGCGCCGGCCACGTGCTCGTGGGCTGCCACGAGCGTCTCCACCAGGGGATGGGCGAGATCCACGACCACGCCCTCCGATTGCAGGCCGGCGTAGCGGATCCGGTATTGGACGCCCTGCAGGCCCGGGGTCTCCGCGGCGGTCCTGGAGAGGCAGGCCTCGATCGCTGCCCTGGCCTGGGCCACCGTGGTGCCGGGATAGAAGCCGCACCGGATGTCGGCGACGCAGCGCGTCGGCACCGAGGAGGTCCATTCGCCACCCTGGATGCGGCCGAGGTTGAAGTTGATGGGGCGGGCGACCCCGTCGAACGCCGGGTGACGGTTCCCGGGTGCGTTCCATTGGTCGCGCAAGGTCTCCAGACCGCGATACAGGGCGAAGGCGGCTTCGATGGCATTGATGCCGCGGCTGGTGTCGAGCACGTGGGCGGGCACGCCCATCACCTCCAGCGACAGCCAGAGCACGCCGACCTGGGCTGCCAGGATGGAGTGATCGAAGGGTTCCGGGATGATGGCCGCGTCGGCGCGGTAGCCGCGCTTCAGGCAGGCCAGCGCGCCGTTGCCAGTGCATTCCTCCTCGACCACGGACTGCATCCATACCGGCGCTGCCGGCTGGCGACCGATGCGGCGCAGGGCCTCGAAGGCCATCACGTAGGCGGCGATGCCAGCCTTCATGTCGCCGGAGCCCCGGCCGTAGAGGCGCCCGTCACGGATCACCGGTTCGAAGGGCGGGGTGGTCCAGAGCTCGGCCGCACCCACGGGCACCACGTCGATGTGGCCGTTGAGGATCAGCGAGCGGCCGGAGGCCTGACGCGGCGAGAAGCAGCCCACGACGTTGTCGTGCCGGTGCCAGTGACCGAGCGGAGGCGCGTAGCCGGGCATGTCGGCGAGTTCGGCGTCATCGACCTGGAAACGGTCGACCTGCAGCCCCATGCCCTGGAACAGGCCCTCCATGTAGTCCTGGGCGGAAGCCTCCTCGCCAAGCACGCTGGGAAAGCGCACCAGGGCCGCCAGCATGGACTGGAGGGCGGGTTGCAGGTCGTCACAGGCGGCGAGCAGTTCGCGCTCGAGGCCGGGGTCGGTCTGGGGGGGCAGGCTGGTCATCACGGCGAGGTCTCATCATCCAGGCCGCCGGAATATAACCCGGATCGCCCAACGGGGAAGGGATGCGCCTCCTGGCCCGGACATGTCACCAGGCCACGGGATGATGGCGAGGCGCGTTGCGAGGCAGGCCGCGCATCCCGCGCCGAAGAAGGCCTCCCGTTGCCGGGTCAGCGCCGGCTCCGGTTGGAAGCTCCTGCCCCGGGGGAAAGGCACCTGCGGTCTGGCCTCGAGCAGCAGCCAGTCGCGATGCAGGCGGTGGCGCAGCCGCAGCGGCAGGGTCCAGGCCGTCACGACCGTGTCCGGCTCGGTGACGCCGATGACACCGGCCTCCAGACCGACCAGAGCGCTGTCCTGCGCCGGCCAAAGCAGCGCAGCGGTCTGGCTGAGGTCGAATCGTCTCGAACTCTCGCGCCAGGTCGCGTCCGACGGCAGGGTCAGTCCGACGCTGCGGGACAGGGACCGTTGCAGCGCGACCGGCAGAAGGACCGGACGGAGCCAGTCCCGGGTAACCGAGCTGCGGAAACAAAAACGGGCATCCCCGTGAGGAGATGCCCGTCTTGTCGGCAAGCTGCCGGCAGGGTCAGTCGCGGCCGAGCACCTTCAGCTCGACACGGCGATTCTTGGCGCGCCCGGAGGCACTGGCGTTGTCCGCCACCGGGGCGTCCGGACCGTAGCCCTTGGCCGTCATGTTCTCCACCGCGACGCCCTTGGATGCGAGGTAGGTCATCACGACTTCGGCGCGGCGCTGTGACAGGGCCCGGTTGACCGTGGCCGACCCGGTGGTGTCGGTGTGGCCCGACACCTCGACCTTGGCACCGCTCTGCTTGAGCTGCTCGGCGATATCGTCGAGCGCGGGCAGGGAGTCACGAGAGATGCGCGCCGAGCCGCTCTGGAAGGTCACGCCCTTCAGGACGATGCTCTTGCCGGACTCGGCCGGCACGGCGTTGAGGCTGCTGGCCGCGCCCGCACTGGCCGCTGCCGCCCCGGTGGCCGCGGCCGCGCCGCTGTTGCTCGCACCCGAGGTCGTGACGGCACATCCAGAGTTGTCGACCTTGGTTCCCGCGGGCGTGCCGGAGCAGCGGTCGAGCACGTCCGAAACGCCATCGCCGTCCGAGTCGGCGGCGCAACCATCAGCGCCCACCGCCACGCCTGCCGGCGTCCCCGCGCACCGGTCGCGGCTGTCGGGCACGCCGTCGCTGTCGGTGTCGAGTTCGCAGCCGTTGGACATCACGGTCGCACCCGACGCGGTGTTGGGGCACATGTCCTTGGCATCGGTCACGCCGTCACCGTCGGTATCGGTGGTGGGCTCGCAGCCGGTCGCATCCACTGCCGCGCCCTTCGGCGTGGCGCTGCACTTGTCGGCACTGTCGGCCACGCCGTCCATGTCGCTGTCGGCGTCGACCGGGCAGCCGTTGCCCTGCACCTTCGTGTTGCCGGGCGTGCCGGGGCAGGCGTCGATCTTGTCCGGAATCCCGTCACCGTCCGCGTCGGGTGCCGCGGTGTCCTGCTCGCGACAGGCCCACCAGCCCAGCAGGCCGCCGGCCACGGCGCCGATGGCGGCCGCCTCGCGGTTCTCGACCGCGCCCACTCCGCCCGCCAGCAGGGCACCTGCGGCGGCGCAGATCTTGGGGTCCTTGAACGACTCGGACAGGCTCGAAGAGGCCACGGTATCGCGCACGGAGCCTCCCATGTGGGAGCACCCCGTCGCCAGCAATGCGGTCACGCCCAGGAGGGCGACACGTTGGAACGAATTCACGTTGCGTATCCTTGGTTCGGGTGGATGGTCGTGCTGCCGGCACCGTGGCAGTCAAGGGCCATATTGTGAATCGGCCGGCCGGATGCCACAACCATCCATTGGGCGCGGGGCGGTGCCGCGTCCGTCGGGTCGTCGGCCGGTGCCCCCTGATCGCGGCTGCCGGTGCCCACCGCCCCTTGCCGCTCGACGGATCGTCTGTCGCTGCGCCGGGTCGTCAGGCCCATTCCGCCTCCTGGAGCGTCCGCCACTGGATCTTGCCGCTCCCGGAGCGGGGCAGGGCGTCGGTGAAGGCGACCTGTCGAGGGATCTTGTACGACGCCATGTGCTCTCGCGACCAGTCCATGATGTCCCGGGCCGTGACGGTGCCGGCAAAGCCGTCCTTGAGCACCACCCAGGCCTTGACGGTCTCGCCGCGGCGATCGTCCGGTGCCGCCACGATGCAGGCCTCCTTGATCGCCGGGTGCTTGAACAGCGTGGCCTCCACCTCGGCAGGCCAGACCTTGAAGCCCGAGGCATTGATCATGCGCTTGAGGCGGTCGGCAATGTAGAAGAAGCCATCCTTGTCCATGCGCCCGAGATCGCCGGTGCGCAGGAAGCGCCGACCGTCGATGTCGATGAAGGCCGCCTGTGTGGCTTCCGGGTTGCGCCAGTAGCCGAGCATGAGCTGTGGTCCCCGTGACACGATCTCGCCCACTTCGTCAGGCCCGAGCGGCTTGCCGGTGTCGGGGTCGATCACCAGGGACTCGGTGTCGAAGGTCGGGATGCCCAGACACTGGCGGCGCAGGTCGTTGTGCGGGTTCATGTGGGTCTGCGAGATGGTCTCGGTCATGCCGTAGGCCTCCATGTACCGCACCCCGCAGCGCTCGTAGAGCTCCTTTGCCACCGCTTCGGGCATCGAGGCGCCCCCGCCGAAGATGTTGGACAGGGAGGACAGGTCCCTGGCGGCCGTTGCCGGGTGCGCCAGCAGATCCACCACCATCGTGGGCACGTTGGCCCAGTGGGTGCAGCGGTACTTCTCGATCAGGTAGCCGGCCGCCCCGGCATCCCAGCGTGGCAGGAAGACGATGGTGGCGCCGACGTAGAGGGCAGTCCCCATGCTGTGCTGCATGCCGGTGACGTGGAACATGGGGGCGGTGGCCAGCAGCACCGATTCCTGGCATTCGTGCACCCACAGGGCGCCGCCAACGATGGTGGTCATCATGGTGCGGTGGGAGTGCATGCAACCCTTCGGCCGCCCGGTGGTACCCGAGGTGTAGAGGATGGACGCGAGGTCGTCGGGGCCCGCGGCATGCGGTGCCGGGAGGCGGTCCGCCGCCAGCGCATCCACCCAGGCGCTCACGCCGATCAGCTCGAACCGCTGCCGGGGTGCCTGCACGAAGGCGGGCACCTCCATGCCGGTGGCCGGTCCGAGCGCATCGGAATAGGTGGCCACCAGGGCGTGGCGCACACGGGAGCCCATCAGCGGGGCGAGCCGTTCGAACAGTTCCTGCCCGGCGATGGCCACGGTGGCGCCGCTGTCCTCGAAGGTGTGCTCCAGTTCCTCGGTCACGTTCATGGGCGAGACCGGCACGACCACGGCGTCGGCGCGCAGGATGGCCTGGAAGGCGATCACGAACTGCGGGCAGTTCTGCATGAACAGCACCACCCGGTCGCCGCGCCGGACACCGCAGTCCTGCTGAAGGAAGCCGGCGATGCGCTCCGCCTGATCGTGCAGTTCCCGGTAGCTCATGGTCGCGTCGTAGAAAACCGAGGCGGTCTCGTCCGGGTAACGAAGGGCCGACACCTCGACGTTGTGCCACAGGCTGGTCTGCGGAATGGTGAGCGTCCTGGGAAAGGGTTTGGGCCAGTGCGGGTAGTCGAAGGGGGTCATGTTGGTGCCGGGGATGGAAGACGGTGGGCCGCGGTCACGCCGGCCCGATCGGCCCATTGTAGTGCGCCCGCGGGCTGCGTTGCAGCCGCCACAGGCCTGTGTCAGTATCGCTCGGCCCTGACGCGAAAGGCTTTTTTGTCGCGCCGCAACAAACGAGCCTCACCCGAAAATACGCTGTGGATCCTCAACTGAGCGTGCGCGACATCACCGTGCGTTTCGGGGGCATCGTCGCCCTCGACGGCGTGAGTTTCGACGTCGGGCGCGGCCAGATCTGCGGTCTCATCGGCCCCAACGGTGCCGGCAAGACCACATTGTTCAACTGCCTCTCGCGTCTGTACCGGTACGAGCAGGGCAGCATCCACTTCGAGGGCAGGTCGCTCGACGGCGTGGCGCGGCACGCCATTGCGGGCCTGGGCATCGGCCGGACCTTCCAGAACCTCGCGCTGTTCCGCTCGCAGACCGTGCTGCAGAACATCATGCTGGGCTGCCACGCGGTCAGTCGCGGTGGCTTCCTGGCGGGGGCGCTGCGCTGGCCCGGCATCGGGCGTGAGGAGAGACGCGTGCGTACCCGAGCCGAGGATCTGGCGCGCACCATCGGTCTGGAGGCCACGGCCCATACGCGGGTGGCCGATCTCCCCTTCGGCACCCAGAAGCGGGTCGAACTGGCGCGTGCCCTGGCCGCCGAGCCCCGCCTGCTGCTGCTCGACGAGCCGGCCGCCGGCCTCAACCACGAGGAGGTCGAGGACCTCATGACCCTGATCCGCCGGCTGCGTGACGAATTGCACCTCACCGTGCTGCTGGTGGAACACCACATGAATCTCGTGATGCGCGTGTCCGACAAGGTGGTGGCGCTGGATTTCGGCCGCAAGATCGCCGACGGCCTGCCTGCGGAAGTGCAGCGCAACCCCGACGTCATCCGCGCCTACCTGGGGCAGGGCTGAGATGGGCACGCTGCTCGAGGTGCGCGAACTGTGCGCCGGTTACGGGCCCACGGACGTGCTGCACGACGTCGCCTTCGAGGTGGCCGAGGGCGGGATCACCACCGTGCTGGGTGCCAATGGAGCCGGCAAGACCACCCTGCTGCGGGCGGTGTGCGGTCTGATCCGCCGCCGGGGTCACGTGCGCTTCGCCGGCCAGGCGATCGAGCGTCGCGTCACCGAGGACATCGTCCGCCTGGGGCTCGCCCATGTGCCCGATGGTCGTGGCACGTTCGTCCAGTTGTCCACCGAGGAGAACCTCCGGGTCGGTGCCATCACGCGGCGGGACCGGCGGGCGGTGCAGGACGACATGGAGCGCATGTACGCCTACTTCCCGCGGCTGCGAGAGCGGCGCGAGCAGCAGGCAGGCACCCTGTCAGGCGGTGAGCAGCAGATGCTGGCCATCGCCCGGGCGCTGATGCTGCGGCCCCGGCTGCTGGTGCT
>JBEICA010000051.1:0-16216 GCA_040373665.1 Burkholderiales bacterium | reverse complement strand
GGCCCCCTGCCGGCCTACCGCACCGTCGCGAAGGACGGGGCGCGCAAGCGCTGGCTGGCGGGCGTGCCGGAGGACAAGCAGGCCGCTCTGATTCCACCCGGGTGGTTCGAGGCCTGGGCCGACGCCACCTGGGCCACCGACCCGACGGCCGCCGCCACCGGCCTGCTGCGTGCCCCCAATGGCGTGCTGCAGGACGTGCGTGCCTACTGGCTGGCCGACAAACCCTACTACGACCCCTCGACCATCTCCGTGCCGACCCTGGTGGTCGTGGCGGAATGGGATCAGGACACGCCAGTGGTCATGGCCCAGACCGTGTTCTCCCGTCTCACCGCGGCTCCCATCCGCCGTCTGGTGACCATCGGCGAAGGCACACACACGGTCATCATGGAACGCAACCGCATGCAGTTGTTCCGGGAGGTGCAGTTGTTCCTCGACGAGCCGGCACCCTGACCCGGCCGGCAGGGCCGCTTCAGCGCCGTGTCAGCCGGACGTAGCGCAGCAGCCCGAACACGCCTGCCACCGGCCAGACCAGCATCGGCGGGACCGTCTCCCAGGCGGCCTGCCTGCGCTGCTGACGCTCGGAGACCAGGGTATCGCGACGGGCCGTGATGTCGGCGACCGCGGCGCAGATCTCCACGTCCGCCCTCGCGACCTCGGCCCGCCCTTCCACGGCATCGCTCCACAGGGGCGCGGTATCGGCGGAACCGGCTTTCTGCCGTTCACAGGAGGCACGGGCGTCGCTGACGGCGGCGTTGGCCTCGAACACCGGTGTGTTGAGGCTGTCGGCATGGCGTTTCGCGTGCAGCCAGACCCCGAGATGGCCGGTCACGCCAGCGAGGGCGACGACCATGAGCAGGACGGCGCCCACGGGTCCGCGCAGGAAGGCGTTGCTCATGGGGCCAGCAGCCTGTCGATGGGCCCGCCGCGGGCGGGATGGAAACTCCTGAGTTGCATCCCTCGACCCGCTAGCGAAAACGGTGCCCGGAACCGATGGTCCCGACCCGGGTCCATCTTCCGCCGGCCGTCGGCACCGGCAGGCTGGCGATTTAGAGTGTTCCAGACCCGCCTGTCCACCCCGGACGCGGCGCCCCAACCCACCCAGGGAGAACCGTCATGCAGCCGCAGCGAACCGCCCCAGTTCCCGGGTCACGCCCCGGGCGTGCGACCTCCACCCGGCTCGCCATCCCCCTCGGCCAGACCGTCCTGCTCGCCGCGATGTCCGCCACCGCGGCAGCCGCCGAACCCGTGGCCAATGCCCTGACCATCTACAGCAGCGCGCCTGCCGGCGCGGTGCCGGTGGACACCTTCCGCGCCGGAGGGCAGGCGGGTTACGCCGTGCCGGGCTATGCCGTGGTGCGCCACGAGCGCGACATCACCCTGGCCTCGGGACGCAATGAAGTCCGATTCACCGACGTGGCCGGCCTGATCGACCCGACCACCGTGTCCTTCCAGTCACTGAGCGACCCCGCCGGCACCCGCGTGGTGGAGCAGAATTTCCAGTTCGACCTCGTCTCCACCGACAAGCTGCTGCAGAAGTTCGTCGACCGCAACATCGCGGTCGAGCAGATCCGCGGCGAGGAGGCTTCGACCTTCGAAGGACGGCTGCTGTCGACGCGGGGCGGCATCGTGCTCGCCCAGCCCGACGGTACGGTGCGCACCCTGTCGCATCACGCCTCGGTGACCCTGCCCAGTCTGCCGGGCGGCCTGATCACCCGGCCGACCCTGGTTTGGGATATCGCCGCATCCCGTGCCGGCGAACAGCGCACCCGGGTCGCCTACCAGACCGGCGGCATCACCTGGTGGGCGGACTACAACCTCGTCTACGCCGAGGGCCCGGGTCCGGATCACTGCCGGCTCGACGTCGGTGCCTGGGTCAGCATCCTCAACCAGTCCGGTGCCTCCTACCCTGAGGCCCGGCTCAAGCTGATCGCCGGCGACGTGCACCGCGCTCCCGCACCGCCCATGCCATCGCCGCGCGTGATGATGCGCGCCGCCGAAATGGCCGCTGATGCGGTGGCGGGATTCGAGGAGAAGGCCTTCTTCGAATACCACCTCTACACCCTGGGCCGCCCGACCAGCCTGCCGGACAATTCGACCAAGCAGATCGAGCTGTTCCCGGCCGCCAGTGGCGTGCGCTGCGAGCGCACCCTGGTCTACCAGGGTGGCGCCACCTACATGCACGGCACCGAGCCGCTGCTCGAACGGCATCTGGGCATCACCGGAAACCGCAAGGTGGACGCCTTCCTCGGCTTCCGCAACGACCGCGACAACGGCCTCGGGGTACCCCTGCCCGCCGGCCGGGTGCGCGTCAGCAAGCTCGACACCGCCGACGGATCGCTCGAATTCATCGGCGAGGACCGCATCGACCACACTCCCCGCAACGAAGCCGTGCTGCTCAAGCTGGGGTCGGCGTTCGACGTGGTGGGCGAGCGGCGGCAGACCGACTTCCGCCTCGACACCGGTCGCAAGCAGATGAGCGAGGACTTCGAGATCCGCATCCGCAACCGCAAGAACGTGCCGGTCCGGGTGACGGTCCGTGAGATCCTGCACCGCTGGTCGACGTGGCGCGTGGTCACGGCCAGCCACTCGTGGACCAGGGAGGATGCGCGCACGCTGCAGTTCCCGGTCGAGGTCGCGGCGGATCAGGAGGCCGTGATCCGCTACTCGGTGCGCTACACCTGGTGAGACCCGTCGGCACGCGACAGGCGACGCCACATCCAGCCGCCCGGCAGGTCCACCCCGGTGAGCACGTAGCGCAGCACGTTGGCATTTCGTGTGGTGAGCACCTGACGGCGGCGCCCCCTGCCGCGGCCGCAGAACAACAGCCGGTCTCGCGGTTCGAGCGCCGTGTCCGGCGCCGGCAGCATGCGCAGTGCGCCCTCGCGCTCGAGCGCCAGCGCGATCACCGGCAGATCCTCGAGGCGTGACTGCGGGTCGGCGAGCAGTCCACCCAGGGGCACGGGCCCGCGCGCCAGAGTTTCCGCCACGGCGGGCATGTGGGCCTGGTCGACCCGCAGGGACCAGATCTCGGGCACCCGCTCCTCGGTGATTCCGGCGATGCGGGCCAGCAGTTCGTTGGCCCATGCGTTGGTCTCGTACGCGGCTGCCGTCAGGAAGCGCGCCAGCAGCGGCGCCATCAGCGTGGCCAGGCATGCGTGCACCACCACGGCAGCCGGCTGGACCACCACCGAAACCGCAGCCGCCTCGAACAGGGGCGTGGAACTGCGCTGATTGCGCCGAACGACCGTGAACAGACCGGGGGCGAGGCGTCGCGCCATCTGTGCGATGGACAGGTTGGTGACGTCGTCACCGGTTCCGGCGATCACACCGACGGCCCCGCGAATACCGGCCTGCTCCAGCACGCGGGCATCGGTGGCCGAACCGCACACCCCTCCGGCGCCGCCGGCCACCCCGGCATCGGCGTCGACGATGGTCACCGCATTGCCTCCCGCCTCCAGGCCGCGCGCCGTGCGCTCGCCGAAGCGCCCGAAGCCGCACAACACCCAGCGCCCCACCGGCGCGAACAGCGGCTCGCGCAGTCTCTCGTCCGGCGCGGCCGTCAGCCACTCGCGCAGCAGGTAATGCCCCGGGGTGCGCACGGCCGTGGCGAGATGCTCGCCGAACAGCGAGAACGGATCGATGACATGGTCAGCCCCGAAGGCGGCCATGCTGGCGGACACGGCATCGGACTCGCAGCGGCAGATCACCGTGAGCCCAGGGTTGAGGAGCTTGGCCGACGCAGCCACCGACAGGTTGGCGTGATCGTCGTTGGTCAGGGCCACCACCCCCCGGCAGGCCGGGTGGCTCAGCCCGGCAAGGGACAGGTTGTCGGGCTGACGCACGTCGCCGGCCAGCACCGGTACGTCGAACTGCAGGGCCGCGAGTTCGACCTCGCCCACGCGGGACGGATTGAGGTCGATGACCACGGAGCGCACGCCCCGCTGATCGAGCGCGTCCACGAGCGCGGAGCCGGTCTCTCCGTAGCCGCAGACAACATAGAACGGTTCACGCATGCGCTCCACCGCACGACGGAAACGCTCGGCCGCCAGCACCTGCTGGAAGGACGCATCCTGCGTGATCTGCAGGATCTTGCCGATGGCGTAGAACCACGCCACCACCGTCAGATAGATGGTGAACGTGATCCACATCCGTTGGGCGTCGGTGAAGGCGTGGGGCAGTTCGCCAAAACCGATGGTGGTGGCGGTGTAGCTGATGAAATAGAAGGCATGGAAAAAGCTCACCCGCCACGGCATGCCCTCGCCGTCGACTCCGGGAATGAGCACCATGCCCAGGATGGACACGGCGTAGCTGCCGATCAGGGTGAGCAGCGGCATGCGCATGCGGCGCAGTGCCAGGAACAGGGCGCTGTTCATGAACCTCCCGGGTCGGCCGCGCGGATCGCGCTCAGCGCCGCAGCTGCGCCGTCTCGATGATGAGCAGGACGGCCGAGACCACGTTGGCCACGAAGGCACCGCCCGACAGGGACACGATGCTCGCCATGATGTGCGGCGTCATGCCGCCCTGCAACGCATGGGCGGCGTAAGCCCAGATCACCGCCGCCGCGATCAGCTGCAGGTCGGCCACCAGACTGGTGGCCAGGTGCAGGGCACCGACCTGGGTGCGGTCCCCGAACTTCAGCACGGTGGCCACCAGGTTCACCGCGATCGCGGCGTACATTTCGTAGACGTTGTGTTGCACCGGGTCGGCCAGGTCACCGATGAAAAAGCCGAAGTTCAGCGTCATGGCCAGGATGATGAAGAAGCCGAACACCACTTTCTCGAGATTCAAGGCAGCCCCCGCGTCGGGTCAGGTCGTGAAGCCACGATTCTGGCACGGGCCGGCGACCCGTTGCCGCGGAAGCGCGCCCCGGCCGTGCATGCGGGGCCTGCGCGTCGGCGATACACTTCCGCGGGATGAGCCCAGATCTTGACGGATTCGATCTCCGGCGCCTGCCTCAGGCGTTCTACGAGGATCCCTACCCCTGGTATCGGCGCCTGCGCGAGGAGACGCCGGTGCGTCCCATGCCGGACGTCTCGTGGCTGCTGACCCGCCACGCCGACTGCGAGCAGGTGTACAAGGACCCGCGCACCTTCAGCTCCGACAAGAAGGCGGAGTTCCGCCCCAAGTTCGGCGACTCGCCGCTGTTCGTGCACCACACCACCAGCCTGGTGTTCAACGACCCGCCCCTGCACACCCGGGTGCGGCGACTCATCGTCGGGGCATTGACGCCGCGCGCCATCGCCGACATGGAGCCCCCCCTGGTCCTGCTGGTGGACGATCTGCTGGACCGCATGACCGGGGCGGGGACGGTCGACCTGATCGAGGACTTCGCCTCCGCCATTCCGCTCGAGATCATCGGCAACCTGCTCGGCGTGCCGCGCGGGGAACGCGGGCCGCTGCGCGCGTGGTCGCTCGCCATCCTCGGCGCCCTCGAACCCCAGCTCGACCAGGCGCAGCTCGACCGGGGCAACCGTGCCGTGGAGGATTTCGTGCGCTACCTCGAAACCCTCGTCGCGCGCCGCCGCGCCGCGCCGGGCGATCCCGAGCGTGACGTGCTCACCCGGCTGATCCAGGGCGAGCCCGCAGGCGAGAAACTGTCCGAGACCGAACTGCTGCAAAACTGCATCTTCCTGCTCAACGCCGGACACGAGACCACCACCAACCTCATAGGCAACGCACTGGTCCTGCTGGACCAGTGGCCGGAGGAACGCGCGCGGCTGCTCGAACAGCCCGCGCTGATCCGCTCCGCCGTGGAGGAATGCCTACGCTTCGAAAGCTCCAACCAGCTCGGCAACCGCCGGGCGCTTGCGCCCGCAGTCGTGGGGGGGGTTGCACTCCCGGCCGGCGCGCTGCTGACACTTTGCATCGGAGCGGCCAACCGCGACCCGGCACAGTTCGCCGACCCCGATCGGTTCGACATCGGGCGCACACCCAACAGGCACCTCGCCTTCGGCTCCGGCGCTCACCTGTGCGCGGGGCACGCGCTGGCGCGTCTGGAGGGTCGCGTCGCCGTCGAACGATTCCTTCGGCGCTTCCCGCGCTACCGGCTGGCAGGGGCCCCGGTGCGTGGCGGCCGGGCCCGATTCCGCGGTTACCTCAATCTGCCCTGCCGGGTGGATGGGGAATGACGGTACGGGCGGCGACACCATGACCACGCTTCGCATCGCCGTCGCCCAGCCCGCCCTGACCGACGGCGACCGCGATGCCAACCTGGACCGCATCCGTACCCTCGTCGCGACCCATGGCGACACCAACGACATCCTGGTGCTGCCCGAGACCTGTACGTCGGGCTTCGCGTCGCGCGAGGACGTCGAGCGTCTGGCCGAAGCGGCTGACGGACCGACGCTGCGCGAATGGCAGGCCCTGGCCGCGCGCCACGACCTGCTGATCGCCGCCGGGCTGGCGGAGCGCACCTCGGATGGCCTGTACAACAGCCAGTTCCTGGTGGACGGTACGGGCATCGTCGGCCATTACCGCAAGACCCACCTCTGGCTCGGCGACCGCGACAAGTTCCGCCCAGGCTCGTGGCTGCGCACCTGCGTCTGGCGGGGTGTGCGTCTGGGTCAGCTGATCTGCTTCGACATCGAATTCCCGGATGCGGCGCGGGCACTCGCCGACGCTGGCGCCGAATTGATCCTGGTCAGCAACGGCAACATGGAGCCTTACGGGCACGTCCACCGCAACGCCGCGCTCGCGCGCGCCCAGGACAATCAGGTCTTCGTCGCCATGGCGAATCGCACTGGCCCCGGGCGCCTCGAGCACTTCGCCGGCGGCTCGATCGTGGCAGACCCGTGGGGCAGAGCGCTGGCCGAGGCCGGGACGGGGCCGTCGGTGCTGTCGGTGACCATCGATACCACCGCCATCGCCGAGGCCCGGGCGCTGTACCGGTACCGCGCCCTGCGGCGCGACGACCTCACCGCGCCGGTGCCTGGCCGCGATGTTTCACCCGGTCAGTCCCAAGCATAAGGGGCGCACCGCTGCCGATTGGGCCTGCAACGGATTGGCCGTCGGGTCGATTCGGTCTGCCCGCCTCCACAGGCGCTGGCGGGCGCGTTGCGGTCATCCCGTGGCCTCATCGGGGATCCGGGCGGGTGGCAGCGCTGCACAGGACCTGGAACCCGGTGCTGCGCCAGCCTCGGACCCTGTCGCGGGGTGGATCAGCCCCCCATGACAGGGTCAGACATGACCGTGCAGACGCGCGGGGTGACGCAAGGCCTGCGGCGTCGATACCGGCGGTTGCCTGATCACGCCTCCAGCCGGGCCAGCCAGTCGGCGGCCGGGACGATGGTGACCCCCACCCGCACTTCGATCTGACGGGCATCGCGGACGATCTGTACTGCCTCGGCTTCTGGAAACTGGGTCGCGAATCGCGTCAGGGCCCGATGAGTCGACAGATCGGCCAGCTTGCACTCGACCAGGTGACTTGGCGCACCGTCGAGGCTCAGGCAGAAATCGACCTCGGCGCCGTCCTTGGTGCGGATGTAATGCAGCCCGGCCTAGCGGCCACGGGTATCGCCCACGAAATGCGCGTGCTTGCAGAGCATCACCGCCACAGCATTCTCGAAACGGACGCCATCGTCGCCCTGGACCAGTCCGCTGTCCAAAAAATGAACCTTGGGCGCCTGTAGCAAGGCTCGGGCGATGTTGCGGTGCCACGGGTGCACCACGACGATGACGTAGAGCGCCTGAAGGATTTCCAGGTATCGCCGCAACGTGGTGGGGGACACCGCCAGATCCCGCGCCATGGACGCAATGGAGAGGGGTGAACCGACCCGCTGACGAAGCAGATCAAAGAACACCCGCATGGTGTTGATCTCCTGCAGGCGGGAGAACTCCAGCACGTCCTCACGGATCAGGTCGGTCGCATACTGGCGGCGCCAACGTTGCGCTTCGTCATCGTGTTCGGCCAGACAGGGTTCGGGAAATCCACCGCGCGACATCAGGTGTGCCAGGGCGTCGTCAGGGGATGCACCCGTGTGCTGACGCCACTCCCTTACGGAAATGGGGTCCAGATGCAGTTGCTGGTACCGGCCCGCAAGTGACTCGCCGGCTTGTCGGAAGGTCTCCATGCGTGCGCTGCCCGTGACGAGCAGCGCCTGACCGGCCGGCTTGGCGTCGATGACGCCCTTCAGCCAGGATTTCCAGCCGGGCATCTTGTGAATGTCATCGAGCACGAGCAGGCCCGCCCGGGGGTTCCACGACTGCCGCGCAAGGATGGCGCGGTCCGACGCCACATCCCAGTTCAGATACTGCGCCGCCTCGTGGTAGGCCATCAACTGGCGGGCCAGGGTTGTCTTCCCCACCTGCCGTGGCCCGGTCAGGACGACCGTTTTGCGCTTCAGGTCCCGCTGGAGCTGGACTTCCAGATACCGCCGCATCCGTCTTTTTCCCTTTACATTGGCAGAAAGTCGCGACTTTTTGCCAACGTACTACAAAAAAGTCGACGTTTCGCGGGAGGGATACAGGAGGTTACGGACGACGCGGTCGTGGCCGCCGTGGCGTTTCCGGTCCCTGGCGCCGACCGGATCATGCACACGGACCCGGTGCCCCAAAACGCAGAGGTCTGGACGAGAAGGGGGGGCAAAAGACAAGACCTGACCCTCGCCGGATCACTCGCCGGATCAGGACAGCAGACGTCCGCTGACGGCAGGGATGCCGACGGGCGCCGGGGCGACCAGATCCGGGACGACGGTGACGTCGGTCACGCGGCATTCGCGCAGCAGGTCCAGGATCCCAAGCTCGACCTGAGTCAGGTCGTCGGCGGGCCCGAGCCGCCACGCATGCGAATGGACCTCCATGTCGTCGAAGGGCGAGCGCAGTTCGATGCGCACGCTGCCGTCGGTGCAGGCACTCACGCTGGCCAGCGGATCGCCGGTGGCGGTGCGGATACGACGGATGGCGGCGGTGGCGAACAGCTGGAAGGCGATCTCCTCGCGCGCGAAGCGTGCCTGCGCCAGCGCAGCGTGCCAGGAGGCCGGCACCCGCGGCAGGGCGAGCAGGGACAGGCCGGGCACGGCGAGTTGTGTGGCGAGCAGGCGCGACACCGCCATGCCCCAGCGCCCGACCTGGCCGGCGGTCTCCATGACCGTGGGTGCGTCCACCCCGGTCACGCAGACGCCGGCGATGAGACGGACGTGCACCTGCTCACAGGCGTCATCGATCTGGATGGGCGCAGGTGCGAGCAGGTCGGCGCCACCTGCACCGCCACCCTGCCGGACCAGGGCATGCAGGCGCTCCGGCGCCACGGCGGCCGCCGCGTCCAGGGTGCCCAGGGCGTTGCTCCAGGCCAGGCTCTCGACTCGCCCGAGAGCCCCGGCGGCGCGCAGTGTGGCGCCAAGCTCTGCAACGTCCGGCAATGCGCCCGCCACCACGGCAGGTGCCGCACCGGCGGTGACGAACAGCACCGGCAGCAGGAACACCCGGGTCACCAGAGGCAGGTCCTCGTCGGTGCCGACCGCATCGATGGCATCGTCCACAGCCCGCCGCAACAGCACGCCCTGCGCCGGCCCCGCAGTCGCCAGCGCCTGGGACACCACGTCGCCATCACCGCGCTCGAGCGCTCGCAGCACCCCGCGGACCAGACCGCTCCAGGCACGACTGTCTCGGCCTGCGGCACGGGCCTCCCAGGCGGCAGCGAGGCGTTCGGCAAAAGGATGGTCAGCGGCGACCTGGGTGACCGGGCGGGGATCGGGCAGGGCTGGCATGTGGCGGCATACGTGTTGATTGCGATGCGACGGAGATTACCTCGGCTCGGCGGTCCGGGGGACAGACCGCCTGCCGGGACACCGGAGCCCACCGTGGCCCGACATTGGAACCCAGGTCACGGACCGGATGTCCGCGGGGGCGCACAATCCGGTCGAACATTGCCATGAAGGAGGTATCGCCATGCAGACCATCACCCCGGACGAATTGCATCGCCTGCAGCAGGCCGGCGAGGTCGTGATCCTGGATCTGCGCTCTCCTGCGGAGTTCGCCCAGGGCCATGCCCGCGGCGCCGTCAACCTGCCGTTGCACCTGCTGTGCGCGACCGCGATGCCGGCGGCGGCTGCGGGCCGCCCGGTCTACCTGATCTGCAAATCGGGAGGACGCTCGGCCATGGGCGTCCAGCGGCTGCAGGCCGAGGGCCTGTTCCAGGGAGTCAACGTGTCGGGCGGCACGGATGCCTGGATACGCGCCGGACTGCCGGTGGAACTCGGCGGCGGCCCCGTCCCCGGCTGAGGCGCAGGGGGAGCCGGGCGGCCCGCGCGGCCCACCAGGGTGTCGGCCGCGGCGCCCATTTCTGCGGATGGTCGCGGGCATCGCCTCGGCCCACCTCCGGTCATGGATCGCCGTGGGGCGATTGACGTGTGCGCTGGTGCCCACGACACTCCGCAGGTGATCCCGCCCCCCCACGGAACCCGTCCATGATCCGTCGCATCGTTCTCGCCGCCGCCCTGAGCGTCCTCGGCGCCCCCACCCTCCAGGCCGCCTCGCTGCAGGAGGATTTCGATCGGCTCGCCGACAACCTCGAGGGCAAGGTGATCGTCTGGCGCCGCGACATCCACCAGCATCCGGAACTTGGCAACCGCGAGGTGCGCACTTCCGCTCTGGTCGCCGCCCACCTGGAATCCCTGGGTTACGAGGTGCGCCGCAACGTGGGTGTCACCGGGGTGGTGGCGGTACTCCGGGGAGGGCGGCCGGGACCGGTGGTGGCGTTGCGTGCCGACATGGACGCGCTTCCGGTGACCGAGGAGGTGGACCTCCCCTTCGCGTCCAAGGCGCGTACCACTTACTCCGGCAAGGAAACCGGGGTGATGCACGCCTGCGGTCACGACACCCATGTGGCCATGCTCATGGGGGCCGCCGAGGCCCTCGCCGCGGTGCGCGAGCGCCTGCCGGGCACGGTCAAGCTGCTGTTCCAGCCGGCCGAGGAGGGCCCGCCCCAGGGCGAGGAAGGCGGCGCGCTGCTCATGCTCAAGGAAGGCGCCTTCGACGATCCCAAGCCTGACGTGGTCTTCGGACTGCACATCGGTTCGATGCTCAACGTCGGCGAGATCGGCTACCGCCCCGGGCCGGCCATGGCGGCGGCCGACGTGCTCAGGATCGTGGTCAAGGGTCGCCAGACCCATGGCTCGGCGCCCTGGGGGGGCGTGGACCCCATCGTGACCGCCTCGCAGATCGTCATGGGGCTGCAGACCATCGTCAGCCGGCAGGTCAACATCGCGAAGGAGCCGGCGGTGGTGAGCATCGGCGGCATCGACGGCGGCATCCGCTTCAACATCATCCCCGACCGCGTGACCATGGTCGGCACCGTGCGCACCTTCGACGAGGCGCTGCGCGACGACATCCACGAGCGCATCCGCCGCACCGCGGAGAACATCGCCGAAGCCCAGGGCGCGACGGCGGAGGTGACCATCGAGAAGCCCTACGCCGTCACCGTCAACAACCCGGCGCTCACCGCCCGCATGCTGCCGACCCTGCACCGCGTCGCGGGCGCCGGCAACGTGCAACTGCGCGACCGGCTGATGGGGGCCGAGGACTTCTCCTATTTCGCCCAACGCGCACCCGGCCTGTTCCTGTTCCTCGGTGGCACGCCCAAGGGCGTGGACCCGGCCACGGTCGCCTACAACCATTCCCCGCGCTTCTCCATCGACGAGTCGGCCCTCAAACTGGGAGTCCGCACCCTGCTCCACCTGACCGGCGACTATCTGGAGGGGCGCTGAGCGCCGGACGGCACGGAGGGTGAATTTCCTCGCCCACCTGCTGCTGTCACCGCCCACGCCAGACGGCCGGCTCGGCGGTCTGCTCGGCGCCTTCGACGACTTCTAGCGTGCCTTCGCGTCCTTCTTCCCGGATGTGCTGGCGATGGTGGCGGACCGGCATGTCCCGGCGCCAGGTCGCGCGCTGCCGGACCATCAGGTGATCACCGCCGTGGCAATCTGACATCGGTGGTCTGAACGAATCCTGTCCGGCCGGCCACTTCGTGGCAGACCCCGGGGCGCAAGGGCACGGCGCTCCTTTGCCGGGGCCGACCGGGTGAGATGTCCGGGCTAGAATCGCGCTCCCCAACCTACCCGGTCGATTGCCATGTCCAGGTCCCGACACGTCTTCGCCATGGGCGGCGCCTTCCTCGCCGACCCCGAGAACAACCTGCACCTGGAGCGCTATTTCCGAGACCTGACAGGGAGCGAGGCACCGCGTGTGCTGTTCATCCCGACTGCCAGCGGCGACAACGAACCCTACCAGCTGCGCTTCTTCCAGGCTTTCACGCGCCTGGGCTGTCGCCCCGCGATGCTGCCGTTCTTCAAACGCACGCCGCAGGATCTGGAAGGCTTCGTCATGGAGCATGACGCCATTGCCGTCGGCGGCGGCAATACCCGGACGATGCTCGCGATCTGGCGCGACTGGGGCCTGGACGGCATCCTCGCACGTGCCTACGAGCGCGGCATTCCCATGGGCGGCTCGAGCGCCGGCTCCATCTGCTGGTTCGAACATGGCATCACCGACTCCATCGCCGGCCCGCTCACCAGCTTGCGCTGCCTCGGCCTGGTGACCGGCAGCAACTGCCCGCATTACGACAGCGAACCGGAACGCCGGCCCACCTACCGCGCCATGGTGGCTTCGGGTGAAGTGCCCGCCGGCCATGCGGCCGACGACGGCGTGGGCCTGCACTACATGGACGGCACCTTCCACCGCGCCGTGGCCAACCGACCGCGCGCCATGGCCTGGTCGCTGGCCCGCGACACCACAGGGCAGGCCGTGGAGACCGCCATCGAGCCTCTGCGGCCGGGCCTGTGAGGCCGGACCAGCCGTCCGGCGGATGCAGACCTGCGGCCGGCCGGCGAACGCTCAGGAGGTGGCCGTCTGCAACATCCACTCCCAGACCTCGCCCTGGTCCGTATCCTGGGTACGGCCGGTGAGGTGGAATCCGAGCCGGGCCAGCACCGCGGTCTCGGTGCCCTCCTCGGCCAGGGTATGGGCGATCACCCGAATGCCCGGATGATTCTCGAAGGCGATGCGCATCAACGATGCCATCATCGCCTCGAGATGCTGCTCCTGGGCCGGGAACGGGTAGCAGGCGATCTCGACCCGGTTGCCCCGGGGCGGCGACTTGAAGGCGCAGGTTCCGACACAGCGCTCGCCGTCGAATGCCAGATAACCGGTCCATGGGGGTTCGAAGCCGGTCTGCGCATGGAGTGCGGCCGCAGCGGCACAAGCCTCCTCGGCGTCCCGGGACAGACTCGGAACCTCGCCGTCAGGCCGGCCAGCGGCATCCAGACCCACCATCCTGAGGCCGGTCTCCGGGGCGACCGCCGGCCCGGGCTGGCGTCCCGACGCGACCAGAATGCCTCCGGGCAGCGCCTGCGCCAGCCCCTCCTCACCGACCCAGGTCACCAGATCGTCCTGTCCATGGTGACGGTAGAGGCGCCGGCCGAGGCGTGGATAATCGATGACGTCGTGGTCCAGCCGCTGGCCCACCAGCAGGAAGATGAGCGGTTCCTCGCCGTCGTTGACGAGTTCGTGGGCTACGCCATTGGTCGGAAAGGCCAGGAAATCCCCGGGACTCAGGACCACGCTGCGCTCGCCGAGCACGGCGGTGCCGCGCCCGCCCAGCACGTAGACGCACTCTTCGGCGAAATGGTGGACGTGCAGTTCACCGGCCCGCTGGCCCGGTTCCACCACGACGAGATGCACACCGAGATGCTGCAGACCCGCGGCATCCCCGAGGGAGGTGAGCGTGCTGACCGCATCGGGACTGAGCAGGTGCGCCGCGCGCACGCCGGGCAGGTTCTGGATGTCGATGGCCGAGAGGTACATGTCGATTCTCGAAGCGCTGGAAGATGACGTTGGCAACCGTGCCGAAACCGGCACAGGGTCGGGAACAGCATGATCACTGTACACGCTCGCGACGGCATTCCGGCGGCTGGCCCCTGGCGCTCGGACCACACGTCCAGGCCGCCTTCAGCTCCCGCCTTGCCAGCGCTCGCCGCCGACCGCAGCGCGATCCGTGTGCAAGGCTCAGACTCTGCCTAACGTACCACGAGCGGAATGCTCCGTAGCCACCGATCTCCGCACCGGCGGCCCGACCCTGCCCGACAACCCGATCCTTCACGGAAATCCCCTGTCATGACCCACTGGCTCCTCCTGGCCGCCGCCATCGTGCTCGAGGTCTGCGGCACCACGGCAATGAAACTGTCCGCCGGCTTCTCCCGGACCGGGCCATCCGTGCTCATCTTCGTCTTCTACGGCATCGCCTTCACCTGTCTCACGCTGGCCCTCGCCCGCATCGAGATCGGGGTGGCCTACGCCATCTGGTCCGGAGTCGGCACGGCGCTGATCGCCTGTATCGGCGTCGCCTTCTTCGGCGAAGCGCTCACACCTATCAAGATCACCAGCCTGCTGCTGATCATCACCGGGGTGGTCGGGCTGAACCTGGGCGGTCAGGGCCACTGAAACGCAGGCGCGGGCACCTGCAACGATCTCGGCTATCCTGCCTCCCGGCCCGCGTCGGCAGGCCTCATCAACCCGCACAGGCCACATCCGGATGCCATCCCTGTTCTCACCCTTCAAGCTCAAGGACATCACACTGCGCAACCGCATCGTGATGTCGCCCATGACGATGTACAGCTCGGTCGATGGCCGCCTCGACGACTACCACGTCAGCTACCTGGGCGCCCGCGCGGCTGGCGGGTTCGCGCTCGTGTTCGGTGAACAGATGGCCATCACCCCTGACGGCCGCACCACGACGTCCTGCGGCGGCATCTGGGAGGACGGACAGATCGAGGGCCACGCCCGCGTGGCGTCCATGGCGAAACGCATGGGCGCGGTGCCGGCAATCCAGCTCGGCCACACCGGCCGCAAAGGCAGTCAACTGCCACCGCACAAGGGCACCAACCCCGACCGGACCAAGAAGCAGCTGCCACCCGACCATCCCGACGGCTGGACCTGCGTGGCGCCATCACCCGTCCCCTACGGCCATGCCGGCCACGTGCACCCGGTCCATGCGCTGGATGTCACGGAAATCCACAGGCTGCATCACCGTTACGCGGAGGCCGCCGTGCGCGCCCGGGAGGCCGGCTACCAATGGCTGGAACTGCACTTCGCCCACGGCTACCTGGCCGCCAGCTTCTTCTCGCCGCTCGCCAATCGGCGCACCGATGCCTATGGCGGCAGCGTCGCCAACCGCGCACGTTTCCTGTTGGAGGCCCTCGACGCCGTGCGCGCCGTATGGCCGGAGCGCTATCCGCTGACCATGCGCCTGGGCTGCGACGACCTGCACCCCGAAGGCACGCAGTTCGAGGACTCACTGCTCGCCATCGGCATGATGAAGGACCACGGCCTGGACATGGCGGACCTGTCGTTCGGTTTCAACACCGACGCCATGGTCGACCCGCCGCTGAACCGGATGTCCTGCATGGTCGGACGGGCCCACCGGGTACGCCGGGAAGTCGGGCTGCCGGTGATGACCAGCTGGAACCTTGGCATCCCGCGGGAAGCCGACCGGGTGATCCGCGAGGAACTCATCGACCTCGTGATGCTGGGGCGCCCGGCACTGGCCAACCCGCACTGGCCGGTCTGGGCGGCGCGGGAACTGGGCCACGACGCGCCCTTCTCCCTGGTCCCGGAGGACTGGCGTTGGTGGCTGGAGAACTTTCGCGGACACGTGGCGAGCATCGGCTGGCCGGAGCCCGCACCGTCTCCACGGGAGGGTGCATCCCGCCTGGAAACCTGACCGGCGGCGGGTGCGGGCACGCCCCTGTCAGGTACCGGCAGGCCGAAAGACGTCAGCCCGCCCAGGCCACGGGGGCGCCGATGCGCAGCCCGAGCACCCGTGCGGCGTCGGCCATCGGCATGGCGATCTCCACCAGCCCGAGGCTGTTGACGAACCAGAACGGCTCACCCGTCGGCGCGTCACCGAACACCCGTGCATGCGGCACCTGCCGATCGGCGACCAGGAGGGTGCGCGATTCCGGCAGCCCGGCGCCGCGCAGCCCGGTGAAGGCATTGCCGTAGTGATCGACGTAGATCACCTGGGCCAGATCCTCGCCGGGGAGCAGCACCTCAGGCGCCGCGACGGCCTTCACGTTCTCGTTCGGAAACTCGCCTGTGACCACCGCCGCCGCCATGGGCGCGAACACGTCGCGCCCGTGGAACGATACCGAGACCCCAGGCGGATGGGCGACGATATGCCAGGCGCTGCGCTGGGTGGCGCGCGCCCAGAGCACCGACAGCAGGC
>JBEICA010000212.1:0-6274 GCA_040373665.1 Burkholderiales bacterium | reverse complement strand
GGGGGCGGGCAACGCCGTGATCGCACACGACAACCCCTACAACCGCTGGGTCGCTGGGGAGGCGGCGAGCTATTTCGGCTCGGCAGTGCAGTGCGCAGAGATCTTCGACGCTTTGCTGGGTGACGCGGCGAGGCTCGCGGAGATGCGGTCAGCGAGCCGCGCGCGACATGCAGCTGCGTTCACCTGGGACGGCACGCTCTCGCAGTACGAGGCCCTGCTGATGCGCTGGCTGTAGGGGTTGGACGGCTCACCACCAGCGCCCTCGCTAGTCTCGCCCCACCCCGCAGTAAGGCTCACCGCCAACCGTCAGCCTGCACTACCCCGCCCCATGGTGGTGATGACTTCCATGGTCATGGTCGTCACCGTGGTCGTGCTCGCCGTGATGGCCGTGGTGGCCATGATGATCATGCGCATGTGCATGATCATCCACGGGCACTGACAGCTCGGCGACCTTTGCCTCCAGGGCGGCCGGGCTCATCAAGGATTTGCCGGACAGGAGTTTCTCGCAGGCGCGTGCCCAGAGCTCGTAGTAGGGGGTATCGAACGAGCCGGCGGTGCGCGCCGCATCGATCTCGTGGACCAGGTGGTCGACCCATTCGGACCACGCGAAGCGGCCCTGCTTGTGGAGGTGGACCACCACTGCAAAAACGCGCGCCTCCCAGGGGGACTGGAAGACCAGTTCGTCATCCTGCCTGGGGATGGGCAGGTCGGCGCAGAGCGCGTGTGCTTCCTCGAGGGTCAGCGGCGTCACGGCGGCGTTCATGCCGGCTTCAGGTGGTCGTCGTAGAGGTCGACGTGAATGACGTCACGGGCGGGGGCGTCCGGCCCCCAGAGTTCGCGCGCAGTGAAGCGGACGGCGTAACAGTGCTGGGGGTGCTCGCCCAGCCGTTGGCCCATGGTGTCGGGAAACGCGAAGGCACCATAGTCGCGGCTCACCACACCCTTCTTGCCGCGGACGTACCGCGGTGACCGCGTGTACGTCTCGGGATGGGCCACGCGCACGATGACGCTGTCGCCGACCCGGAAGCGGGGCGCCACAGGCACGCTCGCCGCGCAGGACACGCCCGGGTAGAGGAAGGACTCCATCAGCGCGGGGGTCATGGTCTCGGGGGTGTCGGCGCTCATGCGGCGGCCTCCTGCAGGCTGCGGATCTTTGCCTCGAGCTCCTCGGCGGTGATGTGCCCGTGCTCGATCATGAGCATCTCGAGCCCGCGGAACCAGCGCTCGTAGTAGCTCGAGTTGAGATACTCGGCCGGCGGTATGCGCTCGATGACGGCGCGCGTCTCGTCCACCGGAAAGTAGGTGATGAAGGTGGCCCAGCACATTGCCAGGACACGGGCCTCCCACTCGGTGTGGAAGACGGGCTCGTTCGGTTCGACCTCGACCTTGCCCATGCCGTGCATGCCGCCCATGTCGTGAATGCCGTTCATGTGCGCTCTCCGGTGCTCAGACCTGTGCGGGCGACGGGACGACTGCGGTGCCGATCATGGCGTCCCGGGTGACCAGCGCGGCGAGCGCCTGCTCGTCCATGCCTTCGGTGCCGGCGGGGCGTTGCGGCAGCACGAGGTAGCGGACGTCGGAGGTGCTGTCCCACACGCGTACTTCCATGGTGTCCGGCAGCGGCAGCCCCAGCTCCGTGAGCACGCCCCGAGGGTCGCGGACCATGCGGGACCGATACGCGAAGGACTTGTACCAGGTGGGCGGCAGGCCGAGCACGCCCCAGGGGTAGCAGGAGCACAGCGTGCAGACGATGACGTTGTGCGCCTCCGGGGTGTTCTCGACGACGATCATGTGCTCCGCCGAAAACCCGCCCACACCCAGTTCGGCCATGGCGGCGGTGCCGTCGGCGAGCAGGCGGGTCTTGTAGTCCGGATCGACCCACGCCCGCGCGACGACCTTGGCGCCGTTGTGCGGGCCGACGCGGGTTTCGTAGGCGTCGACGATGCCATCGAGGACGGCGGGGTCGACGATGCCTTTCTCGACGAGCAGGGCCTCCATCGCCTTCACGCGCAGCGCGATGTCGACGGGTGGTTGGTTGTGGTCGTGGTCGTCACTCATGGGTCGTAGCTGATGTGGGTGGACAAACGGTCAGGCGGCCGCGCGGTCGGGGTCGCGGTCGTCGTCGATCAGTTGCTCGAGGCGGCGTTGCAGCTGGAGGAACTCCGGCGCGTAGCGGTCCTTGAGGGCCGCGGCGCGGACGTCGATGTCCTCGATGAGTCCGCTCTGGTTGGCGCCAAGGACGAGCACCCGTTCGCCAACGAGGATGGCCTCCTCGATGCTGTGGGTGACCATCACGAGCGTCGCTGCGGACGAGCGCCAGACCGATCGGAGGAAGGCTTGCATGCGCCGGCGCAGCGATACATCAAGCGCGCTGAACGGCTCGTCGAGCAGGAGGACGCGTGAGTTGGCGGCCATGGCCCGGGCGATGGCGACACGCTGCCGCATGCCGCCGGAGAGCTCGTGCGGATACTGGTGCCGCGCCTCCAGCAGACCGACGGTGGCCAGGAGCTCCTGGGTGAGGGCGCGGACGCGGTTCGCCGGCATGCCGCGCATGCGGGGCCCGAAGGCGATGTTCTTCTCGACGGTGAGCCAGGGGTAGAGGTTGTTCTCCTGGAAGATCATCACGATCTCCGGTGTTGGCGCGGGCAGCTCGCGGCCCTGGTAGAGCACGGCACCGTCGACAGGCGGGAGAAAGCCACCGAGCGCCTTGAGCAGGGTGGTCTTGCCACAGCCGGAGGGCCCGAGCAGGCAGACGAACTCTCCGGCGCCGATGCGCAGGTCGAGGTTGCGCAGGGTGATGCTCGTCTGGCCGAGACGGTCGACGTAGCCGAGCGAGAGCCTGGTGGTCTCGAGGAGGGGGCGTTCGAGGCTCATGTCCGCCACCACAGCAGGCGCTGCTGCATCTGCGCGAGCAGGCGGTCGATCACGAAGCCGCACACGCCAATGACCAGGATGCCGAACATGATGAGCTCGGCGTTGAACAGGTTGCGCCCCATCATGATGATGGCGCCGACGCCGTCGCGCAGCCCGACCATTTCGGCGACGAGCACGGCCATCCAGGCGGCGATGAAGTTGGTTCTCAGGAGCGTGAACACACCCGGCAGGACCGCCGGCAGAACGACGTGCAGCCACTGCTGCCAGCGTGTGGCGCCGAGGTTGCCGGCGACGACACGGAACTGCTCAGGGATGCGCCGTATCTCGGCAAGCGTGGCGATGGTGAGGGCGAAGTACACCCCCATGAAGACGATGAAGATCGCGGTGAGGTTGCCGATGCCGAACATCACGATGGCCACCGGAATCCAGGCGATGGGCGCAATCGGCGCGAGCAGGTGAAGGATGGGGGACAGCACCCAGTCGGCGAAGCGGGACATGCTGATGAGCGCCCCGGTGACGATGGCGAGCAGGTAGGCGATGCCCATGCCGGTGAAGACGCGGAACAGCGTCGAGAACACGGCCTGGTACACGGTCACCGCCTGCGCCCCCAGCCCGATGCGGAACCCACTCTCCGCAACCGACTGGAGGAAGACCGATGGCGGTGGCATCACCGTCGCGATCGCCGAGTCGGGCAGGGTGCCCACCACCTCCCAGGCCCCGAGCAGGAGCAGGACCGAGGCGGTCCCGACCACCGCCGGGGCAAGCCGGCCGGAGTCACCGGTCGCGCTGATCAACGCTTGTGACATCGATCGCTTACTTCTTCCGGGCGGCTTCGAGGCGCTTGATGATGTCGACCTTGAAGATCTCGGCTGCGGTCGTCTTGCCCTTGATGTAGCCCAGCTTGGTGAGGTCGCCAACCACACTCTGCACGGCTGCCACGTCGGGTACGAACGAGATCGGCGCCGGCGCGCTCTTGAACGCCTGGAGCAGCACGTCCGCAGGGACGCGATAGTAGGTGCCCTTCGACAGCAACGCGACCGCCTTGTCCGGGTCGGAGTTGATGATGTCGGCGGCGCACAGCAGGCCGTTGAGGTACGCCTCGACGATCTCGGGCCGCTTGGTGAGGGTCTTGTCGAGCACGCTGACGACGGTGTTGGGCGTCGCGGCGCTCCAGGTCTTGGCGTTGTCGGTGAGGACCTTGGCGCCTTTGTTCTTCACCATGTCGGTGGTGTAGGGCTTGATGTGCGACAGCAGGTCGACCTTGCCCACGCGGAACGCGTCCACCATGGCGAGCAGGTCGTTGAAGTACACCATCTCGACCTTGTCCTCGGGCACGCCGTGCTGGGCGAATGAGCGTGTGAGGATGAGCTCGAGGGTGTCGCCCTGCAGCGTTGCGATCTTCAGCTTGCGATCGCTCTTCTTCACGTACTGGGCGAGCGCGTCCATCGAGTCGATGCCGAGCTTGCCATCGGCGATCACCTGCATGATGCCCCAGCCGCCAGCCGCGGCGACCGTCCGGATGGGCACGCCGCCGTTCGCGGCGAAGAAGGGTAGCGTGAACGGGTTGGTGCTGAAGTCGATCTCGCCACCGGCCAGGGCCGCGTTGTTGTCACCGGGGTTCGAGAAGAACACGGTCTCGACGTCGAGACCGTACTTCGTGAAGCAGCCACTCTCCTTCGCGACGAACAGGGGCGCCATGTCGAGGGCGACCAGATGGCCCGCCTTCACCTTGGTGGCAGCGGCCGCTGGCATGGAAAAGGCGGCGGCTGCGGTGACGGCAGCCAGCAGGGGCAAGAGGCGGGGCGTGAGGCGGCGCAGCACAGATGACATGAGCAACTCCTTGGGGGCAGGGCGTCGACCGATATGGCCAGCGGCCGACGTTTTCGCAATCGGTGTGCCACGGTGGTGCCAAGGAGAAGAAGCGCTGCTTGTGCTTTTGAATACTGGGTCAAAACAGCACGTTGAAATCTATCCCACCACCCCTGGCGCTCTTATGTGGTGCTGCAAGCGGGCTGGCGCACCACGCTGAAGCGCGTGATGGTCAGGCGCGGGCGGAGGCGGGGAGAGCGCCCCACCTTGGTTCCGTCGAGAGGGCGGTCTTGCGGCCCTCGCCCTTTCTGCGCTGATGCGCTGAGGCAAGCTCTGCACGCAAGAGGGGCGTTGCCTGCGAAGCACGGTGGCCCTGTCGGCCGGGGCAGCGTGTGCGGGTAATGATTGCTGGCTTGGTCGGTCAGCTGTGCGACCCGGGCGGGCCGCACGTTCGCGCGCTTGCGTCCCCCGGACCGCAGGGCGCGGTGATCGCAAGGCCGGACGCTACGAGGGGACGCAATACGTACGATGGGTGAGCGGGCTGGGCTCCCATGGCTAGGGTCAGGTCTTGCCTTTTGCCAGCAAAAGACAAGACCTGACCCCAAAGTTCGTGACCCCAAAGTTCGGGGCGGGTCCGGCCTACCGACCTCGGGGCGCGCTGGCCCCGGAGCTGAGCAGAAGACGCCCCAGCCCGAACGGGGACAGGCCTCGTCTTACCCCACTCGCCGCTCCCGCCACATCCCCATCCCCACCCCCAACAATCCCACAAGCACCATCGCCCAGGTCGTCGGCTCGGGGACGAGCGTGACGTTGTCCAGATGGCCGATGTCCGCGCCGGATCGGTATTCCGCGCGGATCGACAGTGACGTCAGATTGGAGAGCGCGGTTGCCATGTGATGGGGCGTCGCCAGTGCACCGCCCAGGCTGTCGAGCGTCCAGTCACCCGCCATCAGTGGCACGGCGTAGGAGGTCCACGCGCCGTTCGCCGGGTTGACCGCCGTGTCGTACACCAGGGTGAGTCCGCCGCCCTCGAGGATGACATCGGCGTCGTTGAACTGGCTGGCCGACCCGGTGTAGACCTGCATGAGGTCGAAGGTGAGGCTCGTCCCCAGGGCAGCCGACTTGTTGCCGAGGAACGCCGCCGGCGCGACGAAGAAGGTGACGCCGCCCGTGGTGTTGTCGTCGATGTTGACGTGCCCGCCCGGGTTGCCGCCGGTGGCCGTCCAGTTGATCGTGCCTGCCACATCGCCCTGGGCGGTCCAGCCCTCGGCGTCGAGATCGAAGGTGCTGGTGACGGCGTGGGCTGGCGCGATCACAGCGGCCAGTACGGCGACGGCCGAGAGGCGACAAAGAGCGGATTTCGGCATGGCGGTTCTCCTCTGGTGGTCCGTCTGGGCGTGAAGGGGCGCGTCTCTGCGACCAATACCCCACCTTCAGTTTTTAAGAGTAAAGCCTGCGCCGCTATCTTTTCTTGCGATAACGCAAATCCTCACCCGATCGGATCAGATCGGGGTCGGACCTCGAAGGATATATGATTCATAAAGGAAAAACCCCGAAAAACGGCCCGAAATCGCGCTTGGCGGGCCATTTT
>JBEICA010000434.1:0-1820 GCA_040373665.1 Burkholderiales bacterium | reverse complement strand
TGCACCACCGCCAGCAGCTCCAGCACGTGCGCCGGGTAATTCCGCTCCACCACCGTCAGCTTGCGGCTCTCGTAGGCCACCGGGTGCTGATGGCCCTCGTCGTCCGGCTGCGTCAGGATAGCTGCCACCGCGACGCCGCTCGCATCCGTCGTCAGCACCGCCCGTCGATGCGGGTCGAACGTGCGCAGCACCGGCGCCGAGGCAAGGGCCAGCTTCAGTGCGTCGAAGCTCGCCTGTGCCGCTGGGGACCATGCAAACCGCGCAGTGGGGCTGCCCAGCGCAGTCAGCGGAGCAGCAACCTCACTGTAGCCCTCCACGAAGCGGCGGTAGTAGTTGGCCAGCCCCGTGAAGCGCCGCACCTCCGTGCACGACGTCGGCGTCGCCCACTCGACGATGGACTGCACCTTGCGCGGGTCCACGGACACGCCCGCCTTGGAGAGTCGATGGCCGAGAAAGCCGAGCTCCTGTCGCCCAAATTCGCACTTGGAGTTCTTAGCGAAGAGCTTGCGCCGGCGGAAGATCTCCAGCACCTCCGCCACGTCGAGCAGGTGCTGCTCGAGCGTAGTCGAATGGACCAGACAATCGTCCATATACACCAACGCGCACCGCCCCAGCGGGCCTGACGCCCCCGGCATGCCTCCGCTGACAGCGAAGGACGGGCCCAACCCGACGGTCAGCGCCTCGTTCATGACGCGCATCAGGAGCGATGACGACCCCTGGAGCCCGAACGGCACCACGTTCCACTCGAACTGGCCCAGTTGCGAGCGAAAACTCGTTTTCCACCGGTCCGAAGCTCGCACCCGTAGCTGGTGATAACTGCTAGCCAGATCGAGCTTGGTGAAGAAGCACGACCCCCGCGTGCCGTCGAGCAGTGCGTCGATGTGCGGGAGCGGCTCCACCGCGGGCCGGCTGATGGCGTTGAGACCCCGGTAGTCGTAGCAGATCCGCCATGTCCCGTCCGGCTTCCGCGCGAACACGACTGACGCGGCGTGCCCCGCCGTCGAGTGCTGGATCCACCGGCGGTCGAGGAGGTCGACGAGTTGCGTTCGCAACTCCGCCAGCTCCCCCTCCGACAGCCGCTTCACCGGGCGGGACCGCGGCATTGGCGCGTTGCCCGTCTCGATGACGAGTTCCATGCCGCGGTCCGGCGGCAGCCCTGGCGGCGCGCCGCCGAGCACGTCCGCGTACTCTGCCTTGAGCGCCGCGAAAGCAGGATCGTCAGCGCCCGTCAGACGTAGCTCCGCGTCCGCCATGTCAAACGACGCGAGATGCAGCTCCGTGCCATCACGGAGGACCTCCACCCCGTCGACGAAGCGGCCGTCGAGGGGCGGCGCCACCCGGCACGGTCCGCCCGGGCGGCGGCGCGACCGGGCCGCCTGTCGCGCTGCCGCCTCGAGAGCCGCGAGCTCGGCGTGGTCCGCCTGCACCGGGCGCGACCACCCCTTCGACCGCGCGCCGCACGGCACCCTGTCCGTTGCCGGCTCCCCCCGGGCGTCGTTCGCCGGGCCGGCAGGCGGGGGAGCGCGCACGATCTGGCGGAGGAGGCGGCGCAGCTCCCCATGCCCGATCACCGTGGAGAGGGTCGTAGTGGGCGGGCGCGCGGCGGAGGGGAGGAGCGACAGCTGCAGCTGCGCCGGACCCGACCGAAGACCCACCTGACCGGCCTGAAACAGGTGCTGCAGGTCATGACTCGAGATCCAGTCCCAGCCGAGGATCAGGTCGTCCCCCGCGTCCATGTCCATCGGGGACACCGACAGCGACGCGCGAAACTTGTCGCCGGGGCCGCGGTGCATCAGCACCGGCGCCGCGAGTCCCTGCCT
>JBEICA010000151.1:0-8404 GCA_040373665.1 Burkholderiales bacterium | reverse complement strand
GCTGGTGCTGTACTCGTCGCTCACGCACAGCTACGAGGGTGTCCGCGGCGATACCATGCAGCTTTCGTCGGGCGCCTGACCACATCACCCGAAGTGGCAGCGTGATGGGCGCCTCCCGTGCCTACAATCCGGCATGAACGGCATGCAGGTACCTTGCTCCAGCAGGCTCCGGCGACACTCGCTGGTTCTGGCCATCGCGCTGTCCGCCATGAGCGGCCCCGGATCCGTCGTCGCGGCCGGGCTGTGCGACGGAGTCGAGGTGCAGGAGATCGCGGTCCCGCCGTCTCCGGGCGCCGATGCCATCTGGGGGGCCACCGGTCGCGATGCCTCAGGAGCGCTGTGGTTCGGCGTGTCGGCCAAGCGTCCCGGCGACAGCGCCCGCCTGCTGCGCCTCGATCCCGCCACCCTGGCCTGGACCGAGGCCGGCTCGGTGCACGATGCCCTGGATGCGAACGTCGGCCGCCGCCCCGGCGAGGGACAGGTCAAGCTCCACAGCCGCATCGAAGCGACCGCCGACGGCTGGCTCGCCTTCACTTCCATGGACGAGGCGGGTGAGCGCGAGGACGGGTCGGCGCTGCCCCGCTGGGGCAGTCATCTCTGGCAGGTGCATCCCGACCGCCTCGTGTGGCGGCACCGGCTCGCCGTACCCGAGGGACTGGTGGCGGCGGGTACGGCCGGCAGCGTCGTGTTTGCCCTGGGCTACTGGAACCACGTGCTCTACCGCCTCGACGTGCGCGACGGCAGCATGCGGCGCGTGGTGGTCGGCGCGGTCGGCGGGCACGCCTCGCGCAATCTGGTGGTGGACTCGGTGGGCCGGGCCCACGTGCCCCGGGTGTGGCGCGACGCCGGCGGTGCCCTGCACGCGGAGCTGGCCAGTTTCGACGCCGACCTGCGGGAGGTGGCCGTCCATCCCCTGCCGGGCTACTTCGCCGGCGAGACGCCCGAGGCCAACCACGGCATCGTCGCCCTCGCAGCGGACGGGCGCGGCGGCATGCGCTTCGTGACCCACCACGGCCAGTGGTTCGACATCGCCCCGGGGCCGGACGGTGTCCCACGGGTGAGCGCCCTCGGGCCGCTGCATCCCGGCGGCGGCGCCTACGCCGCGGCGCTGGTGCACCTGCCGGAACTTGGGCGCCACGCCGCGCTGGCACGCCGCAACGTCCCAGGCGCCGGCTATGAATTGATCCTCGCCGAGACCGACGGCCCGGGCCGCAGCGTGTGTCCGCTCGGCTTCGGGGATCGTCGCGAACTGCTGCTCTACGGCTCGATGACGCGCGACGACGCCGGCTGGATGACCTTCGCCGGTCGCGCCCGGCGCCGGGAAGGCGCGGGGCTGGAGCCGGTGGTGGTGCGGGTGAGGGTGGCTGTTGAGTAATGAGCGAGGAGGGGGGCAAGTCGGCACCGGATCACGCTCCGTCCGTTTGGCAGCTGCGGCATCGAAGGCGTAAAAAACAGCATCAATTGATGCTACGTTCTGCTTGGTTCCCTCAGGAGTGACAGCATGCGTACGACGGTGAACATCGACGACGAGTTATTGGCGAAGGCCAGCAAGCTCGCTGGTCCCATGGACAGGACCGCTATCCTGAGGGAAGGCCTGAGAGCGTTCATCGAGCGTGAGAGCGCCAAGCGCCTCCCGCGGCTCGGAGGGACCCAGCCCTCGCTGGAGGCGGCCCCGCGCCGCCGCGCGGGGGAGCCCGTTTGATTCTCGTCGACACCTCCGTCTGGGTCGACCACCTTCGACGTGGCGATGCCGGGCTTGTCGAACTGCTGGACCGATCAGCCGTCATCACGCATCCGTTCGTGGTGGGGGAGATTGCCTGTGACAGTCTTCGGGATCGTGACCTTGTCCTCGACTTGATGCAGGACCTTCCGGCGGCCCTCGTCGCAACCCCTGACGAGGTCCTCAAATTCATCGGGATTCACGCCCTCCACGGCAAAGGCATCGGCTACGTGGATGTCCACTTGCTGGCATCGGATGCATTGACCCCTGGCGCAAGCCTGTGGACCCGCGACGCGCGGCTGCGACAGCTGGCGGTCTCGCTCGACTTTGCATACGCGGCGCCAGCGCACTGAGGTGAGGCCCTGAGGGCAGCCACTGCTGCCGCATTGGCCGTGCTATACCGTCACCCGCGCGCAGGCCCGCCGATCGCGGTTGAGTGCAACGCCCCAGCGCGGTCCTGGCAGGGCGTTTTCAGCAGAGGATTCTCATGATTGACGATGGGCCCAAGGGTGTGTCGGTGACGCGCATGGGCGTGCAGACAGTGGTGTCCGGCGCCGACGAAGCCGGCGTGCGCGCCAGGCTCGTGGAGTTGTCGGCCGCCGGGGCGCGCGTGGTGCTGGAGCCGCGCCTGGTCGGATCGCAGTGGATGGCGGTGTGCGAGGGCGTGCCCGAGGCGGGGGCCTACCGCTGGTAGTGGCTGCCGTTGAGGCGTCCGCGGCTGAGGTGCGGATCACGCCGCTTGCGGCGCGGATCGGAAACGGACGAGATCTGCCTGGACCCGTCCACGATCAATGTGTTCACCCCCCGGGGAACAACGCGTGTCCCCCGAGCTGGTGCGAGACCACCGTTGCTGAACTCCGAGGGGTGGTCGGCCGGGCGGCGCATCATTCTGCTGAGTGATGTCAAGAAAATTGGGGTGATATCATTGCTGGCCACATAAGGAGACTCGCCATCATGGCCGCCGTCACCATCCGCAACCTCCCGGAAGAAACGCATCGCGCCCTGAAGGTCCGTGCTGCCCAGCACAATCGAAGCACCGAGGCTGAGATGCGCGCCATTCTCGAGGATGCGGTTCGACCGGCCGGTCGGTTGCGCGTGGGCACGATGCTGGCCGGCATGAGCCGGAAGATCGGGCTCACCAACGCCGACGTCGAGGCTCTGGACCAAACCCGCGACAGGACGCCGGCCGAGCCGGTTCGCTTCCGATGATTCTGCTCGACACCAATGTCGTCTCCGAGGCGATGAAACCGGATCCGGATCCGGCCGTCCTCAGCTGGCTCGACGAACAAGCGGCGGAGACACTCTTCCTCTGCAGCGTCACGATCGCCGAATTGATGTTCGGCATCGCTGCGCTCCCGAAGGGCAAGCGCAAGGACAGATTGACGACTGCGCTCGAGGGCGTTGTCACGCTGTTCGCCGATCGGATCCTGCCGTTCGACATCGAGGCAGCGCGCCGCTACGCTGATCTGGCGGTCAGCGCTCGTGCAGCAGGAAGAGGTTTTCCAACGCCAGATGGCTACATGGCTGCGATCGCCGCCGCGCATGATTTCGCTGTGGCGTCCCGTGACTCGAGTGCGTTCTCGGCCGCAGGCCTCAACGTGATCAACCCTTGGACATCGGCCAACTGACCGGCAGACCACGCACGCATCTGCGTCCACATCGTTGGCCGGACGCGCGATGAAGGCGCGTCGCAAGCGGCTCCTCACCAGCCGCTGGCGGGAATTACCGGTGATGCGGTCGGTGCCCGATTTCGAAGCGAGTCAAAAGAAACGGGCGTTCATTCGGATAATCTGCGCTGGTCTGTGATCGCAGATCGCTGGTGCCTCCGGCTGGCAGCCGTCCATCAGCACTGCCTCACCCACTCAACACCGCCTGCTCCGAGTGCAGGAACCAGCGGTCGATCACCACATTGCGGGTGAACCACTGCGAGCCGAGCAGGCGGGCAGCGACGAACTTCTTCAGGCCTTCGGGCAGGCGGTCGGCCAGCGAGGTGGTCTGGCGCTCGCCGAAGCGCTCGAGCATGCGGCGCCGGTAGGGTTCGAGGCGGGCCTCGGCGTAGTCGCCGGCGGCCTCGACCAAGGTCTCGGCCGCCAGGATGGCGGACTCGACGGCGGGGCGGATGCCTTCGCCGCTCTGCGGGTAGGCGAGGCCGGCAGCGTCGCCCACCAGCAGGGCGCGGTCGGCGACGAAGGGCCGGGGGGCGTGGTTGTAGAGCAGGTAGGCGTGGCCGCCGAATTTCTCGGGCATGTCGGCCGGCACGCGGCCACGCGCCTTGAGCCAGCGCACGAAGGATTGCACGTGCTCGGCGAGGCGGTGGTTGTCCTCGCGGCCCAGGCCGACGTTGAGATACTCGCCCTTGCGGAACACCCAGCCGTAGCCCTTCATGTCGTCGCAGAAGTACAGCTCGGGCACGTCGCCGCGGGCCTGGCTGTCGCGCTTCTGCGCCTCGGTCAGGGGGAACTCCACCTCCTGGGCCGCCACCACCTGCTCGGACTGGCCGAGCTGCACGCCGAGGTGCCGGGCCACGGGGCAGAAGTGGCCGCCGGCGCCGACCAGCACGCGGGCCTCGATATCGCCGTTGACGCGCCAGCCGTCCAGGGTGCGCTCGATGGTCTTGACGGGTGCGGGCGGGGCGAGGCGGGCGCCGCAGCGTGCCAGCAGGTAGGCGTCGAATTCGTAGCGCCGGATGCCGTAGCTCACCGGCTCGTCGTAGCGTGTGCGCACCTCGGCGCCGCCGATCACGCCGGTGAGGAACCCGGTGATGGGCTGGAAGGTGCGGCCGTCGCGGCGGTAGTCCTCCAGGTCGAGGCCGAGGGTCTCGACCACGGCGGGCGTCACCCAGCCGGCGCAGATCTTGTCGCGCGGGAAATCCTTGCGGTCGAGCACCAGTACGTCGACGCCGGCGCGTTGCAGCTTCCACGCACAGGTGGAGCCCGACGGACCGCCGCCGACCACGAGAACTTCGCAGCGTTGCATGCTCGGGGCCTCCGGGCTACGAATAGAGGTGGTTGCGGGTCATGGGGATGGTGTTGTCCCGGCTGCGGGCGAACACCAGCTGGAACAGCTGCAGGGCGCCCACCAGGAAGGCCGCCTTCGAGCCGGCGAGATACAGACGCCACATGCGGACGAAGGGCTCGTCGTACATGCGGGTGATCTCCGGCACGTGGGACTCGTAGCGGTCCAGCCAGTGCTGCAGCGTATCGGCGTAGTGCAGGCGGAGGTTCTCGACGTCGAGGATGGAGAAGTCGTTGCTCTCCAGGATCTGCATCATCTCGGCCAGGGTGGCGGGGTAGGCGCCGGGGAAGATGCGCTTCTCGATCCAGGCGTTCATGGGGGCGGGGCGGTTGCGCCCGATGGAGTGGATCAGCCCGCGGCCGTGGGGCTTGAGCACGCGGTCGATTACCTGGCCCAGGGCGGGGTAGTTCTCGACGCCGACGTGCTCGAGCATGCCGACCGAGACGAACACGTCGCACTGGCCCTGCATGTTGCGGTAGTCGTCGAGGACGTACTCGACCCGTCCGTCCAGGCCCTGGCGCTTCGCCTCCTCGCGGGCGTAGCGCACCTGTTCCTCGGAGATGTTGAAGGCGCGCACCTTGGCAACACCGTAGTGGCGGGCGAAGTGTCGCGCCAGACCGCCCCAGCCGCAGCCCGCCTCGTAGACGACGTCGCCGGGCTGAAGGCGCAGCTTGCGCGCGACGTGGTCGAGCTTGGCGCGCTGGGCCTGCTCGATGCTCATGTCGGGCGAGGCGAAGTAGGCGCAGGTGTACTGCATGGCCTCGGTGTCGAGCCAGAGGCGGTAGAAATCGTTGCCGAGGTCGTAGTGGTGGTGGATGTTCTGCTTCGACCCGCTGATGCTGTTGGCCCGGGGCCGGTTGATCCACTGCAGGAACTTGGCCCTGAGCGAGCGGGCGGCGACGCTGTCCAGGCCGGAGAAGATGATCTGCAGGGCGCCGACGAGGTCGCCCTCGACGTCGACGCGCCCGGCGCTGTAGTCGTCGCCGGTATAGAGCTCCGGGTTGACGATCATGCGGAACAGCGCGCCGCGGGAGTGGATGTGGATGCGGGCGATCGGCGGACGCGAGGCATCGCCCAGCAGACGGGTGCCGTCCCACAGCACCATTTCGAGCGGCGGGTCGCCGCACACCTTGAGCAGGCTGCCCACCAGCCGTCTTTCGAGGGCCGTCAGGGCCTTGCCTTCCGCGTCGGCCGCGCCGGTCGTTGCCAGGTCGAGTCGTCCTTCCTTTTGATCCATCGTCGTGTTTCCGGGGATCACTCAGCCGACTACATTCTGACGCATCCGGGCCGGCGCGCCAACGCCGGCCCGGTGGGGGCTCAAAAGCCCACGTTGCTTCCTCCCTTGAGCTGGAGGATGCGACGGGCATCGTCGGAGGTCGCGACCTCCAGGCCGAGTTCCTCCAGGATGCGGCGGATCTTGGCGACCTGTTCGGCGTTGGTGCGGGCCAGCTGGCCCTTGCCGATCCACAGGCTGTCCTCGAGGCCGACGCGCACGTTGCCGCCCATCACCGCCGACTGGGCCGCGATGTACATCTGGTTGCGACCCGCGCCCAGCACCGACCACTGGTACTGGTTGCCGAACAGGCGGTCGGCGGTGCGCTTCATGTGCATGACGTCCTCGGGGTGGGGGCCGATGCCGCCGCGCAGCCCGAACACCGACTGGATGAACAGCGGCGCCTTCACCAGGCCGCGGTCGAGGAAGTGGGCCGCGGTGTAGAGGTGGCCGATGTCGTAGCACTCGATCTCGAAGCGCGTGTCGTTGTCGCTGCAGGACTGCAGGATGTAGGCGATGTCCTTGAAGGTGTTCTTGAAGATGCGGTCGTGCGAGCCTTCGAGATAGGGCAGCTCCCAGGGGTGCTTCCACTCGGAGTAGCGCGGGATCATCTCGTACAGGCCGAAGTTCATCGAGCCCATGTTCAGGGAGGCGACCTCGGGCTTGAGCTGCAGGGCGGGCTGCAGGCGCTCCTCCACGCCCATGGTGGGCGCGCCGCCGGTGGTGAGGTTGATCACCACGTTGGAGGCGGCCTTGATGCGCGGCAGGAACTGGCGGAACACCTCGGGGTCCTGGGTGGGCCGGCCGTCCTCGGGCATGCGCGCATGCAGGTGCACGATGGCGGCGCCGGCCTCGGCGGCGCCGATGGCGGCCTCCGCGATCTCGTCGGGCGTGATCGGGAGGTGGGGCGACATCGTCGGGGTGTGGATCGCGCCCGTCACGGCGCAGGTGATGATGACCTTGCGTTGTTCAGCCATTGTCCTTCTCCTCCATGGCGCGTTTGTGTGCGATCAGCGCCATGAGGCGGCTGTCTCGCCAGGCTTCGCGGGCCGCATGCTCCGAGTGGGGCATGAGGGCCCTGCGTTCTTGCTCGACCCGGCGCACGACCTCCCCCTCCCAGGGGTGGTACTGGCTGCCGGCCATCATGCCGTGCATCTTGGGGCCGTAGCGCTGGGCGTAGTCGGCCACGCCGCCGGGGGCGTTGAGATCGATGGTCTCGAAAGGGCCCATGAAGGCCCAGCGCAGGCCGAGGCCGTCGCGGATGGTCTTGTCCAGATCCTCGACGCTGACATAGCCCTCGTCCACCAGACGCCAGGACTCCAGCAGCAGGGCGGCCTGCAGGCGGTTGAGGATGAAGCCCTCGATCTCCTTGCGCACCAGGATGGGCACCTGGCCCACCCTCGCGTGCAGCTCGCGGGTGCGCTCGACCACCGCCGGATCGGTGAAGTCGGCGGGCGAGAGCTCGACGATGGGCACCACGTGAGGCGGGTTCACCGGGTGGGCCACCAGGCAGCGGTGCCGTCCGGGCACATGGCCGGCGAAGCGCGAGGTCTGGATGGTCGAGGTGGAACTGGCCAGGATGCAGCCGGGTGGGGCGGCGGCGTCGAGGGCGGAAAACACCTCGCGCTTGACCTCCTCGCGCTCGGAGGTGTTCTCCTGCACGTAGTCGGCGTCGGCAACGGCCGCTTCCAGGCTGGGTGCGGCACTCACGCGCCGGGCGATGACGGCCGGGTCGTCACTGATCAGGCCGTGGCGACGCGTCTCGGCAAGGCCCTCCTCGATCAGGCCGATGGCCTGGTCCACCGCGCCCGGGGCGCTGTCGTACAGCGCGACCGGATGCCCGGCGCGGGCGAACACCATGGCCCAGGCGCGGCCGATGAGGCCGGCACCGATGACTGCAATCCTTTCCATTCGCATGTCCTCCGTGGTGGCGCTCAGGCCAGCGTCTCGACGTTGCCGCACACCGACAGGGCCTGACCACTGATGTGGCGCCCGGCATCGGAGGCGAGGAACAGCGCCATGTTGGCGATGTCCTGGCCCGAGACCATGGTGCGCATCGAGACCTTCTCGACCATGCGCTGCTTCATCTCCTCGGTGCTGATGCCCATGGCCTTGCCCTTGGCCTCGGCGACGCGGTCGATGCGCTCACCCTCGACCACGCCGGGCTGGATGCAGTTGACCCGCACCCCGTCCTGGCCGGCCTCGATGGCGAGACTGGCGCTGAGGCCGACCACGGCCCACTTGGCGGCGGAATAGGGCGATCGCAGCGGGAAGCCGAGGCGGCCGGCGGCCGACGACAGGTTGATGATGCTGCCGCCGCCCGCCGCCTTGATCATGGGCATGGCCAGCCGGGTGCAGTAGAACAGCTCATTGAGGTCGACGGCGATGCAGCGCTC
>JBEICA010000381.1:0-2686 GCA_040373665.1 Burkholderiales bacterium | reverse complement strand
CGGTTCCGCCGGCTGGGCAACGCGATTCTGGTGGGCAGCCAGTCGTTCTGGGAAGGCGTCGACGTGCGCGGGCCCACGCTGTCGCTGGTGGTGATCGACCGCCTGCCGTTCACGCCACCGGACGATCCGGTGCTGCAGGCGCGCATCGAGCGCATCCGCGCCGGCGGCGGCAACCCCTTCATGGACTACCAGCTGCCGCAGGCGGTCATCACCCTGAAGCAGGGCGCCGGGCGCCTCATCCGCGACGAGCAGGACACCGGCGTGCTGACCATCTGCGATCCGCGGCTGGTGGACAAGCCCTACGGGCGCCGCATCTGGCAGAGCCTGCCGGCAATGCAGCGCAGCCGGGTCGAGGCCGAGGCGGTGGCCTTCCTTGCCGGCGTCAGCTCCGCCACCAGCGCCATGCCAGCCACAGAAGCGCCAGCCACACCAGAAGGATGATGCCGGCCGCGGCGAGGCTGCGGGGTTTGCCCCGGCGCTCGGCGAACCAGCGATCGGCTGCGGCACGGGCCTCGGCCCGCACCGGCGGCGGCAGCAGACGCAGGCACAGCCAGATGCCCGCGGGCAGCAGGATCAGCTCGTCCAGGTAGCCCAGGATCGGGATGAAATCGGGAATCAGGTCGATGGGCGACAGGGCGTAGGCGGCGAGCACCAGGGCAAGCAGCCGCGGACCCATCGGCGTGCGCGGGTCGCGGGCTGCGAACCACAGGCTCATGACGTCGCGCCGCAGGGCTTTCGCCCAGCGCTTCAGCCGCTGCCACATCCCGTCGCGGTGACTGCGGCAGGCCTCAGGCGACCGGGACCGCCTGGAGGTCGTAGGTGTCCGAGCCGGTGATGCGCACGCGGGCGAACTCGCCGACCTTCAGCCCCGCGGCCGGGGAGACCAGAACGACACCATCGATCTCCGGCGCGTCGGCGGCGCTGCGCGCGACGGCCTGACGGCGGTCGACCGAATCCACCAGCACGGTCATCTCGCGGCCCACGCGGGACTCCAACCGACGTGCCGAGATGGCGGCCTGGAGTTCCATGAAGCGGGCGCGGCGCTCCTCCTTGAGCGCTTCGGGCACCGGATCGGGCAGCTGGTTGGCGGTCGCGCCCTCCACCGGCGAATAGGTGAAGCAGCCGACGCGGTCGAGTTGCGCCTCCTCGATGAAGCTCAGCAGTTCCTCGAAATCGGCCTCGGTCTCACCGGGAAATCCGACAATGAAGGTGGATCGCAGGGTGATGTCCGGACAGGCGGCGCGCCAGGCCCTCACCCGCGCGAGATTGTTCTCGGCGCTGGCGGGACGGCGCATGGCGCGCAGGATGCGCGGGCTGGCGTGCTGGAAGGGCACGTCGAGGTAGGGCAGGACCAGCCCCTCGGCCATGAGCTCCACCACCTCGTCCACGTGGGGGTAGGGATAGACATAGTGCAGGCGTATCCAGGCGCCGAGGTCCGACATCGCCCGCACCAGCTCGGTCATGCGGGTCTTCACCGGGCGGCCCTTGTGGAAGCCGGTGCGGTATTTGACGTCCACGCCGTAGGCACTGGTGTCCTGGGAGACGACGAGCAGTTCGCGCACGCCCGAGCGGACCAGGGTTTCGGCCTCCTGCAGCACCTGCCCCACGGGACGGCTCACCAGATCGCCGCGCATGGAGGGGATGATGCAGAAGGTGCAGCGGTGGTTGCAGCCCTCGGAGATCTTCAGGTAGGCGTAGTGTCGCGGCGTGAGCTTGATGCCCTGCGGCGGCACCAGATCGGTGAACGGGTCGTGCGGCTTGGGGAGGTGCTGGTGGATGGCGCCCATCACCTCGTCGGTGGCATGCGGTCCGGTGACCGCGAGCACCTTGGGGTGGGTCTGCTGCACCACGTCGCCGCGCGCGCCCAGGCAGCCGGTGACGATGACGCGGCCGTTCTCCTTGAGCGCCTCACCGATGGCATCGAGCGACTCCTCCACCGCGGAGTCGATGAAGCCGCAGGTATTCACCACCACCAGATCCGCCCCGTCGTAGGACGGCGAGATGTCATAGCCCTCGGCCCGCAGCCGGGTGAGGATCTGTTCGGAATCCACCAGGGCCTTGGGGCAGCCCAGGGAGACGAAACCCACTCGCGGCGCCGCCTCCGGGCGCCGGCGCATCGTTACTGTCATCGTTGTTCAGGCAGGTTTGCGGGGATTGCCGGTGTCGGGGCCGGATGGCTCTTCCGGGGACTCTCCGACGTTGCCGAAGCCCGGAAAGGGGAAGCCGGAGAACATGCTGCGCGCCTGACGCTGCAACTGCTGCTGCATCTCGACGAAGGTGTTGGCGCTCTGCTCGAGGTAATTGCCCATGAGACCCTGGATCGCCGGCCCCTGCATCTTGACGAACTGGCTCCACGCATCGGCACCGACGGCGGGGTTGTCTCCCAGACGAGCGAAGGACTGCTCCTGCAGCTTGCGCTGGATCTCCAGAAAGGTCTGGATGTTCTTCTCGAGGTAGCTGCCCATCATGCCCTGCATGGCGTGCCCGTAGAAGCGGATGATCTGCGCCAGCATGTCGCTGGAGAACATCGGTGCGCCGGCGGTCTCCTCCTCGAGAATGATCTGCAGCAGGATGCTGCGCGTGAGGTCCTCGCCGGTCTTGGCGTCCACGACCTTGAAGCTCACCTGCTCCAGGACCAGTGCCTTCACGTCGGCCAGCGTGATGTAGCTGCTGGTGGCCGTGTCGT
>JBEICA010000018.1:0-24848 GCA_040373665.1 Burkholderiales bacterium | reverse complement strand
CGACGAGGCCACCTCGGCGCTGGACTCCAAGTCGGAGAAGGCGATCCAGGAGGCGTTGTCCCGCATCGCCGCCGAACGCACCACCCTGGTGATCGCGCACCGGCTGTCCACCGTGGTCGATGCGGATCAGATCCTGGTGATGGAGGGCGGACGGGTGGTCGAGCGCGGCACTCATCGCGAACTGCTGGATGCAGGCGGCACCTATGCGCAGATGTGGGCCCTGCAGCAACAGGAGGAGGGCGGGCCGCCCTGAGCGCGCCGCCGTGCCCGTCGGCACCCTTCAGAGTGCGCGGAACCTGACTGCGACGCGCGTTCCCCGTTCGTCCGGACCGGTGCCGATCTCGACCACGGCCTCGTGGAGTCGCGCCACATCCTGCACGATGGACAGTCCCAGGCCGGTGCCCGGAACCGTGCTGTCGGGCATGCGGTAGAAACGCTCGAACACCCTGGGACGCTCGTCGGTCGGGATGCCCGGCCCCGAATCGCTGACCGCGAGGACCACCGAGCCGTTTTCGCCGTGCACCGAGACCGTGACCACCGCGCCGGGCTCGCAGTGCTTGAGGGCGTTGTCGATGAGGTTGCCGAGCATCTCGCGCAACAGCACCGGGTCGCCGTCGATGTGATGTGGGGCATCGTCGGCCTCGAAGCCGAGGTCCATGCGACGATCGATGGAGCGGGCGATCCAGTCCGCGGTCACCGTGCGCGCGAGCTGATCCAGGGCGAGCCGCTGGCGGCTGATGGGCGCGCTGGTGGCGGAGTGCGTCCGCGCCAGCAGCAGCAGCTGCGCCACCAGGGACGACATGCGCGACGAGGCGGTGACGATGTTCTCCAGGATGTGCCGCAGTGACGCCGGGTCGGTGGCGCGCAGGGCCATCTCCGCCTGGGTCTTGAGGCCCGCGATGGGGGTGCGCAGCTGATGCGCCGCGTCCGCCACGAATCGCTGCTGGGTCGAGAGCACGGCGTCGACCCGCGCGAGCAGCCCGTTGAGCGCGCGCACCAGGGGCTGGACCTCGCGCGGTGCCATGATCTCCTCGAGCGGGCCGAGGTCGCTGGGCTGACGGTTGCTGAGCTGCTCGGCGAAGCGGGTGAGGGGCTGGAGGCCTTGTTCGACGCCCACCCACACCAGCACGGCGCCCAGCAGCACGAGAAAGAGCAGCGGCAGCAGCATGCTGGCGATGAGCTCGAGCGCGAGCGTGTCTCGCTTGCCCACGGTCTCGGCCACCTGCACCACCACCGGAAGCCCCCGTGGGCGATAGGCTGCGACCCGAATCGGCTCTCCGTCCAGAGTCGCGTCGCGGCAGGCGGGCGGTGCGCCCGGCACCGGTCCCACGACCGGGGGGGACAGCCCGGGGTTCCCAGCCACGAGCCGCCCTTCCGGCGTGGTGATCGAATGGAACATGCGATCGCGTTGATCGGACGCAAGCATGTGCAAAGCCTCGGGCGGCAGGTCCGCGACCACGCCCTCGCCCCCCTCACGTGCCAGCTGCGACAGTGCCACGGCCGTATCGGAGATCCAGGAGTCGTAGACCTGGTTTGCGAAGCGGAACGCCGCGTAGTAGGCGACAGCTCCGCTGACCAGGAGCAGGCCGAGCATCGGCAGGAACAGGCGGGCGAGCAGCCGTGCCCGCAGTGTCGCTCCCTCAGCCATGCGCCGGGGCATTGTCGAGCAGGTAACCCAGGCCGCGGATGGTCCGGATTGCGAGCCCGCAGGGCTCGAGCTTGCGCCGCAACCGATGGATGTAGACCTCGATGGCATTCGGGCCGACGTCCTCATCCCAGCCGGTGAGCGACTCCAGCATCTGTTCCTTGCTCACCACCCGGCCGGCCCGGCGGGCAAGGAGTTCGAGCACACCGAACTCCCGTCCCGACAACTCCACGCGCTGGTCACCGTGGTAGACGGACCGGCCCGTCAGGTCGATGAGGAGATCGCCTAAGCGCAGCCGGCCGGAAAGCGATGGCCGCTGGCGGCGCAGCAGGGCACGCACCCGTGCCTCGAGCTCCGGCAGGTCGAAGGGCTTGACCAGATAGTCGTCCGCCCCGAGGTCCAGACCGGAGACCCGGTCCTGCAGGGCATCCCGGGCGGTCAGGACGAGAACGGGCACCGCGGCGCCGCGGGAGCGCAGGCGCTCCAGAAGCTCGGTGTCGTCCATGCGCGGCAGGCCCAGATCCAGGATGAGGAGGTCGTAGGCGAAGCGCCGCAGCGCTTCGTCGGCCTCTTCGCCGTTGGCGGTATGGTCCACGGCGTATCCGGCCGCCCGCATGGCCCGGATCAGACCATCGGCGATGAGCGGGTCGTCCTCGGCGATCAAGAGACGCATGGCGGTTCAGGATCCGATGCTCGGAACCGAAGGCTACTCCGGCCTCAAGTGACTCGTCGATAGCGCTCGGAAGCGGTGCGCGGCGTTCCAGTGCTGCCATGGCGCGGGGCGGGCGCAGGCGCGAGCATGCCGTCTTCCGGAGGATGGCGGAGGGGGCGTCGTCAGGGCTGCCGGAGGCACCATGTTTGCTCTGTTGCAGTCGAAGCGCCGGCAGGCTGAGCCATGGTGACATCGACGCGCGGCCGGGGGCTGTGGCGGGGACAGGGACACCGGAATCGAGAAATTTTCTCCGGAGTCTGGGTTTAGTACATGGTTTTTTGGTATTTTCCATGTGGCCAATCGACGGTGTGTCCGGCGCCTGCAAGGCGAGGCGGACGACCGTTGCGGTGGGGGTGGTGACTTGACGGGTCGGCAGCGGTCGCCCGTGACGCGTGGGAGAGGAGAGGGGATGCGCAAATTGGCGGTAAGTCTGGTGTCGGCTTTCCTTGCCGGGCTGCTGTCGCAGCCGGTGATGGCCCTGGAGCTTTCGGCCAATGCGCCGCGGCTGGAGTCCAATGCCGCCATCGTCATCGATCAGGAGCAGGGGTCGGCTCTGTACGCCAAGAATGCACGGGCGGTGATGCCGATCGCGTCCATCACCAAGCTCATGACGGCCATCGTCGTGCTCGATGCCAGGCTCCCGCTGGACGAGCCGCTCGAGGTGACGCACGAGGACCTCGACTTCGTGAAGGGCACGCGGTCCCGGCTTGGCACCGGAACGGTGCTGACGCGTCGTGAGATGCTCAAGCTGGCGCTGATGGCGTCCGAGAACCGGGCCGCCTCCGCACTCGGCAGACACTACCCGGGCGGGTTTCCTGCCTTCGTCTCCGCCATGAACCGCAAGGCGCGGGAACTCGGCATGCGCGACACCCGGTTCGTCGACTCCACCGGGCTGAATCCCGACAACGTGTCCACGGCCCAGGATCTCGTACGTCTGGTCGAGGCCGGCCTGCGCTATCCGGTGATCCGCGACTTCACCACCTCCGAGTCGCATTACGTGGAGGTCGACGAAGGGCGGCGCAGCAGGGTGCTGTCCTACAACAACTCCAACGGGCTGGTCCGGGCACGCAACTGGGATATCGGTCTGTCCAAGACCGGCTACATCTCGGAGGCGGGGCGTTGCCTCGTCATGCAGGCCCAGATCGCCGCCAAGCCAGTGATCATCGTGTTGCTGGATTCCTGGGGCAAGATGTCGCGCATCGCCGATGCCAACCGGATCCGGCACTGGCTGGAGGGGGAGACCCGGGTGCGCGAACCGCGGACCGTGCGGGTGCGCAATCAGGCTGCGCCGCGCGCCAGCAAGCTGGGCCGCAATGCCCGTCACGAGACGCGCCGCGTCAACACGCGTCGTGCCTGAGGGCGTTCGACCGATCTGACGCCGCAAGGCGGCAGGGCACGGCGGTCCCCGCGGGCTTCCCGCCCCGCTTGTTCTCGCTGCGACGAGGACAAGCGCTTCGCTGGGAGAGCGGCGAGTGCCGCAACACTTTTCAACGTCATCCCCCGGCCTGACGACACGTCCGGGCCAGGAGGCCGTATGACATCGACTTCGACCCCCGAGCTTTCGCGCCTGGATCAGGCCGCCGAGCTGCTGGCGCGCTGCCGCCTCGAGCGCCAGCCTCTGGATGCGTTGCCGGAACACCTGCAACCGGTGGACGAGCGCGAGGCCTACGAGATTCAGGAGTTGCTGCACGGCCGCCTGTCCGCGGCCGGCCTCGGCCGGGTGAGCGGGTTCAAGATCGGCTGCACCACGCCGGTGATGCAGGCCTTCCTCAACATCCCGAATCCCTGCGCCGGTGGTGTGTTCGAGCACACCGTGCACCACTCCCCGGCCGCGATGCGGCACGCGGACTTCGTGCGTGTCGGCGTCGAGTGCGAGATCGTCGCCCGTCTGGGCGCCGATCTGCCCGCCCGCGCTCAGCCCTACAGCCTCGAGGACGTGGCGGCGGCCGTGGCGGCAATCATGCCCGGCATGGAGATCGTCGATGCCCGCTACGTCGACTACAGCCGGCTGGACACGCCCACGCTGATCGCCGACGATTTTTTCGATGCGGGGGTGGTGCTCGGACCGGAGACGGTGGACTGGCGCAGCATCGACCTCGCGGCCATCACTGGGGTGACGCGGATCAATGGCGTCGAGGTCGGTCGGGGAGCAGGCCGGGATGTCATGGGACATCCGCTGCAGGCACTGGCGTGGCTGGCCAACCTTCGCTCTGCGCGCGGGCAGTCGCTGCCTGCCGGCGCTTTCGTCTTCCTTGGCAGCGTGGTCGAGACCAAGTGGGTGGCTCGCGCGGATCACGTCGTGATGGACATCGACCGCCTCGGGTGCGTCGAGGCACGGTTCGACTGAGTTTCTCGGGAAGGCTCCAGTTTTTTCTCCTGGTGTCGAAATGACACGGCAGGCGGCGTGGCCACCCGGCCCGGTCGCCTTTGGTATGATCCGGCATGTTGCGGTGCCGCAAGCAGGGTTCCCCGATTGCCGGCCCGGCGTGCAAGGTCCGACACGTGCCATCGGACCAACCCACACAGGAGACGAGAACATGATCAGGTCCGCCATGCTCGGCGTCCTGTTGACGCTGTCCGGGACGGCATGCGCCATGGAACTGGCGCCTGCCGGTGACGACGTGGCCACTTCTTCCATCCCGGCGGCGGAGCCGGTGCGCGAGGTGCCGTCGGTCGAACTGCCCGGCGTGCTCAATCGGGTGGAGGAGGGATTCGCCAGTTTCTACGGCAAGAGCTTCCAGGGGCGCCGCACTGCCAGTGGTCTGCCCTTCGATCCTGGGGCGGCGACCGCCGCGCACAAGAGCCTTCCCTTCGGCACTTCGGTGCGCATCACCAATCTCGATAACGGCCGCTCTGTCACGGCCACCATCAATGACCGCGGCCCTTACGTGGGCGGGCGCATTGTCGATGTGAGCCAGGCCCTGGCGCGCCAGCTGGGGTTCGTGCGCGCCGGCATGGCGCGGGTACAGGTGGAAATCCTCGGCTGGGGTCCGGTGCGCCGCCTGCGGGGTGCCATGGAGTCACTCCAGGACGAGAAGGTTGCCCGCCGGCACCGCTGATTCCGGGCGAGGTGCCGAATCCGCGCGCGGAGTGAACCCCCGTGCGGTGGTCATGGTGCTCGCCATGGCCCTGTGCTTCACAGTGCTCGAAACCACGGCCAAGTGGCTGAGTCGCAGCTATCCCGTTCCCATGGTTGTCTGGGCGCGATATGCAGGCCATGTGCTGCTGATGCTGATCCTGTTCGGGCCGCGCATGCGCCTGGCACTGGTGCGCACCAGCCAGCCGACCAGCCAGATGTCCCGGGCCACTCTCATGCTCGGCTCCACCATGTGCAACTTCGGGGCGGTGAGCTTCCTGCCTCTGGCCGAGGTCAAGGCGATCAGCTTCGTGTCGCCGCTGCTCGTCACCGTGTTCGCGGTCTGGTGGCTCAAGGAGACGGTCACTCGCTCGCGGTGGGTTGCCATCTTCGTCGGGTTCGGAGGAACGCTGTTCATCGCCCGGCCCGGTTCGGCCATGTTGAACCCAGCCATCCTGCTCGCGCTTGGTTCGGCGTTCTGCTACAGCGTCTACCAGATCCTGACCCGGCGGTTGAGCGGAGACGACAGCCCCATCACGTCGCTCTTCTACACGGCTCTGGTGGGTTTCGTGTTCATGAGCTTCGTACTGCCCCATGTCTGGAAATCACCGGCGCTGTCGGACCTGCCGGTGTTCCTGCTGCTGGGCGCGGCCGGCATGGGCGGACACTTCCTGCTCATCAAGGCACTTGAGATCGAGCGCGCCTCGGCCCTGTCGCCCTTCGGCTATTCCCAGCTGCTGTGGGTGGGTCTGGCCGGTTTTCTGATCTTCGGGGATGTGCCTGATCTGCACTCGGTGATCGGCATGGCGGTGATCGTGGCGAGCGGCCTTTATGTCGCCTGGGGGCACCGATATGTGAAGGACGAGGAGCCCGAGAGCGCGATCGAGTGACGCAGCCGCCCTCAGCGGCGGCGTCTGCGCAGATAGGCCGGCAGCGGTGTATCTGCCGGGAGCCGCGGATCTGGTTCCGGAGGACCTGCGCGCATCGACAGCGGCAGTACGCCGGCCCAGACCGGTAGCGCATAGTCGGCCTCGTCGTCCATGGGCGGGCCGGTCCGCACCTTGGCCGATGCCTCGGTGATCTGCAGGCGCAACACGGCCGTGGCACGCAGTTCCTTGGGTGATGGACCGCGTATCTCGTCCCAGCGCCCCTTCAGGATCTGTTCCGATATCACCCGCAAGGCATGTACCTTCTTGTCTCCCTCCACCAGCGCGGCCGAGCCCAGCACCACGACCGAGCGGTAATTCATCGAACTGTGGAAGCCCGAACGGGCCAGCACCAGGCCATCGAGATGGGTGACGGTCAGGCACAGCGGGACGCCGTCGCCCAGATTCTTCAGGGTCCGGCTGACGGCGGAGCCGTGCACGTAGAGCACATCACCGTCGCGGCCATAGGCGGTGGGTATGACGAAGGGCTGCCCGTCCACGACATGACCCAGATGACAGATGAAGCCTGCATCCAGAATGGCGTGGACGGCGTCGCGATCGTAGGCGGCGCGTCGCGGCAGGCGGCGAACCGTGGTGCGGGTGGATTTGAGGCTCATGGGGCAGTCCATGGGATGGCGATGGGTGGAAGATACGCTCCGAGCCGGCGACGCGTCATCCCGCGCGGGCGCTTCGGGCGTTGTGCGAATGGGCAAGAAGGCATGTCAGAGAATCATGAATTGTTAGGTTTCAGTGATTTGGAAGCACTTTCTCGAAAAAAACCCCGCTCGTGGACTAGGAATTCCCGGCGTATTTGTTAAGCTTCCGACACTTTGTCGCGAAATGTTTGCGACAAGCCCTCAAGTTCCGGCGGGGCTGGTCGCAAATAAAAGCAGGTCTCCTCCCCCCAACAAGGGGGTTTCACAGGGCAGCCCTTCACGGGGTTGCCCTGATTTTTTTGTGCCGGCTCCGCAGGCATCCTCTCGAGTGCCTGGAGCAGTCCTCATTGCGCGACCGCCGGTGGCGCGGCTGGCGTGGAACGGTCGTGTCCGAAGCGGGTCTGTGCCTGCTCATGTCCCCGGAGATCGCCATGTCGCGAAACACCCTTTCCTCTGCCCGCCGGCGCGGCCTGCTGCAGGCGTCGATCGCCATTGCGGGCACCCTGTCCTCGGTCCCGTTCATCCGTGCAGCCCGCGCGCAGTCCATCCACAGCCTGCCGGACTTGCCTTATGCGCAGGATGCCCTGGATCCGGTCATCTCGGCACGCACCCTGCAGTTCCACCATGGCAAGCATCACCGGGCATACGTCGACAACCTGAACCGGCTGGTGGCGGGAACTGCGCTCGCGGAGCAGTCGCTCGAGCAGATCGTGCGCGCTACGGCGGGTTCTGCAGACCGGGCGGCCATTTTCAACAACGCCGCGCAGGTGTGGAACCACAACTTCCAGTGGCGCAGCCTGCGTCCCGGCGGGGGCGGGCGGCCCGGCGCGGTCTTGTCCCGTGCCATCGACGTTTCGTTCGGCAGCTTTGACGAGTTCCGCAAGCAGTTCGCGCAGGTGGCGGTCTCCCAGTTCGGCAGCGGTTGGGGATGGCTGGTGCGCGATGGTGACCGTCTGCGGGTCATGAAGACGGCGAATGCCGAGACGCCGATCACCCAGGGGTTGGTTCCGTTGTTGACCATCGACGTCTGGGAGCACGCCTACTACCTCGACTACCAGAACCGCCGTGCCGACTACGTCAACGCCGTCATCGACCGGTTGCTGGACTGGGGGTTCGCGGAAGCCAACCACGAGGCCGCCTGAGGCTCACTCCCGCGGCGGGCGTTTGGAGAGCTTGCGCTGCAGTGTGCGGCGGTGCATGCCGAGGGCGCGTGCCGTTGCGGAGACATTGCCCTCGCGCTCGGCGAGCACCCGCTGGATGTGTTCCCACTCCATCCGGTCCACAGAAAGTGGGCGAGGATCGGGCAGCGCTTCACTGTCCTGCGCCGTGGCGCCAAACGCGGCGACAACCTGGTCCGCGTCCGCCGGCTTCGCCAGGTAGTGGGTGGCCCCCAGCTTGATGGCTTCCACGGCGGTGGCGATGCTGGCGTAGCCGGTGAGCACCACGATGCGCATGCGATCAGACATCTGTCTGAGGCCTTCCACCAGACGCAGGCCGGACACCCCGGGCATGCGCAGATCCACGACGGCGTAGGCGGGCGGGTGCGCCCGCGCCACATCCAGTGCCATGGCGGCGTCGTGCGCGAGCACCACGTCAAAGCCGCGACGGGACAGGGCCCGCCCCAGTACCTCGCGAAAAGTCTCGTCGTCGTCGGCGATGAGCAGGCGTGGGCCCGGGGATGCGGAACTCATCGCGCTGCCAGTGCCGAAAGCGGCAGTTCCATGGTCGTGCGTGCGCCGCCGCCCTGCCGGTTGGACAACGTGACCCGGCCGCCGAGGCGTTCCAGCGCGGCGTTGGCGATCAGCAGCCCGACGCCCCGGCCCGCTCCCTTGGTGCTGTGCGGGGCGCGGCCGGCCACGTCCAGAATCTCCGGCCGTACGCCGGCTCCCCGGTCGGTGATCTCCACGCACAAGTCGATGGCGGTCCAGCGTGCCTGAAGGACGATGCCTTCGGGAGAGGCATCGGCGGCATTGTCCAGCAGGGTGGTCAGCGTCTGGGACACGCTGCGGTCCGCCAGGATCAGCGGGGCCGGCCTCGGACCCTCCAACCGCACCTCGACCTCGACGCCGGGACGCAACACCCGCCAGTTGTCCGCCGCCGCCTCGAGTACGGCGTCCAGGGGCCGGACGTTGCCGCCCTCGGAACGGGACTGGCCTGCGCTGGCAACCAGATCGGAGATGATGGCCTTGCAGGCGTCGACCTGACGGCGCAGCAAGGCCAGGTCGGTCGCCAGCGTGGCATCGTCGGCGCGGTCTCGCCCCAGTTCCTGCAGCATCACGGCCATGGTGGACAGCGGTGTACCAAGCTGGTGGGCTGCTCCCGCCGCCATGGTCCCGAGGGTGAGGACATGCTGGTCGCGCAATGCCTTTTCGCGCGCCTGTGCCAGCTCGCGGTCGCGCTCGCGCAGCGAAGCCGCCATTCGGACCACGAAGTAGGCGATGGCGCCCGCCGCCAGAACGAAGCTCACCCACATGCCCAGAACGTGCAGATCGAAGTCGCCTGCGAGCCCATGATGCATGTGCGGCAGCGGGCGGAAGAAGAAGCCCAGGCCGGTGTAGGCCGCCAGCGTTGCCCCTGCCATGTACCAGGCATGTCTTGGCGTGAGGATGGTGGCCGCAACCACGAGGGGCAGCAGGAACATGGACACGAACGGGTTGGCCCAGCCGCCGCTGAAATAGAGCACGGCGGCCAGGGTTGCAGTGTCGGCGAGCAGATGGCCGAAGATCTCGCGCTCGCCCACCGCGGTGCCGGCGCGTGCGCGCCACGCCGCCCGGAGGTTCAGAAGGCCGGAGGTGACGATGATGACGGACAGTTCGACCAGCGGGAGGTCGAGATCGAGCCACAGACGGGCCAGAACGAGGGTGAGGCTCATCGCCGCGAGGGCACCCCAGCGCAGTGCCGAAAGGCGCTTCAGGCTCTGCTGGCCGCTGTCCGTGGTGGCGGCAGTGGGGGCTTGGTGCATGCGGGGCGGCTGCCTCCCGATGGGCTTGAACAGCCTCGATTCTAGCCTTCCGGATCATCACCCTTGCGGGGTGCGACAACGTGACGCAGCCCGCCCGCGGGCGGGCCGGTCCGGGAGTACGGCATCACCGTCTCCCGCAACCGGAGACGACTCACTGGCGCTTGCGGTTCTCGTCTCGCAGCCAGGTGATGATCTGCCAGATCTGTTCATCGGTCAGGTCACCGGCGAAGCCCGACATGACGGTCCCGGAACGGCCATTGCGGATGGTGTTGAAGATCATCTCGTCGGTGGGCTGGCGCAGCCATTCGTCATCCGTGAGGTCCGGGCCGACGGCGCCGCGGGCGTTGTTGCCGTGACAGGCGATGCAGCCGGTCTGGTTGTAGAGCCGTTTTCCCTTGGCGATGGCCTCGGCGTCGTTGGCGGGGAGAGGGTTGGTGATGCCTTGTGCGTACGCGGCGGCGGCGGCGAGCAGGGAAACGACGAGAAGCGCGGATCTCATGTGGGGTGCGTGCAAATGAAGGGAGCGCCTGATCCCAGGCGCCCCCGTGTTGGGGTGTCGGCGCGGGACCATCCCGCCGGGGCTGGTGCGTCCCGGCGGGGGCCCCGCGCCATGCTCCTTACTTGCCGTCGAACAGCGAGAAGACGAACAGCGTCCCGCCCTTGCGGCTGTCCTTCAGGTGCGGTGCACCGCCCTTGCCACCCCAGGTGGCCCAACCCGTCCAGCCGCCCCAGCCCGAGGGGATGGCCACATACTGCTTGCCGTCCACCGAGTAGGTGATGGGGCTGCCGACGATGCCGGAGCCGGTCTGGAACGACCACAGTTCCTCGCCGGTGCGGATGTCGTAGGCCTTGAAGTCGCCTTCGGGCGTGCCGGCGAACACCAGACCGCCACCGGTGGTCAGCACGCCACTGGTGAAGGGGGAGGGCGCCTTGACGGTCCAGGTCTTCTCGCCGGTGGTGACATCGAACGCCACCAGTTGGCCGTAGCCCTTGATCCAGTCGGCCTCGGCGATGCCAAGGTTGTACTTGCCTTCCACCCGCTCGCTCTTGCCCGCCAGGATGTCGGCGCAGATCTCACGGCTCGGCACCACGACGATCTTGCTGACCGGGTTGTAGCTCATCGGGTTCCACCACTTGCCACCCTCGGAGGCCGGGCACACGTTCATGGCCTTGTTGGTGTAGGTGGGTACCTTGGTCTCGTCGATGATCGGACGGCCCTCGGGCGTGAAGCCCGTCGCCCAGTTCACCTTGGAGATCTCCTTGGCCCAGACGAACTTGCCGTTGGTGCGGTCGATGCTGTACAGGAACCCGTTGCGGTCGCCGTGCAACCAGACTTTCTTGCCGTCGACGTTGGCGAGAATGGTCTCGTTCACGCCGTCGAAGTCCCAAACGTCCCAGGGCGTGTACTGGTAGTGGAACTTGATCTCGCCCGTATCCGGGTTGAGAGCCAGGGTGGAGTTGGTGTACAGGTTGTCACCCTTGCGGCCCTCGCCATCCCAGTCGGGGTTCGGGTTGCCGGTGCTCCAGTAGAGCGTATCGAGCTGAGGATCGTAGGACCCGGTGATCCAGGTGGAGCCGCCGCCGTACTTCCAGATCTCGGGGTCGGTGTTGCCCCAGGTGTCGTGGCCAGCTTCGCCCGGTCCCGGGATGGTGTAGCGGCGCCACACCTGCTTGCCGGTGTCCGCGTCGAGGGCGTCGATCCACAGGCGCGTCGGGTACTCGGCACCCGACATGCCGACCACGACCTTGCCCTTGACCACCAGGGGAGCCACGGTCATGGTCTGGGCCTTGGTGTAGTCACCCACCACCACGTCCCAGGCCTTCTTGCCGGTCGCGCGGTCGAGCGCGATCACGTGAGCGTCGGGCGTGGCGTAGAACACCTTGTTGCCGTAAACGGCCGCACCACGGTTGCCGACGTCACAGCACATCATCTTGCCGATGTTGTCGGGCAGAGGGTGCGAGTAGGCCCAGAGCTGTTTGCCCGTGGCGGCCTCGAGCGCGAAGATCTTGCCGTGCGACGAGGTGACGTACATGACGCCGTCGACCACGATCGGGGTGGTGTTCTGCGCATCCTGCACGCCGAAGGAGAACGAGTAGGCCGGCACGAGCCGCTTGACGTTCTTGGGGTTGATCTTCGCCAGCGGGCTGTAACGCGTGCCGGCGTAGTCGCGACCGGCCATGAGCCAGTTGTTGGCTTCCTGGGTCGCGCCGAGCAGCATCGCGTCGGTCACCGGGGTATGCACGGCATCCGCAAACGACAGTGCCGGTGCGAGCAGGGCGGCCGCCAGCGGCGCAAGGCGCCACCCCTTGGCCAGGGATCGTTGAGCGTGGTTCATCTGTCCTCTCCTGAATGGAACCTGCAACCGCCGGCAGCGGATGCCGCCGGCGACGGCCGGGAAGGACGACGAAGAGGACCGTGACCCACCTCGCGCGGCCTGCCCCGGGGACTGCTGGTTACGGCGACCGGCGCACACAGGCGTGACGCCGGTCCGGGCGACCTGGGTTATGACCGCTGGGTGCGGTTCTCTGGAACGCATGGACCCCGCGTTGATTCTAGGAGAACGCTCGGCTGCTGTGCCAGCCTTGCACGCTTTTAACGCATTTTTTTCCCGCCTGCCGGGCGGTGGCGTGCCGGTCAGGCGAAGATGTCGAGCAACGCGCCGATCGACGGGTCGGCCGTCTCGCCGCTGTCGTCGGCCATGGACTGAAGGGTCCCGAACAGACTCAGGGCCGACCCGAGCAGGGAGACCCCCTCCGAGAGGCTGAGCTGTTCGAGGGCGCTGGGAAGACCCGCCCGACCCAGCAGCGACTCCGCGCCAAGGGATGCCGACACCGGTGTGCTGGCGGACGTGACCGAACCCGGAGAGCGCACACCGTCCAGGGCGGCGACGAGATCGCGGAAATAAGCCCTGTCCAGCAGGGAGCGGACGTCGGGAACGACGCCGCTGCGGCCGAGCCCCTGAGGCACGGGGGCGCCGGTGACCAGCGACGTCTGAAGGGCGTTGGCGACCGCCACAGGGGGCGAGCCCAGAGCGGCCGACGAGGGCGAAAACGAAATGAAGCCTGCCGCGCGCAGAGGCTGCAGCAGGCTCAGCGAAATGGCCGGAATGGCCATGAACGCGGCGTCCCGGGCTCGGTTGGTACGGGTAAGTCAGCGCCTCAGGGCATGCCCACCGCGTCGTGAGCGGAGTGGCCGCGCACGGCGGTGACCTGGATCTCGACCTTGTACTTCGGGTGGGCAAGCCGCGCCTCGACGCAGGCACGGGCGGGCGCGGCGCCCTCCGGAACCCACGGATCCCACACCGCGTTCATTGCATCGTAGTAGCTCACGTCGGACAACCAGATGGTTGCGGTGAGCATGCGGCTGCGATCGCTTCCGGCTTCCTGCAGAAAGCGGTCGATCTTGGCGAGGATGCCGGCTGTTTGCGCACCGGGATCCTCCGGCACGGGCTCATCGGCGACGATGCCGGCCAGATGAATCGTGTCTCCGTGTATCACGACCTGGGAAAGCCGCTTCCCGACATGCCTGCGTTCGATCTGCACCTTGAGTCTCCTGTACGAACAGCTTATTGGGTCGGGTCGCCGTCGAGGGCGCCGCGAACGTGTTGCCGGGCCCGGATGCCGCAAATTCCGCACCCGGCATTCGTCACCCGAACATCTTCTTCAGTTCGGTTGCCAGCGAAGGCACCACAAACGTGATGATGAACACCACCGCGATCCATAGCAAGGCCACCATCCAGCCCGGTGCCTCCAGCGAGCGGCGCATGTGGCGGTAGTAAAGGTAGAGGGCCGCGCTCGAGATGATCGGCAGCATGGCGGCTTGTGCCATGCCGCCCCAGGTGACCATCTGCACCGGGGCCTGGCCGAAGATCCAGAACATGGCGACCGGGATGACAGTGAGCACCACCACGAAGATGTCGCGCCAGCGGTTGCGCGCGCGCAGGTCCTCGGGCCGGTAGTGGCCGAGGACCCGCACGAGGTCCGAGAACATTCTCGCGTGCCCCGCAGTCGCGGCGACGATGGTGCCGAACAGGATGACGATGGCGCCGATGTAGAAGAGATAGCGGGCCCATCCGCCCAGGGTCCGGGTGTAGATGTTGGACAGCACCGGAATCATCTCGGCGCCGTTGGGGACCTGCCCCATGGCGTGGAGAATGCCCGCGCCCAGAAGGTAGAAGGCGACGGTGGCCACGGTGTAGATCACCATCGAGAACAGCACGTCGACGTTCATGACGTGAACCCACCCTCGGGCCCGCCGCCTCCAGGCCTCGGAGTTCTCGTAGGGCCCGGTGTAGCGGGCGTAACCTTTCTCGACGCACCAGTAGGTGTAGATGTAGAGCTCGGTGGCACCCACCCCGGTGATGCCGAACACCGCGATGGCGATCGCCATGCCCTCTGTCGGAAGCTGGAAGCTGAAGCCCTGGGCCACGTCGGCGATCGAGAAGGCGGGCGAGGTGATCAGCAACACCGCCGCCAGCAGCGTGATGAGGGTGAACAGGCCGACCTTCACCATCGCCAGCCGTTCCATGCGCTCATACCCTCCGCCAAGCAGCAGCACCAGGGTGAGTGCCCAGAACACCAGCACCCAGGCCCAGACCGGAACCGTGGTCACCTGGAACATGACCTGGGACACGCCGATGTACATGGCTGCGATCTGGAACAGCACCAGAAAGGCCATGACGGCCCAGGCGCCCACCACCCAGTTGATGTGGCGTCCGCGTGGACCGGGGATGTGGTTGACCGCGTCCAGCCCGGTCTCGGCGCGCGCGATCACGTAGCGGCCGAGGAAGGCCTGGACCACCGACTTGATCAGGCAGCTCACCACCACCAGCCAGAGCATGGTGTAGCCCACCTTGGCGCCGAGCGCGGTGGTGGCGATCAGTTCACCCGAGCCGACGATGGATGCCGCCAGCACGATGCCGGGTCCGATCTTGCGCAGGATGTTGCCCAGCCCGACCGGCGGCTCGAGGATGTCCTCCGGATCGAGCCGGTAGGGATCGAGGTGGGCTGCGGCAGGGTTGCGGGACTGGCTCATGCAAGGACCTCCAAGCCTGGGCGGCCTCCGTGAGCGGCGGGCCGTTTCGCCTTCGGAACTGCCGTGGCCCGCGATGTTCCAGCCGGTCGGGGACCGCTCGCGGGGGCAACCTCCCGTGCCCGGATCGTGACGCGTGATGCGAGGCCTTGCAAGCGCTCCGCGCCGGCGTGCGGACGCTCCGCGACCGGTTCCGATCAGACCTGCGGTTGCAGGTGGGGCGCGGCGCGATCAGGCCGCCGCGATCTTCTCCAGGGCTGCCCGCATGGCCGCCGGGAGGGGGGCCGGTCGACGGCTCGCCCGGTCCACGTAGACATGCACGAAGTGCCCCTGGGCCGCCGCCTCGTCGTCATCGTTGCGGAACAGGCCGATCTCGTAGCGCACGCTGCTGTTGCCGAGCTTCGCCACACGCAGGCCTGCATGCACCACATCGGGAAAGGTCACGGGGCGGAAGTAGTTGCAGCGGGTCTCGATCACCAGGCCGATGACGCCGCTGGTCTCGATGTCGAGCACTCCCTGTTCAATCAGGTACTGGTTCACCACAGTGTCGAAGTACGAGTAGTAGACGACGTTGTTGACGTGGCCGTAGACGTCGTTGTCCATCCACCGGGTCGGAATGGCCTGGAAGTGACGGAATGCGGAGCGCGGTTCGGCAACGGGTTTCATGTTCGGGTGAGGGAGGGCTCGCAGACGGCGGATTATCGCCGCCCCGCAGGTGTTGGCGTGCGCAGCCGGCGCCAATCGACGGCGAGAAGTCCGGCCATCACGATGACGCCCATGCCGCTGAGCGTCCCGCCGTCCGGGAAGTCGCCGAAGACCAGCCAGGCGAGCACGGTCGACCACACCAGTTGCACGTAGACGAAAGGTGCCAGCGCCATGGGCGAGGCATGCTCGACGGCGCGGATCAGCAGGAAATGCCCCAGACCTCCCAGGGTGCCGATGGCGGCAATGAACAGCCACTGCACCGGAGTCGGCGTCTGCCAGGTAAAGGGCAGGGGCACGGTGGTGGCCACCGCGCCGACCAGGGCGGTGAAGAACAGCGTGGTCATCGGATCGTCGCGGCCGGCCACCTTTCGCGTTGCGATCTGATACAGGCTGAAGAACACGGCGGTGAGCAGGGGCAGCGCGACGGTCGGGCTGAACACCGCACCGCCCGGGCGGATGATGATCAGGACGCCGGTGAAGCCGAGGAACACGGCGAGCCATTGTCGCGGGCCGACCCGCTCCTTCAGCAGGGGGCCGGACAAGGCCGTCACCAGCACCGGTCCGACGAAGCTGATGGCGGCCGCCTCGGCGAGCGGCAGGTAGATGAGGGACAGGTAGAAGAACACCGTCGAACTCACCAGCAGCAGTCCGCGAACGACCTGCAGCACCGGGTGGCGGGTGCGCACCAGTCCCAGCCCCATGCGCGGTCCGAACACGGCCACCATGAAGGCGCTCTGGATGAAATAGCGCGCCCATATGAGCGGCGGGATGGGATAGCTGCGCAGCACGTGCTTGGCGAGGGTGTCCATGGACGAGAACATGAACACGGCGAGCATCATGAGCCCGACCCCGCGCAGCAGATGCCCCTGGCGGTGGGGCATCAGGGCAGCGGCTTGCCGGCGTCGGGCGGCAGCACCTCACGTCCGGCGAACACCGCCTGGTCCCCGAGGCTCTCCTCGAGACGCAGCGCCTCGTTCCACTTGCACATGCGCTCCGAGCGGGCGAACGAGCCCACCTTGAGCTGGCCGGCGTTCCAGCCGGTCGCCAGATGGACGATGGTCACGTCCTCGGTCTCGCCGGAGCGGGCCGAGACGATGGTGCCGAAGCCGGCGCCCATGCCGGCCTCGAAGGCGGCGTGGGTCTCCGTGACCGTCCCGGCCTGATTGGGTTTGATCAGGACCGCATTGCAGGCGCGTGACCGGGCGGCTTCGCGCACGCGCCCCGCATGGGTCACCAGGAAGTCGTCGCCGATGACCTGGATGCGGTGTCCGGCCACCGCGGTGAAGGCGCGCATGCCCTCCGGGTCGTCCTCCGCGAGGGGATCCTCGACCGAGGCGATGGGATAGCGGCGGCACCAGTCGAGCAGCATGTCGATCATGCCGTCGCGGTCCAGGTGCCGGCGTTCCAGCCCAAGCGTGTAGCGGCCGTCGGCACCGAACTCCGAGGCGGCGATGTCCAGCGAGATCGCCACGTCGTCGCCTGGCGTGAAGCCGGCGCGCTCGATGGCGCGCACCAGCATTCCCAGGGCCTCCTCGTTGGAGTCGAACGCAGGCCAGAAGCCCCCCTCGTCGGCGACCCCCTGGAGCTTGCCTGCCTCCTGCATGAGCAGCCCCGCCGCGCGGTACACCTCGGCCGTCATGTCCAGCGCCTGCGCAAAGCTGCGCGCCCCGAGGGGCATGATCATGAAGTCCTGGATGTCGACGCGGCGGCCGGCGTGGGCACCGCCGCCGAAGATCTGGATCTCGGGCAGCGGCAGGCGCACCGGGCGGTCCTGCGCCAGGTGCGCATACAGCGGCAGGCCGGCGCCGGCCGCTGCCGCGTGCAGCACTGCCATGGATACCGCGATGGTGGCATTACCCCCCAGACGACCCTTGGTCTGCGTGCCGTCGAGGGCGATGAGCGCGGCATCCACGGCGCGCTGGTCCGTGGCATCCATGCCGGTCAGGCGCGCGGCGATGTCGCCGTTGACATGGCCCACTGCCAGTGAGACGTCCATCCCGCCGAGCCCGGGGCCGCCGTCGCGCAGGTCGATGGCCTCGTGGGTGCCGCGCGATGCTCCGGCGGGGGCGATGGCGCGCCCGATGGCGCCGCCGCGCAGCCGCACTTCCGCCTCGACGGTCGGGCGACCGCGCGAGTCCCATACCCGCCTGCCGCGGATGCTGGCGATCGATGTCTTGTTCATGGTCCTTCGGATGGGTTGGGGGGTGTTGCGCCGCGCAACTGCTGACCGCCGAGTCCGATCTCGGCGCGCCAGGCTTCGCTGATGTGCGACAGCAGGTCGGCCGGATGATGCAGCAACTGCACCGCGACGCGTCGCACCTTGTCGCGATCTGCCTCGGAGGTGATGTATTCGACCGGGGATTTGCCATCGACCCGGGCCAGGAACAGTCCGGGCAGCAGGTGCGCAACGCGTCGCTGCAGTTCCGCCGCCGGTTCCCAGGTGACGTGGGCGAGATAGGTCCCGTAGAGCGCAGAGAAGCAGTCGAGGTAGCGCGCCCACCAGTGCGGCCGCCACAGGCACTTGAGCAGCAGGTGGTTCAGGCAGAACGCCAGGTCGAAGGCGGGGTCGCCATACCACGCGCACTCGGCATCGAGAAACACCGGCCCGGCCGGACCGACGAGGATGTTCTTCGGGCTGACGTCGCCGTGCACCAGGGCGCGCCGGGTGGTCGCCGTCACTTCGGCCAGGTGCTCCAGCCGCGCAGCCACCCCGGGGTGGGCTCTGGCCGTGGCCAGCAGGTAGGGCTCGAGGCGGATGGGATGGAAGATGTGGTCCGTGGCGAAGGCGGATGCCACCGCGGCGTCACCCGCGGTCGCGCCATGGATGGCGGCCAGGATCCGGCCCACGGCGCGAGCCACGGCAGGATCCACGACACCGTCGCGAAGCTGGTTCTTCCACACCGGGTGCTGGTCCGGATCGAGCCAGGACATCGCGAACATGCCTGCATCCGCATCCTCGCCGAGGATGGCGGGCACGGCTCCCGGCACGATGGCGCCGGCAACACGCATCCATTGCACTTCCCAGCGGTTGCGCTCCACCGGTGCCCGCCACTCGGCCTGCACCTTGAGCCGGGGCAGGGCGCGCTTGACACAGGCCGTGCCCCGCGGCCAGCTGGCGCGCACGATATCCGAGGAGACGCCGCCGGCAAGCGGCTCGAGGCTGAGCGGCTCCCGGGCGTCGAGCAGCCCCATGCGTTCCATCGCCGATCGAAATGCCTGCTGCTGCTCGTCCACGGTGGCGCCTGACGTGTATCCTGAACCGCGGCGGCAACGGCCCGACGGTCTGCCGAAAGTCTGTGACCGAATCTAGCACACCATGCCCGATCTGATCCTCGCCCTGGACCAGGGCACCACCAGCTCCAGAGCGCTCGTCATCGATCGCGACGGGGCCATCCGCGGCCTGGGTCAGCGCGAGCTGCCCCAGGTCTATCCGCAGCCAGGCTGGGTCGAGCAGGACCCCGAGGTCATCTGGGCCACGCAGCTGGCCACGGCACGCGAGGCGCTGTCCCACGCAGGTTGCGCAGCGGCCGACATCGCCGCGATCGGCATCACCAACCAGCGTGAAACCACGGTCGTGTGGGATCGCGTCAGCGGCTGGCCGGTGGCCAACGCCATCGTCTGGCAGGACCGCCGCACGAGTGAGGCCTGCGCCGCATTGCGGGCCGCCGGCCTCGAGCCTTTGTTCCGCGAGCGGACCGGTCTGGTGCTGGACCCCTATTTCTCGGGCACCAAGCTGCGCTGGATCCTCGACACCGTGCCCGGCGCGCGCGCCCGCGCAGAGGCGGGGGAGTTGCTTTTCGGCACCGTGGATTCCTGGCTTGCCTGGAGGCTCACCGGTGGACGCGCCCACGTCACCGATGCCAGCAATGCCTCGCGCACCCTCATGTACGACATCGTCGATGGGGGCTGGTCCGACGCGTTGCTGGCTGCTCTTGATGTGCCGCGCGCAATGCTGCCGCGGGTCGTGCCGACCGGTGGCGTCTTCGGCGAGACGGTGCCGGAACTGTTCGGCGCGCCCATTCCGATCGCTGCCATGGCGGGCGACCAGCAGGCGGCCCTGTTCGGTCAGCGCTGCGCCCGGCCCGGACAGGTGAAGAACACCTACGGCACGGGTTGCTTCATGCTCATGCACACCGGTGCCCGGTTGCCGCGCTCCCGCCATGCGCTGCTCTCCACGGTGGCGTGGGACCGCGCCGGAGGTACCGAATACGCGCTGGAGGGCAGCGTTTTCGTGGCCGGCGCCGTGGTGCAATGGCTGCGCGACGGGCTGGGCGTCATCGCCAGTGCGTCCGAGGTGGAGTCGCTGGCCCGCTCGGTTCCCGACAACGGGGGCGTGCATTTCGTGCCTGCCTTCACAGGTCTCGGCGCGCCGCACTGGCAGCCCGAGGCGCGCGGCACCCTCTCCGGTCTCTCGCGGGGCAGCACGCGTGGCCACATCGCCCGCGCCGCCCTGGAGGGCATCGCATTTCAGACGGCCGACATCCTGGAGTGCATGCAGGCCGATGCCGGCGTGCCGCTGCGTGAGCTGCGCGTCGATGGCGGTGCCACCCGCAACGACCTGCTGATGCAGTTTCAGGCGGACATCCTTGGCGTGCCGGTGGTGCGCTCCGCAAGCCCCGAGTCCACGGCGCTCGGTGCAGCCTTCCTGGCCGGGCGCGCGGTGGGGCTGTGGGACAACGACGAGCGCGTGGACGCGCTGTGGCGCGCCGACCGCGTGTTCGAGCCTGCGTTGGGAGCGGATCAGGCGGCCGCGCTCAAGATGGCGTGGCGACGGGCGGTGGAGCGGGCGCTGGTGGTGTGATCGGCGGGCGACGCGGGCCTGGAGCCGCCGGTGTGGTTCAGGGGCAGTTGCCCTCGCAGCGCACCAGACGCTCGGCACAGGTGGCCCGCTCGAACACGGCGGCAAGGTCCGGGTCTCCGTCCACGCCCCGGTGGAGCATGACGGCGTTGTTGCACTGCCTCTGGCTCGTGAGCCAGCGCGGCTCGCTCAGCCAGTTGACCCGGGTGCAGCCATGCTCACCCTCGCCGAATCGAACGCCGATCTCATAGGTTGCGCAGCGGAAGCCGGCATGCCGCACCCAGATCTCGATACCGAACTTGCCGTTGCGTCCCAGCCATGCGCCCCCGGCGTCGCGACCGAAGCTGAATTCCTTGCGCTCCGGCAGCGCGCCGGGCGCGAGCGAGATGCCGGTGGAGGCGGGCGCATAGCGTGCGCCCGCCACGCCCTGCTGCGCGGCGCAGTCCAGTGCCGGTGCGGTCATGATGGCGACCAGGGGCAGCCAGGTCAGGCGCATGCGAATCTCCCAGGGCGCGAGTCGCCCTCCTCGAAGATGCTACTCCCATCCCGCGCCCTCTGCCGGGGACTGCCTGCGTCTCGACTACACTTCCACGGGTTCACCGGAGCCGCCATGTCCAGCATCCTCGAGAGAGACCACGTCGGAGCCTTCACCCGACACACCCATGCCGAGTGCGCGGGCGCGCGTCACGGTCCGTTGTCAGGGCTCGATTGCGGCATCAAGGACATCTATGACATCGCAGGCCGACCCACCGGCTTCGGCAGCCCGGACTGGCTGGCCACGCACCCGCCCGCGACCGTGACCGCCACGGCGGTGTTGCGGCTGCTCGACGCCGGCGCCCGGGTGGTGGGCAAGACCCACACTGACGAGATGGCGTGGAGCTCGCTGGGCGAGAACGCCCACTACGGCACGCCGGTCAACGTGAATGCTCCCGGCCGCATTCCCGGTGGCTCCTCCAGCGGCTCGGCGGCGGCGGTCGCCGCCGGTCTGGTGGATTTCGCGCTCGGTTCCGACACCGGCGGCTCGGTGCGCTTTCCCGCGAGCCTGTGCGGCGTGTTCGGGATGCGTCCGAGTCATGGCCGCATCCCGCTGGAGGGCGTCTGTGCTCTGGCGCCGAGCTATGACACGGTAGGCTGGTTCACGCGCGAGGCCGGTCTGCTGGAGCGGGTGGGGCGCGTGCTGCTCTCCGACCAGGGTGCGGCCGCCGCACCCGGTAGCCTGCTGGTGGCGGCGGACGCCTTCGAGTGGGCCGGCGACAACGTCGCCCAGGCTCTCCGACCGGCGCTGCTGCGCATCGAGGCGCGGTGGGGTGTCGCCGCCCCGGTGCGCATCGCCGACGAAGGCTTCGCCGCCTGGGCCGAGGTCTTCCGCCACCTCCAGGCGGCGGAGGCCTGGGCGGTGCACGGTGCCTGGGTGCGCGAGGTGAGACCGCAGTTCGGCCCCGGTGTGCGCGAGCGCTTCGCCCATGCGGCTGTCGTCGATGCCGCTGTCGTCCAGGAGGCGGCGGCGTTGCGCGCAACGATCTCGGATCGGCTGTGCCGTCTGCTCGACGGAAACGCGGTTCTGGTGATGCCGACGGCACCCGGCATCGCCCCGTTGCGCGGCAGTCCGCAGGAGGCGATGAACCGGTTCCGCGCCCGTTGCATGGGTCTGCTGTCGGCCGCCGGTCACGCCCGCCTTCCCCAGGTGAGCTTGCCGATGGCCTCGCTGGACGGTTGCCCCCTGGGCATCTCCCTGCTCGCGGCCCCCGGCAACGATCTCATGCTGCTCGAGCTCGCGCGGACGGTCGTCGGCTGATGGACTGCCGCCCGGGCTGCGGTGCGTGTTGCATCGCACCCTCGATCTCCAGCCCGATCCCGGGGATGCCAGAGGGCAAGCCGGCGGGCATTCCCTGCATCCAGCTCACGCCGGATCTTCGCTGCGCCCTGTTCGGGCACCCTGCGCGACCGGCCTGCTGCAGCGGCCTGCAAGCCTCGCCGGAGATGTGCGGCCGGGATCGCGGGCAGGCCCTGATGTGGCTGACCGCCCTGGAGCGCGCCACCCAGCCCGCCCGGACGGGCTGAGCCGGGCCGGCCTCGCCCTCAAAAGAAAAAGGCCCGCACCTGCGGGCCTTTTCGGGGCAGGAAGGGCAACTCAGGCGAGATCGCTCGACTGGATGCGCTTGACGCCCTTCGCGACCATGTCCTTCCACGCCGCCTCGAGGCCGGTGCCGCCGAGGTTGATGCCCCGGCACGCGTCCTCGAGCACGGCGGCGTTGAAGCCGGCCGCACCGGCGTCGATCGCGCTCCAGCCGACGCAGAAGTCGGTGGCCAGACCCACGAAGTAGCAGTTCTGGACGCCGCGCTGCTTCAGGTAGCCGCCCAGCCCGGTGAGGGTTTTCTTGTCCGCCTCGAGGAAGGCGGAGTAGCTGTCGACGTCGCGGTGATAGCCCTTGCGGATCACCAGCGTGGCGTGCGGGATGGACAGGCCGGGTGCGAAGTCGGCGCCTTCGGTGCCCTGCACGCAGTGGTCCGGCCACAGGACCTGGGTGCCGTAGCCGAGCTTGATGGCCTCGAAGGGCTTCTTGCCGTCGTGCTGCGAGGCGAAGGACACGTGGTCCGGCGTGTGCCAGTCCTGGGTGAGCACGACGTTCTCGAATTTCTTCGAGATGGCATTGATGAGCGGGACGATCTCGTCGCCCTTGTCCACGGCCAGGGAGCCGCCGGGGATGAAGCACTTCTGCACATCGATGACGATGAGAACGTCCTTCGCTCCGGGCGCGATCTTGCCCGCAGCCATGGCCTCGGCCAGCCAGCCCGCGCCACCGGTCAGCATCGCCGAGCCGGCGGCGAGTTTGAGGAAACTGCGACGATGTAGACCGCTCATCTCTGCTCTCTCCTTGCGTTGTTGAACGGGGCCGCCGCCATGGGGTGCCCGTGGCGCATGCGACTGGGGAAGGTCTGATCAAATCGCGCCGTCCGCGTGACTCGATCAGCCGGTCCTCGGAGATTCTGTTCTTCGGTGCCGGTCAATTCAAGTGTGGGCTTCATCCTGGTGCACGGCGCCGGAACCGCACGGCGGCAGCGCGTTCCGTCGCAGGGCGCCGGTCGCCTGCTCGTCCACGGCGCCATCGTCCCCGATGACCACGGAGAAGCGCTCGCGCGCCTGATCGCGCGTGTAGTAGCCACGCGCGACATCCCGTGCCACGAGCGGGGCCGGGCGGCGCCGCGGGTCGCCGTAGCCGCCACCGCCGGGTGTGGCGACCGACACCACGTCTCCGGGCGCGAGCGGGATGTCCTGGTCCTTGGACAGGTGCGGCGGCACGTACGCCTCGCCCTGGAGTTCGACGCTCACGAGATTGGTGCCGCCGTCCGTTCCGCCCAGCGCGCCGCGCGGGCCGAAGCGGCCGTGATCCATCACCATGGACGCACGGGCTTCGCCGCGCCGCAGCCGGACCGCATAGGACACACCGAATCCGCCGCGGTGTTCCCCGGCCCCGCCCGATCCCTCGTGAATCGCGTAGCGGTCGAACAGCACCGGGTAGCGCTGCTCCATGACCTCGATCGGCGTGGTCTTGGAGATGCCGATGGTGGAACAGCCGTTCGAGATGCCGTCCCCGGCCGGCGAGCCGCCGTAGCCTCCGCCGGAGATCACGTACATCACGTAGGGGCGGCCACGCTCCGGATCGAACCCGCCGAGCGCGAAGTTGCCGGAAGTGCCGGCCGGTGCGGCGAACAGCCGGTCCGGCATGGCCTTGACCAGGGCGTCGAACACCGCCTCGGCGATGCGCTGGCTCACCTCGGCCGCGCAGCCCGACACCGGGCGGGGATAGCGCGCGTAGAGGAAGGTGCCCTCGGGCTCGACGATGTGCAGCGGCTCGAAGGTGCCGGCGTTGATCGGCACCTCGGGGAAGATGTGCTTGACCGCCAGATAGATCGACGACTTGGTGGTGGCGATGACGCTGTTCATCGGGCCGCGGCAGGGCGGCGAGGAACCGCTCATGTCGAAACGCAGCGCGGCGTCCTCCAGGCCGCCTGACTTGGTGATCTTCATGCGGATCACCAGCGGTTCATTGACGACGCCGTCGGAATCGACGAAGGCCTGGCCTTCATAGCTGCCGTCGGGAATGGCGGCGATCTTGGCGCGCATTTGCGCGGCGGCGCGGCGTTTCAGTTCGGCAATGCCATTGTCGACCGTGTCGGCGCCGTAGCGGTCCAACAGGGCCGCGAGGCGTTTTTCGCCATTGGCAAGGGCCGCCGCCTGCGCCTTGATGTCACCGATGCGCTGGTCGGCCACGCGGATGTTCGAGAGGATGATCGACATGATCTCGTCGTCGAGCATGCCCTTCTTGTAGAGCTT
>JBEICA010000090.1:0-11785 GCA_040373665.1 Burkholderiales bacterium | reverse complement strand
GCCGATGGGCGATGACCAGGGTGGTGCGGCCGCGCATGAGTTGCTCCAGCGCCGCCTGCACCTGTCGCTCGGACTCCGAATCCAGTGCCGAAGTCGCCTCGTCGAGAATCAGGATGGGGGCATTCTTGAGCAGGGTGCGGGCGATGGCGAGGCGTTGTCGCTGCCCGCCCGACAGGCGTACGCCATTCTCCCCGACGACGGTGTCCAGCCCCTGGGGCATCTCGCGGATGAAACCGAGGGCGTGGGCAGCCTCGGCGGCAGCCATCACCTCGGACCGGCTCGCCGTCGCCCTCGCCCCGTAGGCGATGTTCGCCGCCACGGTGTCGTTGAACAGGGCGACGTCTTGCGACACCAGGGCGATATTGGCGCGCAGGCTGTCGAGCGTGACATCGCGCAGGTCGTGGCCGTCGACCAGGATGCGCCCGCCGGTGGGCTGATAGAAGCGCGGAACCAGATGGGCCAGCGTCGTTTTGCCCCCGCCTGACGGGCCCACCAGAGCCACGGTCTCCCCGGCCCGGATCGCCAGGTTCACATGACTCAGCGCGGGGCGCTCGGCGCGCGGGTACCGCATGGAGACATCCTCGAACACCAGTTCGCCGCGGGCATGGCCGAGCACGACGCTCCCGCTGTCAGGCTCGGGGGCCTGGTCGAGCACGGTGAAGATGCTCTCCGCCGCCGCCAGCCCCTTCTGCAACTGCTCGTTCACCCCGGTCAGCCGCTTCAGCGGCTGCAGCAGCATGAGCATTGCGGTGATGAAGGACACGAAGCCGCCGACGGTGGTCTCGTTGGCGGCCGATTGCCGGGCGACGATGGTGATGATCACGGCCAGAGCCACGGCTGCGATCAACTGGACGATGGAGGTGTTGGCGGCGGCCGCGGCGGCGTACTTCATGCCGAAGCGCCGGACCCGGTTCGCGCTTTCGTGGAAGCGACGCGTCTCCTGCTCCGCTCCGCCGAAGATCTTGACCACCTTCTGGCAGTCGATCCCCTCGTGCAGCACCTGGGTGACTTCTCCCATCGCCTGCTGCACCTCGCGGCCGACACGGCGCAGGCGGCGACTGAACAGGCGCACGATCAGGGTGATCCCCGGCACCGTGACGAGGGTGATGAGCGTGAGCTGCCAGTTCAGGTAGAGCAGCCAGCCCAGCAGGCCGGCAATCGTGATGCTGTCCTTGAGCGAGATGGTGACCGCCGAGGTCGCGGCCGAGGTGACCTGCGTGACGTCGAAGGTGACCTTGGACACCAGATTGCCGCTCACCTGCTCGTCGTAGAACTCGACCGGCAGAACCATGAACTTCCGGAACATCGCCTCGCGCAGGTCAGTCACCACGCGGGTCGCGACCCAGTTCGAACAGTAGCTCTCGACGAAGTTGGCGGCACCGCGGACCAGGAACAGGGCCACCAGCGCCACCGGCATCCAGCGCATGAGCCACGGGTCCTTGTCGACGAAGGTGCCGTCGAGCAGCGGCTTCATGAGCGCGGGAAGCGCAGGCTCCGTGAGAGCCGCCGCGATGGTGCCGGCAATGGAGGCGGCGAAAACGCGCCAGTGGGGGCGGACGTAGCGCAGAAGACGCAGATAAAGCTGCGCGCTCGTCGGAGTGGACATGGCGGGACGATATCAGAAAACGTCCCGCCGCCGCGCCGACGCTCAGCGCCGGTCGAACCGGTAGGACGCCGAAAGAAGAAAGGTACGAAGGGCCGCGGGGTAGGCGTTGAAGCTGCCGGTGGTGAGATTCGCGATGGCGTAGGTGTGGTACTCCTCGCTGGTGGCATTGAGGACCGCGGCGCGCAGCACCCAGGGTCCGGAATCCCACGCGGCGGCGAGATCGACCACGGTGAACGAGGCGATGCGGCGGCCGAAGCTGTTCGTCTGGTCGTTGTCGTAGACCTGGCTTCCGGTGTGGGTGACCGTCACGCTGGACTGCCAGCCTGGGGCAGGCTGCCACGACAACGTGGCACCCGCACGGTGGCGGGGTACCAGCGGAATCTCCTTGCCCGTGACGTTCGTGCCGCCGATCAATCCGTCTCGAAAGCGGGCGCGGATCCAGGCGTAGCTTGCCGCGAGAGTCAGATCCGGAGCGAGCGTGAACTGGCCGTCCACCTCCACCCCTTCGCGCCGCGTCGGTGGCAGGTTGGTGTTCGCCCCGAGCAGCGGCGGCGGCACGTACATGATCTCGTTCTCGAGATTCGAGCGGAACACGGCCAGGCGCAGACGGCGCCCTTCGCCAACCCCCTCCAGACCCATTTCCCAGTCGCGGGACACCTGCGGCTCGAGCAGGGCGGGAGGCACGAAGCCGAAACCGCGGATTTCGTCGACCACGGGCATGCGGAAACTGCGCCCGGTCTTGGCGTAGGCCAGCCACTCGGCATCCAGGTTCTGCCGCGCCGCCAGTTCCCAGGCGCGAACGGTGCGTTCCTTGCTCGCATCCTGTTGACCGAAGGACTGTTCGCTCAGCGCCGTGCGCACCCGTTGCTCGCGAGCGCCGACGCTGACGGTCAGGTCCGGGGAGATGCGCATCGCATCCTGGACGTAGGCCGCCAGATTGCGCTGCAACGCCTTGCCGTTGTAGCCGAATGACGGGATGCGGTTGTCGAAATCCCATTCATCCCAATCCAGTCCCGCGACCAGGCGATGCGACACCTGTCCGGTGGCGAAGGGCAGACGCACCCTTGGGGCGACGTTGACCACCCGGCCATTGACGTCGTTGAAGCCGCCGAACTGGTAGGAACGCGACTTGCGCTCGCGATGCCCCACATCCAGGGCCAGTTCCGCATCGCCGACCCGCTGCACCGTGGCGACTGCTACCCTGGCGGAATCGAGGGACATGAAGTCGTTCGGGTTCGCGGTGCCACGGCGATCCGTCGCCAGCTCCGCCTCGCTGCGGGACCCCGGCAGCCGAAGGTCCTGGTTGCCAGAGGCCACACGCAGCGTCACCGGCCCGCGATCACCGAACCAGGCCAGTTCGGCAGACAGGTTGTCCTGTCGCAGATCGTTATTGACCCGGTAGTTGTCGGAAGCGAGGCTGGAGGCATTGACCGACAGGCCCAGGCGCTCACTGGCCACCGAGGCGCTGGCGGTCGCCCCATAGGTTCCGTAATTCCCCGCCGTCGCCCCCAACCGCGCACTGCGGTCGCCGGGACGCGGTCCGCGTGTGATGATGTTGACCGTTCCGCCCGTGGCACCGCCCCCGTAAAGTACGGCCCCACTGCCGCGCAGGATCTCGATGCGCTCCACATCGGCCAGACTGACCGATGCAAGATCCGCCGGCGTGGTCTCGTTTTCGGACAGGCGCTGGCCGTTGACGAGGATCAGGGTGTTCTGGTCACCGCTGATGCCGAAACCGCGAAGGTCGATCTGCCGGTTCGGACTGCCGGAGTTGTCGCGGACCGTGAAGCCCGCCTGCCGCGCCAAGACCTCAGGCAGGGTGAGCGCTCCCGAACGACCGATGTCGTCTGCCGTCACGATCTGCACACCGACCGGCAGATCGGCGCGTTTCTCGTCGAACCGGTTACCCGTCACCACCACGGTGGGTACGGCAAGAGCGGCGACCAGATCGGCACCTGAAACATTGTCGGAAATGAAAAAAAAGGCGGACGAGGCCAGCCCGAGGCCAGCCGCAATACTGCGTCGCATGATGTTTTCCTCTTTGGGCACGCCCGCCGCGTGCACGTGAGTGGAGACCGCCCCGACGCAATCACCCGGTCAATCAGACCGGGAGATGTGAAGGAGCAACGGCCGTCCGGGCCGGTATCCGGGCTCGCGAGACCCCGGGGCCAAAGGACCCGGGAGCACGGACCGCCTTCCCATCCGGCGATCTCCCATGGACAGGGAACATCGCCCGACGACAGTGGCATCGTGGCTCGTGCAGACTCGCTTACCGTTGCGGGGGCAGCACAGGCATTGCGACCAGGTCGCGCACCTGTTTCCCGTTTGACCCGGGCCGCGGAAAGCGGCGCCGGGCACCCGAACGAGGCCGGATTATAACGAACCAGGAGACGGTGACCGAACCCCTCGCACCGACGCGCCAGGAAAAGGGGCGAGGGATCGGCGCACGCCAGGGCCAACAGTCGACGCGACAACACCGACACCCGGGCGCGAGCGTTGACTGCCCGCGATCGCGATCAGTATAGTCATCCGATGAAAGCCGAACTCAACGCGCTGGACGAACGCATCAAGTCGCTTATCCGGCTCGTCGACGGCCTGCGTGCGGAGAACGCGGAACTGCGGCACCACCTCGCCACCACAGAGAGCGAAAACGAGGGCCTGCGTCGGAAGATCGAAGGCGCCCGGGACCGCCTGCAGAACCTTCTGTCGCGGGTTCCCGACGCGGGCTCCTGACCCAGACCGAGACCGAGCGTGTCCAACGAAGCCACTGCGATAGACGTCAACATCATGGGCAGGGAGTTCCGCATCTCCTGTACCGAGGAGGAGCGGGAAGATCTGCTTCAGGCCGTCGATTGCCTCGACGGCAGGATGCGCGAGATCCGCGATGCGGGCAAGGTCGTCGGCGTGGATCGCATCGCCATCATGGCAGGCCTCAACATCGCACACGAATTGCTGCGTACCCGCGTCGGCAGCGGCGTTGACCTGGGTGATCTCAGGCGTAGAATCCAGAACATGCAGGCATCCATCGACGCGGTCATGCAGGGGCAGGAAAAGCTCTTCTGACGTTTCTTGGTGCCGGGAGCTCCGTCTTTGCTCCCTGTGGTGTCCGACAGGTCGTTAATTCTCTGAACCAATGTCATTCACCCGGTTGCAGACCTGAGCAGCGCCTTTGTGCGCGTCCCAAGCGGACGTACCTGCGGCGCTCGGAATGCGACCACTCTTGGACCCCAGGTTCAAGATGCCCGGCCTGACGGCATTTTCGGGGGGCACCCCAGCAGTGAAGGGCGGCGCTTCGCGCCGCCCTTTTTTTTCCCGGCACACCATGGACAGGTTCTGCATTGCCTGCTGACAGATCCCGGGAGGGATGGTCGCTTGTACTCGCCTCCATTCTTGGGGTCCTTGCGTGCACAGGGCGCCCCGCGGTGGCCGCGGAGTCTGCCCGGGCCCTTGGCCCCGTGCCTGATACCCTCGGCCAGCGTCTGCTCGCCTGCACCGGTTGCCACGGTCGGGAAGGTCGGGCGGGGCCCGACGGCTACTACCCCCGCATCGCCGGCAAGCCCCGGGGCTACCTGCTGAACCAGCTTCACAACTTCCGTGATGGCCGACGCAGCTACCGGGCGATGACCGCTCTGCTGGCCACTCTGTCCGACGAATACCTTGCGGAAATCGCCGCGCACTTCGCTGCGATAGAGTTGCCCTACCCGCCACCGGCAGCCACACCCATCCCCGCGGCGGTGCGCGCGCACGGCGAGACCCTGGTCAGGCGTGGTGACCCCACGCGACGCATTCCCCCCTGCGTCGACTGCCACGGGAGAGCGCTCACTGGCGTGACTCCCTACATCCCCGGACTGCTGGGTCTGCCGCGCGACTACCTCAACGCCCAACTGGGCGCGTGGCAGCGAGGCCGGCGCCGGGCCGCGGCGCCGGACTGCATGGCAGACATCGCGATGCGGCTGGGGCCCGAAGACGTGGCAGCCATCTCGGCCTGGTTGTCCCATCAACCCCTGCCGACGGACACCCGCCCGGCCGCCGCGCTGCAGACACCACCTCCCATGCGCTGCGGTACCCTGCCCGGAGACGCGGGTCGCGGCAGCCGCCGGCCATGACCCGCCGCTGGGTGTTGCTGACGGTGGTCGCGGCGCTGGCAGCGCTCTGGATGGCCCTTCGCCCCGACCTTGAACGACCGGTTCGCGCGCACCGGGGCGATGCCCGAACCTCCCCGACGGAACAGCCGGCCCGCGGCCGGTACCTGGCCCTCGCGGGCAACTGCGAGCCCTGCCACACGCAATCGGGCGGACGACCCTACGCCGGTGGGCGGGCGCTGGCCACCCCGTTCGGTCTGGTCTACGGCTCCAACCTGACCAGTGACCCGGAGACCGGGATCGGGCGCTGGACTGCCGATGACTTCTGGCGGGCAATGCACGAAGGCCGGTCGCGGGACGGGCGGGCGCTCTATCCCGCGTTTCCGTACACGAACTTCACGCTCGTCAGCCGGCAGGATTCGGATGCGCTGTTCGCCTACCTGAAGACATTGCCGCCGGTGTCGCGGCGCAACACCCCACATGAGCTGCGCCGCCCCTTCGATCAGCGCTGGATGCTGGGGCTCTGGAGAGCACTCCATTTCCGGCCTGCCGACTTCCGCCCCGACGATGCCCGCTCCGCGACCTGGAATCGTGGCGCCTATCTGGTGCGGGGGCTCGGGCACTGCGGCGCATGTCATGCGCGGCGCAATGCGCTGGGCGGGTTCGACGATGCGGGCGAACTGGCAGGCGGGATGATCACCGGACTGGGTTGGTACGCACCCTCGCTGCTCGATCCCCGCGAGGGAGGTGTGGGGCAGTGGGCGCCGGATGACATCGTTCGCTTGCTGCGCGATGGCATCGCCCCGGGCGCCATTGCCAGCGGGCCGATGGCCGAAGTCGTGCGTCACAGCACGAGGCATCTGGCGCCCGAAGATCTCCTGGCGGTCGCGACCTTCCTGAAGGCGGCAGAGCAGGCGACCAGGCCAGCCCGACGAACCACGTCCGGGAGGCTGCCCAAGGATGCCGAGCCGATCATGGTGAGCGGGCGCTCGCTTTACGATGAATACTGCTCCGAGTGCCATGGCAGTGAAGGCCAAGGCCGTTCACCGGGATATCCCCGACTGGCAGGCAACCGTGCCGTGATGCTCGACGAACCGGCCAATGTCATCCGCATGGTGCTCGATGGCGGGTTCCCGCCGGCCACTGCGGGCAATCCCAGGCCTTTCGGAATGCCGCCATTCGGCCACACCCTGAGAGACGAGGAGGTGGCTGCCGTGACGAGTTACGTACGCTCGGCATGGGGCAATGCGGCCTCCGCGGTCTCTGCCGCCCAGGTGAACCGCTTGCGCGGCATCCCGCTGCACTGACGGGCACGCACCTCCACTTGGGCTGCGCCCACGCGCCGCAGAACGCTCCGTCATGGTGTATGTTCGGTACGAGTTCGGCATGTCTCGCCCGAGGCACCGCATGTCTCCAGCCTCGTTGTGCCGGTGCTTTCACCCGGAGCACGCCTGGCCAGGGCGGCGGCTCGGGCCACCATCCCGCACGGCGGCAACACGCGCTCAAGCAAGGAACGTCCATGAACCACTGGCTGATGAAATCCGAACCCTCCGAGGTCAGCATCGACGATCTCGCCGCGCTGCCCGGACACACCGTCCCGTGGTTCGGGGTGCGCAACTATCAGGCACGCAATTTCATGCGGGACCAGATGCGCGTCGGCGACCCGGTGCTGTTCTACCACTCCAGCTGCGAGGAACCGGGCATCGCTGGCATCGCCCGGGTGGCCAGTGCCCCCTACCCCGACGAGACCCAGTTCGAGCCAGGCACCAAGTACCACGATCCGAAGGCGACACGGGACCAGCCCCGCTGGATGCACGTGGATGTCCAGCTGGTGCGCAAGACCCGTCTGGTGGGCATACAGGAGCTGCGCAGCCATCCGGAACTGGCAGGCATGCGCATCCTTCAGCGCGGCAACCGTCTGTCCATCACACCGGTCACGGCGCAGGAGTGGGCCTTCATCGAGACGCTGTTGTGAGCGGCGCGTCAGCCTGGTGGGCCCTCTACCCGCTCATGGGTCTGGTGGCCGGCTTCTTCGCCGGATTGCTCGGCATAGGCGGAGGGCTGATCCTGGTGAGCCTGATGGTGTTCGCCTTCAACGCGCAGGGATTTCCGGCTGACAGGGTGATGCACCTCGCGCTCGGCACCTCGCTGGCGACCATCGTGTTCACCTCGATCAAGAGCATCCTGGCGCACCACCGCCACGGTGCCGTGCGCTGGGACATCGTGCGGCACTCGGCGGCCGGGCTGGTACTCGGCACTCTGGCCGGCAGCGCCGTCGCGGACGCCCTGCGATCGCGGGCTCTGGCGGTCGTGTTCACCGCGTTCGTGGTTTATTCGGCAGTGAACATGATGCTCGACATCCGCCCACGCCCGGACCGGCGCCTGCCCGGACCAGCGGGACTGCAGATCGGTGCCGGTCTGGTCGGTCTGGCCTCCGCGTTGGTCGGCGCGGGCGGAGGATTCATCAGCATCCCGCTGATGAGCTTCTGCAACGTGCCGATGCGCCAGTGCGTGGCGACCTCTGCCGCTCTGGGCTTGCCCATCGCGGTGTCCGGCACCCTGGGCTTCCTGATCGGCGGCTGGGGCAAGGATCAACTGCCCGCCCTGAGCCTCGGCTACATCTATCTGCCCGCGCTGGTCGGCATCGTGGCAGGGACCTTCATCACCGTGCCCGTGGGGGCCAGGCTCGCCCACTCCATCCCCGTGCCCAGGCTGAAGAAGGTGTTCGCGGTGATCCTGTCCATCATGGCGGTCAAGATGACGGTATCCCTGATGTGAGGCTCAGGGGTTGCCATCGACCGGTGCCTCGATGAAGGTCAGGATCTTCCACATCTCGTCCTCGGTCAGTTTTCCCTTCCAGGCAGGCATCTGGGTGCCCTTGCGCCCGTTCATGACGATTCTCACAAACTGCTGGCCCTTGAGCCTCGACTTGCGGAGGTTGGGTCCCCGGGATCCGGTATCGGCGTGACAGATGTAACACGTGCTGCGATAAAGGCGCCGTCCCTCGGCAATGGCGGTCGCGTCACCGGCGAACGGGTTGTCCGTGTGCGCCCAGACATATCCGTCCTGCTCCTGCCTGGGGGGCTGGTGCGCCTGCGCAGTTGCCCGATCGCAATGGAACAGGGTGGCGACCAGGAAGACGGCGCATGCGAGGACGCTGGAGGCATGGCTTGGCTTTCTTGGGCATGCAGGCTTCTGAAACATGGATCGGACCCTTCGGAGATTCCCGTCCGATCGGTAACCTCCGCGGCGTCGCGGTCCGAGGCGGTCGCCGATCAGGCGTTCACGCGTTCACTTGACCGGGACAGGGGCAAGAGCACCCTCGATCTCCTCGGACGCCCATTTACCGGCTGCCGCCTTGCCGGGCGGGAGGCCATTCAGAGCGAAGACATGGAGCATGCTTGACTTGGGACCCTTGTAGTAGAAGCTCGGATCTCCGCCCAAGCCGGACAGTATGGCCACATACTGACGCCCGCCGATCTCGTAGGTGATGGGCGATGCATTGATTCCCGACCCGGTCTGGAACCGCCAGAGGATCCTGCCGTTCCGTGCGTCGGCAGCGAAAAAGAAACCCTGCTGATCGCCACTGAACACCAGTCCGCTGCGTGTTGCCAGCACGCCGGCGAACATCGGCATCGGGCTGGGGATCTCCCACAGCCAGCGGCGCTTGCGCACGTCGAAGGCGCGCAGGCGACCGATGGTCTCGGAGATGCGATGCATCTTGTAGTCCATCCCCATGTAGACCTTGCCGGGCTCGTAGACGATGTCGGCAGGCTGGTAGCCTGTCAGCGACATCGCCCAGGTGTTGGTGGGTATGAACGCGATCCCGGTGTCAGGATTGAACGCCATCGGAAACCAGTTGGTGCCGCCCTCCAGACCAGGGATGATGGGCACCACGGACTTCCCGTTCGCCAGTGGCCGCTTGTCCTCGTTGACCGTGGGACGCCCGGTCTGCGGGTCAAGGCCTGTGGTCCAGTTGATGCCGTCAACCGTGGGCACGGCATAGATGAATTTGCCGTTCGTGCGGTCGAGCACGTAGAAGAACCCGTTGCGATTGCTCTGCAGCGCCGCCTTGACCGTGCGCCGACCCAGTTTGATGTCGGCCAGGATGGGGGCGTTGTTTCCATCGTAGTCCCAGCCATCGTTGGGCGTGTACTGGTAGCCCCATCGGATGGCACCCGTGTCCGGATCGACCGCGATCAGCGATGACGTCCATTGGTTATCCCCACGACGCAGATCGGAGTTCCAGGGACCAGGGTTGCCCGTGCCCCAGTAGAGCAGATTCAGCTTGGGGTCGTAGGCTCCCGACTGCCAGGTGGTTCCGCCCCCGGTCTTCCAGGTGTCCCCGGGCCAGGAGTCATGTCCTGGCTCACCCGGACCTGGAACGGTGTACGTGGTCCAGCGCAGCGCCCCGGTCCTGGCGTCGAAAGCCTTCAGATAGCCGCGGACGCCGTACTCGCCTCCGGCGATGCCTGCGATCACCATGCCCTTGACGATCATCGGCGCGCCGGTGGCCGAGATACCCGTCTTCCAGTCGCCGAGCGTCGCCTCCCAGGCCACGCTGCCGTCCCGCTTCCTGAGGGCCACGACGCGGGCGTCGAGGGTGAGCACGTAGATCAGGTCGGCGTACACCGCCACCCCGCGATTCACCGGTCCGCAGCACAGCACCGTCCCGAGACCCTCCGGCTCTTCCGGCGCCCATCGCCAGAGGGTCCGTCCGGTGACGGCGTCGAACGCATGGACCTGGGAATGCGCGGCGGTGGCGTAGAGCACCCCATCACTCACGATGGGGGTTGCCTCGAGGCCATCAAGCGTGTTGAGCGATGCCGTCCAGACGGGGCGCAGGGCACCGACGTTGCGCGGCGTGATGCCGGTAAGGGGGCTGTAACGCTGATTGTCGTAGGTCCGGCCGTAAAGCAGCCACTCACCGCGATTGCGCGCTGCATGCACCAGCGCGGCATCGTCGGGACCGGCGAGGGCTGGACCGGCGAGGGAAAGGGTCAAGGACAGCGCGACGCCGGACAGGATCGCTCGGAACGGTTTCACGTGAACACTCCTTTGCTGGAAAGACTCGAACCGCGCGCCCTCAATGCGGCGCACGCCTCTCCGTGAAACTGGCGGCCGGTCTGGTGCCGGTTGCGGAACCGACTGCGTCAGCTCCGTGTGAATCAAAAGTCAGCGGACGTGGTGATCGCGTTGGCCCACCCAGGAAATCGAAATCCACTTCGGGCTGGAGACCGGACAATAGGTGTGCGAGCGCCTGGCCTGATCCGCATGAATGGGTCCATCCCAGCGTACCGTGGCCCGTGTTGAGGTACAAGTTCGGCAGCACCGTGCGACCGATCAACGGCACGTTCCCCGGAGTGGCGGGCCTCAGCCCCGCCCAGAAACGAGCTCTCGACAGGTCTCCGGCCCCGGGGAACAGCTGCGCCACCCGGTGCGCGATCGCCTCGCATCTCGTCTTGTCCAGGCTCGTGTCGTAGCCGGCGAACTCCGCCGTCCCGGCGACCCTGAGTTCACCACCGAGTCGCGAGAAGACCAGCTTCTGCTCATCGTCGGTCAGACTCACTGACGGCGCGACGCCGTCCGCGTCCAGCGGAAGGGTGATCGAATAGCCCTTGGCCGGATAGACGGGAATGCGGATACCGAGAGGCCGCAGCAAGGGCGCGCTGAAGCTGCCGCAAGCCATCACGTAGGCATCCGCCGACAGCGCTCTGCTCGTCCCATCCTCCGCGCGGACCAACACCCCCGATACCTGACCCCCGAACACCTCCAGACCCTGGATCCGGGTTGAGTAGAGGAACCGGACACCCTTCTCAGCGCAAAGGCTCGCCAGCCGCTGCGTAAAGAGGTGATGTCGTTCACGCGCCGGGTGTTCTCCACGATCGAGTCGGTCACCACCGGCTTGGTCTTGTCGTCCAGGTTCACGGTGAACATCCGGTCGCCGCCGGAGCCGGTCCCCAGGTAGGCGATCTCGCGCGTGGGGTGCAGCCACACCTCCTCGGTGGTGAACTGCATCCGCGGCAGCCGCCCCACCACGGTGGCGGGGCGCCGCACGTCGCGCGGCACCAGCGTCACCACCGCCTCGGCGCTCACG
>JBEICA010000192.1:0-6736 GCA_040373665.1 Burkholderiales bacterium | reverse complement strand
GCCGGCGCCTCCGCGGCCTCGTCGCATTCGGCGGAGTAGCAGTGCCGGCCGTGCAGCGTGCCCAGGTATTGCACGCGCAGAGGGTCCAGGCCGAGGTGCCCGGGGTGGTCGACGCACGGGATCTCGACGCGCGCGGCATCGTGATGCACCAGAAGCTGGTTGCCGCGGAACACGAACCACCAGCCCTCGCCGGCGTCGGCCGCGGGCGGGGTGACCAGCGGCACGAAGCCGGGGACGCTGAGCAACATGGCGACTCCCGCTCAGCGCCGCTTGGGCATGTACAGGTCGGTGATGCTGCCCTCGGCGATCTCGGCCGCGAAGAACACCGTTTCCGACAGCGTCGGGTGGGGGTGGATGGTCAGCCCGATGTCCTCGGCATCCGCCCCCATCTCCAGTGCCAGCACCGTCTCGGCGATGAGCTCGCCTGCGTTGGGCCCGACCATGGCCGCACCCAGCAGGCGCCGGCTGTCCTTTTCGAACAGCAGTTTGGTCATGCCCTCGTCGCGGCCGGTGGCCAGCGCGCGGCCGGAGGCCGCCCAGGGGAACACCGCCTTCTCCACCTCGATGCCCTGCGCCTTCGCGGCTGTCTCGGTGAGCCCCATCCAGGCGACCTCGGGGTCTGTGTAGGCCACCGAGGGAATGGTGCGTGCGTCGAAGGCCACCTTGTGCCCGGCAATCACCTCGGCCGCCAGCTTGCCCTCATGCGTCGCCTTGTGCGCCAGCATGGGCTCGCCGCAGATGTCGCCGATGGCGTGGATGTGGGGGACGTTGGTGCGCTGCTGGCGGTCCACCGGGATGAAGCCGCGCTCGTCGACGGTGATGCCGGCGTTCTCCGCGCCGATCTGGCGGCCGTTGGGACGCCGTCCGACCGCCATGAGCACCCGGTCGTAGAGCTGCGGCTCGGGGGCGCCGTCCCCCTCGAAACTGGCGCGCAGCCCTTCCGGGGTGGCTTCCAGGCGGGTCACGCGCGTCTTGAGCAGGATGGCCTCGTAGCGTTTCTCGAGCCGCTTGTGCAGTGGCTTGACGATGTCGCGGTCCGCGCCGGGAATCAGGCCATCGGCCAGTTCGACCACGCTGATGCGGCTGCCGAGGGCATCGTAGACGCAGGCCATCTCCAGCCCGATGATGCCGCCGCCGATCACCAGCATGCGTTTCGGGATCTCCTCCAGGGCCAGCGCCCCGGTTGAATCCATCAGGCGCGGGTCATCGTAGGGGAAGCCGGGAATGCGCGCGACCTGCGAGCCGGCGGCGATGATGCAGTGATCGAAGGACACGGTCCGGCGGCTGCCGTCCCCGGCGTCCACCTCGATCATGCGGTCGGACAGGAAGCGGCCGACGCCGGTCATCACCTCGACCTTGCGCTGCTTGGCGAGACCGGCGAGACCCTTGGTGAGCCGTCCCACCACACCGCTCTTCCAGTCCCGCAGGCCGTCCAGGTCCACGCTCGGTGGCCCGAACTTCACGCCGAAGTGCGACATCTCCTCAGCCTCGGAAATGACCCGCGCGGCGTGCAGCAGGGCCTTGGACGGGATGCAGCCCACATTCAGGCAGACGCCGCCGAGCGTCGGGTAGCGTTCGATCATCACGACCTTCAGGCCCAGGTCGGCGGCGCGGAAGGCGGCCGTGTAGCCACCCGGACCGGAGCCCAGGACCACCACCTGCGCGTGCACGTCGCCGCGCGCGGCCGGGGGCGGAGTCGCCGGCGCCGCCGGAGCCACGGCAGGCGCCGCGGGCGGCTGGTTCGTGGCGGCGGCGGTCGCACCGGTGTCGAGCAGCAGTACCAGCGACCCCTGGGAGACCTTGTCGCCGACCTTGATGCGGATCTCGCCCACGGTGCCGGCTGCGGGCGAGGGCACCTCCATCGTGGCCTTGTCGGATTCGAGGGTGACGAGCGGATCTTCCGCCTTCACGCTGTCGCCGGGCCTGACCAGCACCTCGATCACCGGAACATCCTTGAAGTCCCCGATGTCGGGAACGCGAACTTCCAACGGATTGCTCAACATCTGCTCCTGAGGGATGGGGTTCAGCGCAACAGCGCCGTCGCCACCGCTGCGAGGGCGGCGAGCAGTGCCACCGTCGCGATCCAGGTGACGGTGCGCAGGCGCGAGGAGATCTTGGCGAGTTCCTGCGTGAGGGCGCGGGCATGCTGTTCCAGGGCGCGCTGCTGCGCCTCACCCTGGGCCCGGACCTTGTCGATGCCGGACTTCAGCAGTTCCACCTCGAAGCGCAACTGCGCCACATCGGGGGGCTCGCCGTCAGCAGCAGGGCGTGGCGGTGGCATTGGCGCCTCGTCGTCATCCCCGCCGCGCAGTTCACGCACCAGGCCGGGTACCTTGGCTGCCGCCTTGGCGATCTCGCCCCAGGGTGCGTACTTGAGCCATCCCCACGCCGCCATGTCGGGCCCCCGCCGCCGTCAGGCCCGTACCTGACCGTCGCCGAGGACGACGAATTTCAGGGACGTGAGCCCCTCCAGCCCGACCGGGCCGCGGGCGTGGAGCTTGTCGGTGGAGATGCCGATCTCCGCGCCCAGACCGTATTCGAAGCCGTCGGCGAAGCGGGTGGAGGCGTTGACCATCACCGAACTGGAGTCGACCTCCCGCAGGAAGCGTCGAGCGTTGCCATAGTTGGCGGTGACGATGGCATCGGTGTGGCCGGACCCGTGGGTGTTGATGTGCTCGATGGCCTGCTCTAGGCTGTCCACCACCCGGATGCTGAGAATGGGGGCGAGGTACTCCGTGACCCAATCCTCCTCGGTGGCCGCATTCATCGCCGGCACGACCGCCCGCGCCCGCGGACAGCCCCGCAGTTCGACCCCCTTGGCGGCGTACATGACTGCGAGTTCGGGCAGGATGCGCTCCGCCACCGCGGCATGCACCAGCAACGTCTCCATGGTGTTGCAGGTCCCGTAGCGGTGGGTCTTGGCGTTGTCGGCGATGCGCGCGGCCATGGCGAGGTCGGCGTCGGCGTCGACATAGACGTGACAGATGCCGTCGAGGTGCTTGATGACCGGGATGCGGGACTCGTTGCTGATGCGCTCGATCAGGCCCTTGCCGCCGCGCGGGACGATCACGTCGACGTAGTCGGTCATGGTGACCAGCTCGCCCACCGCGGCGCGGTCGGTGGTCTCGATCACCTGGATCGCCACCTCCGGCAGCCCGGCGACGCGCAGGCCCTCGTGCACGCAGGCCGCGATCGCCTGGTTGCATCGGATGGCCTCGGAGCCGCCCCGCAGGATGGCCGCATTGCCGCTCTTCAGGCACAGGGCGGCGGCGTCGGCGGTCACGTTGGGCCGCGCTTCGTAGATGATGCCGATGACGCCCAGCGGAACGCGCATGCGTCCCACCTGGATGCCCGTGGGGCGGTAGCGCAGATCGGTGATCTCACCGATGGGGTCGGCCAGTTGCGCGATCTCGCGCAGCCCCTGCGCCATGTTGGCGACGCCCTTGGCGGAGAGGGCGAGCCGATCCACCATGGCGGGTTCGAGGCCGCGGGCGCGCGCCTGTTCCAGGTCTGCGGCATTGGCGGCGAGCAGCGTCGCCGCGTCCCGTTCGATGGCCGAGGCCATCGCCAGGAGCGCCTCGTTGCGGGCGCGGGTCTCGGAGCGCGCGGTCTCCCGCGAGGCGGCACGGGCGGCGCGACCCACACCGTGCATGTAGCTTTGGACGTCCATGTCGGATCCTGAACCGGGCCCTGAATTCTAACCCACTGGATGTTTCGTCAGGCCGCGGGATGATGGTGCATCGCGGGGCGCGTTGCGTGGCGCGCGCCGCGGATGGCCGAAAGCTGCGGCTCAACCGGTCAGCCCGGCCAGCGCGAGTTTCCCCGGGGCTGCCAGACGCAGCGCCAGGGACTGCAGTTCGTCCCAGGCATCACCGCTCCCGACGCCCTTGATGACACGATCGATCCGCGCTGCGTGGGCCAGGGCGGCGCGCAGCGCCGGGAGCCCGAGCCGGCGCAGGGCGGCCGGCATCAGGCGCTGTCGATCCCCCCAGACACGGGCGTCGCGCATCGCCTGGGCGAGGGGGGTTCCGCCGGCCGTTGCCTCCTGCACGCGCAGCATCGCCCGGGCCTCCTCGGCCAGCGCCCAGAGCACCAGGGGCAGCCCGGTGCCCTCCGCGCGCAGGCCGTCGAGCATGCGCACCAGATGCGCCGGCTCGCCGACCAGCACGGCCGGACCGAGATCGTAGACGTCGTAGCGGGCGACGTCGCTGACGGCACCGCGTACCGCCTCCGGCGACAGCGCGCCCTGGGGGAAGAGCAGGCCGAGCTTGAGCACCTCCTGGTGCGCTGCCAGCAGGTTGCCCTCCACCCGCGCGGCCAGGAACTCGAGCGTCTCCGGGTCCGCCGACTGCCCCTGGGCCTGGAGCCGCCCTGCCAGCCAGGCCGGCAACTGGGCGAACCCCAGTTTCTGGGCATGCACGCAGACCCCCGCGGATTCGAGGGCGGTGAACCAGCGCGTCTCGCGCGCCCGGCGATCCAGCTTGGGCAGCGATACCAGCGTGATCGTATCCGCCGGCAGCGCGCCGGCATGACGCACCAGCGCCTCGCCGCCTTCGGTTCCGGGAGAAGCGCCGGACAGGCGGATCTCGACCAGGCGCCGGGTGGCGAACAGGGACAGGCTCGCCCCGGCGGCCCACAGGCGGTTCCAGTCGAAACCGCTCTCGACCGTCAGCACCTCCCGTTCGGTGTAGCCCTGGGCGAGGGCCGCGCTGCGGATGCGGTCGGCCGCCTCGATGGCGAGCAGTGTCTCCTCGCCGTGCACGACGTACAGCGGAGCGAGCTGCCGCGACAGGTGCCGGGGGAGCTGTTCCGGGTCGAGGTTCATGCCGCCGAACCGGGAATGCCGCGACGGTGCACGGTCATTGCCTCACAGCGCATTCATCTTCTCCAGCAGCGTGGAGAGCTTGTGCGGGTCCTCGGTCTTGAGCATGCGGCGCGCCAGCGGCGTGATCTCCGCCAGGTCGGTCCTGAGGATGACCTGCTTCACGGCGAGGAGGCTGGCGGGGTGCATCGAGAATTGCCGCAGCCCGAAGCCGAGCAGCAGCCGCGTGAGTGCCAGATCCCCGGCCATCTCGCCGCACACGGCCACCGGGCGGCCGGCGCGGCCCGCGCCCTGGATGATGGAGGCCACCAGATGCAGCACGGCGGGGTGCAGCGGGTCGTAAAGGTGGGCCACCGACTCGTCAGTGCGGTCGATGGCGAGGGTGTACTGGATCAGATCGTTGGTGCCGATGGACAGGAAGTCGAGCTTGCGCACGAAGCTCGCCAGGCTGAGCGCCGCGGCCGGCACCTCGATCATGCCGCCCACCGGCACGCCGGGGTCGTATGGGATGCCGTCGTCGTCCAGGCTCTTCCGCGCTTCCGCCACGGCCCGCAAGGCCTGGTTGAGCTCGAGCACCGAGGACAGCATCGGGATGAGGATTTTCACCCGACCGTGCGCCGAGGCGCGCAGGATGGCGCGCAGCTGGGTGCGGAACATCGCCGGCTCCGCCAGACACAGGCGGATGGCACGCAGCCCGAGGGCCGGGTTGGTGGCGACGCGCTCCGCGCCGTCGAGTTCCTTGTCGGCGCCGAGGTCGAAGGTGCGGATGGTCACCGGCCGCCGGTCCATCACCGCCACCACCTTGCGGTAGGTCTCGTACTGCTCGTCCTCGCCGGGCAGATCGCGCCGGTTGAGGTAGAGGAATTCGGTGCGGAACAGCCCGATGCCGGCGGCGCCGTTCTCCCGCGCCTGATGGGCGTCGTCCAGCAGCTCGACGTTGGCGTGCAACTCGATGCGCGTGCCGTCCAGCACCGCGGCGCGCGTGGTGGTGAGCAGGCGCAGCTTCTGCTGCTCCAACTGCCACTGTTCCTGCAGCAGCCGGTACTCCTCCAGCACCCGCTGGTCGGGCGCCACGATCAGCACCCCGTGGGTGCCGTCGACGATAAGGGTGTCGCCCTCGCGGATCAGGCGGCGCGCGTGGTGCAGCGCGACGATCGAGGGGATGCCCAGCGATCGCGCGACGATCGCGGTGTGCGAGGTGGTGCCGCCGAGGTCGGTGATGAAGCTCGCGAAAGTGTGCTGCTTGAACAGGATGACATCGGCCGGAGACAGGTCGTGGGCCACCAGGATGCTGCCTTCCTCGGGCGGCGCCACCGACGCCGTCGCCTGCGCGTCGCGCGTCAGTGCCTGCAGCACTCTCTCCACCACCTGCTTGACGTCGGTCTTGCGCTCGCGCAGGTAGGCGTCGTCGATCTCGTCGAACTGCGACAGCAGAACCTCCATCTGCTGCTTGAGCGCCCACTCGGCGTTGCAGCGCTGCGCCGCGATGGCATCCTTCGGCGCGCGAGAGATCATCTCGTCGCCGAGGATCATCAGGTGCACGTTGAGGAAGGCCTCGAATTCCGGCGGGGCGTTCTGCGGCATGTGCTGGGCCAGCTGCGACAGCTCCCCGCGCACCTTGTCCAGCGCGGCATCGAGCCGTGCCTGCTCCGCAGGGACGTGTCCCGGCGCGATCTCGATGTGCGGCACTTCCAGGTGGGCGTGCGACACCAGGTGGGCGCGGCCGATGGCGATGCCACCGGACACGCCGATGCCGTGGATGGTCAGTGACATCAGGCGCCTCCGTCCGGGCGCCCGCGCGAGGTCACTCGGCCTCTCCGAAACGGTCGGCGATCAGGGCGAGCAGGGACTGCATGGCCGCCTCCTCGTCCGGTCCGTCGGTCTCGATGGTGACGCGCGAGCCCTTGGCGGCGG
>JBEICA010000405.1:0-2378 GCA_040373665.1 Burkholderiales bacterium | reverse complement strand
CGTCGGAGGGTGCTCCCGGAAGAAGGCCTGCGCCATGGCGGCGAAGAACGCCTCGCCGACCAGGGCCGCGGTCATCGGGTGGTTGGCGGCGAGGGCTGTCGTCAGCGCCACCGCGACGTTGTTGCGATGGACTGCAAAGCCACGCGCCGCTGCGTTGTCGTCGACTCCGAGGAGCACGGCTGGCGTCTGCCGCGCGGGGTCGCGCAGTGCCGCGGCGAATTCGCCCAGCGACGGGCAGGTCGGAGCACTCATGCCACGGCCCTCGGCGCGATGCCTTTGCCTGCAGGGTGGGGTTCCGAAGGTGTGGTCATCAGGCGACGCGCCGTGGCGGCTTCCGCCACCAGATCGGCCAGGGCCGGGATGTCGTTGTCGCGCTCGATCAGCGTGGGCAGGTTGCCGAAGCGTTGCAGGGCCCGGCGGTAAAGGCCCCAGACCGCTTCGTCCACTGGTGTACCGTGGGTATCGATCAGCAGGCGGCGGCCGCCGGCATCACACTCCTCGGTGAAGCCGGCGAGGTGCATCTGCTCGACGGCGTCGCGCGGCAGGGTGGCGACGAAATCCCAGGGATCCTCGCCATGATTGACGCCGCTCACGTAGGCATTGTTGACGTCCAGCAGCAGGCCGCAGCCCGTGCGCCGCGACAACTCGGACAGGAAGCTGCCCGTGCTCATCTCCGACTGCCTGAAGGTCAGGTAGGTACTGGGGTTCTCGATGAGGATACGGCTCCCGAGGCGTTCCTGGACATGCGATACCCGGGCGCAGATGCGGTCGAGGGTCGGCCGGTCCAGCGGCACTGGCAGCAGGTCCGGAAAGCAGACGCCGTCGTGCCGGTTCCAGGCGAGGTGTTCCGAGAACACGAACGGCTCGATGCGACCGATCAGACGTGCCAGCTGCGTGATGTGGCCTTCGTCGAGCGGATCGGTACCCCCGAGGGACAGACCGACCCCGTGGATCGAGACCGGCCAGTCCTGACGCACGCGCTCAAGGGTCCGCGCCATCGGCCCCCGCTCGGCGAGGTGGTTCTCGGCGTGGACCTCGAAGAAGTCGACGCCGGCCCCCACCTCCAGCACCTGCCGGATGTGGGGGGTCTTGAGACCGATGCCGGCTTGCATGCTAGCTCTGCTTTTCCTTGAACGCCTGCAACTGTCCGTGGCCGGTGGGTGAGGTCTTCGACATGACCTGCTCGCACGTCCCCTTGGGCACGAGCTTCCAGGCATTGCCCTGATAGTCGCGGGTGGAGCTGCCGGCGCAGGACGTGCCGGCGCCGGCGGCGCAGTCGTTCTTGCCCTTGAGCGCGACGCCGAAGCACTTCTCCTTGCCACCGTCATCGGCGTGAGCCGTGGTGTTGGCCAGGGCGAGGGCGGATCCCACCGCCATGGCGAGGGTGAGGGCGGTGGCGCGGGTGGTGAGATTTCCTGACATGATATTGGCTCCTATGGGTGGGGGCGGATGGCGCCGCCGCCGGGTGCGGTGACGCGCCTGAGCCAGTTCGTTCCGGGACGCGTGCCGGTTACAGCCAACCGGAAAAAAAGTTTGTCGCGACGCGCAGTGCGCCGGCGTCTCGCGTCCGGGCTGCCGCGCCCGCGTGGTCAGGGGGCGCCCGCGTTGCGTGGCGGGCAAACAGGGAAGGGGAGCAATGGACAGGGGCGAAATCACCGACCGGTACCTGCAGGCGCTCGGGCTCGAGCGGCGTCGGCCCGAGGCGGATTTCCTGGACGAGATCGTGCGGCGCCACGTCGCGCGCTTCGCGTTCGCCAGCGTCGGTCCGCAACTGGGCGACGCGCTGCCGCTGGAGCCAGAGGCCTTGTTCGACCGCATCGTGGCGCGCGCCCGCGGCGGCTATTGCTTCGAGCAGAACGGCCTGCAGTTCGAGGCGCTCGCGGAGCTGGATTTCGACGTCACCCTGTGCCTGGCGCGGGTCATCTACAACCGCGACATCCATCCCGGGCTCACCCATCGCATCACGCTGGTGTCCTTCGGCGACCGGGTGCAGGTGGCGGACGTCGGCTTCGGGCCGCTCGGTCCCGCGGCATCCGTGCCGCTCGCCGCCGTGCCGGTGACACAGGGCTGGCGCAGCTTCCGTGTCGGCGAGCCGCGGCCCGGAGAGTTCCACATGCAGACTTTCAAGGATGGCGACTGGTATTCGCTGTATCGGTTCGAGCGGGTGCGCTACGGACAGGCGGACTGCGTGCTCGGGCATTTCTTCTCGCACCGCCACCCCGACGCGACCTTCGTCAACAATCTCGTGGTGTCGCGCATCCTCGACGGCGAGATCCGGCACCTGCGCAACCGCGATCTCGCCGTGACGCGCCCGGACGGCGGGGTCCGGAACCGGGCCGTGGCTGATGCGGCCGACCTGCAGCGGCTGCTGGCGGACG
>JBEICA010000343.1:0-3451 GCA_040373665.1 Burkholderiales bacterium | reverse complement strand
GCCGCCGCCGCCGCATCAGCCGCCTCGAGTGCCTCGACGGCCTCGAGCAACTTGACCGAGGTGAAGCCGGTGCCCGGACCGATGCCCACCAGGTCCGACGATGAGCGCCCGACCCCCGATCCGCAACTTGCGACCGCATCGTTGAGCGCCTGCTCGGCCCGCGCATTCTGGGACTGCTGCGCACTGGACCCGCCGACGCCCGCCTTGCCGGCTGCGACCGATGTGCTGCCACAGGCCCGGGAGATGTTGCTGATGGCGGCCTGCGCTCTTGCCAGGGGCGTGAGCGGCGCCGTCGAACCGGGTTGCATGACCCCCGCCCTGCCCCCGGCCCGCGCCTGCACCAGGGTGGCCTGCTGCAGTTGCAGATCATCCGCGATCTCGGCACGGCCGCTGCCACAGGCCACGATGTCGTTGGCCTGGGACACACGGCCGCCGGTCTTGCTGTCGAGGATGGCGTTGAGATCCGCCACCGCCTTGGTCACGGACTCAGGCACATAGGACTGAAGAAGCACGTCCACCAACGCCGCCGGCGTCAGACCCAACAGCCGCTTGCCGGGAAGCCGCTCGTAGTACTTGTCCCAGCGGGGCGTGAGGGGGGCACCCCTGTGAACGAAGCTGCGGCGGTCGGCACTGATGCGGGTCTCCACCCGCCCGCCCTTGTAGGCGGTGTATTCGACGATGCGCCCGTTGGCGAACCTCGCCTCCTTCGCCAGCACCTCGCCCGGAAGGTAGGAGCGAGCCAGGCCGTTGAGGCGGCCGTTGACCCATTCGAACTCATGCTTGATCTTGCCGTCGTCGTAGTACTCCGTCTGGCGCAACCCGGCGGCGTTGGCGATGGTGGCCTTGACCACCAGTTCCTTCACCCGCCCGTTCGGGTGGAGCTTTCGGGACTCGCCCGCTGGCTGGGCGAACGCCCCTGCCGACACGAGGCACAGCGTGGCTGCGAAAAAGCGAACCAGCGTGATGATGCTCATGGAATTCTCCCCTGTGATCCTGGCTGTTGCCCCCGATGACCGCGGATCACGCTGACGGCCGGGGGATGTAAGGTGCAACGCCCGCAACTCGCCGCCCGTTGACACCGAGGCAGGGAACACGCCACCTCGCGGACGCCCTCGTATCGATTCGCGCGGAACGAGACTCACACGATGGCATGCAAAGGAAAAGGCTGTCGGCCCCGGGAGTCCCCCATGACGCCAGGACCACGGACCGGCAGGCGAAGCGCTCGAAGCCAAGGCCGATCCGGGTCGGACCGGTTCCGGGCAGGCGCGCCAGCCCGCCGACTCGACCTGCCGCATCTTCGATTGTGGTGGTTGGCGTGTCACCGTCCGGCAATCCCGCTACCGATACCCCTGGGCCACACTGTGCTCACCGCATCCAGGAGAGCGCGTCGAGTCGGCGTTCGATCTCCTTCGTGACTTCCCGGTAGGCGTCGGTGTCCTGTCCTCCGAAGCGTTGCCTGACCACCTCCTCCTGCAGACCCTCGGGCAGATCCCGCCACGCCGGCATGAGGCTGTCGTCGCGCCAGCCACCGACTGCGAGTTCCTGCAGCCGCGTCGCCGAGGCGGGATCTGCGACGGAGCGCTCACCGAAGCGCGTACCGGCGCGATCTGCGGCAAGGTCGGGAAAAGAGAAGCCGCTGCCGCCCCGCGCATCCTGCAACTCCTTGTACAGGCCGACCACATCCGCCAGAGCGGTGTCCGCATGCGCGGCGATCACGGCTGACACCATGAAGTGCTTGGCCAGATCCGCGCGTCCATCCAGGGTCACGGTGCGTCCCGGCACGCGCGGCCAGGACCGGGCCTCCGGGATCAGCACCCGCGGCGATCGTCCAAGCACGTGGAACATGCCCACCAGCAGGGCAGCCCGGTTCTCCGCCACGGCGTCGCCGTCGGCGCCACGGCCATGCGCCTCGCCGAGAACCGCCTGCAGCAGACCCGACAACGAAGGATCCTGCGCCCCGGCCGACTCCACCCACCGGGCGAGAAATCCCTGGTGGTGCAACAACCGCTGGCGGTCCTGCTCCGACAGAACCACCGCCTGCACGTCCCGGTGGAACCCCCCGGACCAGCGGTACACGATACTGATTTCCTCGGTGGACATGCGCACCATCTGCAGGGAATTCACCAGGGCACGCGCCTGCGCATCGCGCTGCAGCACGGCCAGCGCAACAAGGACAAGCACTTCGGTGACATGGTCCGGAATGGGCAGCGCACCGACGCTCAACCGTTGCACGCGTGGAACCCCTGCGGTTTCCACCAGATCGGCTGATGCATTCAGGTAGGTGGGGCGTGCCCCGAGCGGCAGGGTCAGCCGGACTGCCGCCCTGCCCTGCCCGAGAGTGACTGTGGCGCTCCCGCCGAGGAAGCGCCTCGCGAGGTAGTTTGCGGCCACGTCGATGTCATCGGCGCGCACGCGAGCCGATGCCAGCGTACCCGGCCTCACCCGGTAGCGATGCCTGTCGAGCAGCGCCTTTGCCCGACCGACATGCTCGGGGGTGAGCGCCACCGGCCGATCCACCCGCGGACGGATCTCGAGGGCGAAGAGGAGCAGAAACGACAGCGCTGTCGCGAGCAGCAAGGCTGCGGAGAGGCTGCCGAGCAGGAGCGCGCGCACCGCCAGCCCGGGCCAGCCGTCAGCCCCGGATCACGAGTGTGATCTGGAAGTCCCCACGCAGGACGTTCAGAATGAGAGGGCGGGGACTGGCACGCAGTTGCGACACCAGATCATCGACCCGGGTGACGACCCGCCGGTTCACCCCCAGGATGAGGTCACCCGCGCGCAGTCCGTGGTTCCAGGCCGGACTGCCAGGGTCGACCTCGGCCACCACCACGACGGGCGGCTTGCCGGGACGGTCGACCTGCCCGATCCGGGCGCCCGTCAGTTCGGGTACCGGGACGCGACCACCGGCGACGCCCGCCATCGGGCTCTCGATCGTGACACGCGCGGTCGCTGCCCGTCCGTCCCGCAGGTACCGCAGTTCAGCCACATCCCCCACCGGAATCAGCCCCAGCTGATTGCGCAGGTCGGCGGAGCCGCGGACAGGACGCCCATTGACCGCAACAACGACGTCACCGCGCCGCAGGCCCGCTTTCTCGGCCGGGGCACCCGCAGCGACCTCGACCAGCACGGCACCCTCGTTGGGGGTCACGCCAAGGGCACGGGCGAGTTCGTGGGACACGTCCTGGGCGGATGCTCCGAAACGGCCGCGTCGCACTTCGCCGAAACGGATCAGCTGTGCCACGACGCTCCTGGCCATGGCGCTGGGGATGGCGAAGCCGATCCCCACGTTGCCGCCGGAGGGACCGATGATCGCCGTGTTGATGCCGATCAGCTCGCCACGCAGGTTGACCAATGCGCCGCCCGAGTTGCCAGGATTGATGGACGCGTCCGTCTGGATGAAATCCTCGTAGCCCTCGATGTTCAGACCGGAACGCCCGAGCGCGCTGACGAT
>JBEICA010000111.1:0-10466 GCA_040373665.1 Burkholderiales bacterium | reverse complement strand
CCTTCATCTCGGTCTCGGTGGCGCCACCCACCTTGATGAGACCCACGCCGCCGGAGAGCTTGGCGGCGCGCTCCTCCAGCTTTTCCCGGTCGTAGTCGCTCTTCGCCTCCGCGGCTTCGGCACGGATGGCGCGGATGCGCTCCGCGATGGCGTCGGCGGCACCCCCGCCGTTGATCAGCGTGGTGTTGTCCTTGTCGACCTCGACGCGGCGAACCCGTCCGAGATCCTCCAGCGTGGCCTTGTCCAGTCGGCGGCCGAGTTCTCCGGTGATCACACGCCCGCCGGTGAGTACGCCGATGTCCTCCAGCATCGCCTTGCGCCGGTCGCCGAAGCCAGGCGCCTTGACAGCGCAGGTCTTGAGGATGCCGCGCGCAGCGTTGACCACCAGGGTGGCAAGCGCCTCCCCTTCCACCTCCTCTGCAATCACCAGCACCGGGCGGTTCACCCGGGTCACCGCCTCGAGCACCGGCAGAAGCTCGGCGACGGCCGAGATGCGCCCGTCGTAGAGCAGCACGTAGGCATCGTCCAGCACGCACCTGCGTTTCTCGCCGGCGTTGACGAAGTAGGGCGACAGGTAGCCACGGTCGAACTGCATGCCCTCGACCGTCTCCAGCGCGTTGTCCAGCCCGGAGCCGTCCTCGGCGGTGATCACGCCCTCGCGTCCGACCTTCTCCATGGCCTCGGCGATGATGCGCCCGACCGAGCGGTCGTTGTTGGCGGAGATCGCGCCCACCTGGGCGATCTCGTCGCCCGTGGTGCAGGGCTGGGAGATGCGCTTCAGTTCGGCAACCAGCGCGGCGACCGCGCGATCGATGCCCCGCTTCAGGTCCATGGGGTTCATGCCAGCCACGACGTATTTCATGCCCTCGCGGACGATGCCCCGGGCCAGCACGGTCGCGGTGGTGGTGCCGTCGCCCGCGACCTCCGAGGTCCGTGCCGCGACCTCGCGCACCATCTGCGCTCCCATGTTCTCGAACGGGTCCGGCAGCTCGACGGCCCTGGCCACGACCACGCCGGAGTTGGCCATGACCGGGCCGCCCCAGGACTGCTGCATGAGGACGTTGCGGCTGCGGGGGCCGAGGGTCACCTGCACCGCGTCGGCCAGAATGTTGACCCCGGCGAGGATGCGCTCCCACGCGCGGTCGTGAAAAAGGATCTGCTTGGCAGGCATGGCGACCTCCTGATCGTCGACAACGGCGACCATAGTCCCACGCGCCGCCTGGCGACTTGATTCCTGTCAATGCGACGCACCGGCCGCAGGCGGCGGATGTCGCCTGTGGCCCCGCGCTATCCTTTGCATCCTTGTCTTCGCCGAAGAGCGGTCACATGAGCGATCCCGGATGGCATACGCTGCCGCTGTTCCTGCTGACCGCGGTGGCGGAGATCGTCGGCTGCTTCCTGCCGGCACTCTGGCTCGCCGGGCGCGGCCCGGTCTGGCTGCTGCTCCCGGCAGCCGCGAGCCTCGGCCTTTTCGTGTGGCTGCTGACACTGCACCCGGCAGCCGCGGGCCGGGTGTACGCCGCTTACGGCGGCGTCTACGTCGCCGTCGCGCTGCTCTGGCTGTGGCTGGTGGAGGGCGTGCGCCCGACTGCCTGGGATCTTCTGGGCGGCGGCATCTGCCTGGTGGGGATGGCGGTGATCATGTTCGTGCCGCGACCGCACGCCTGAGACGCCGCAACTGCGGGCTTGCACACAGGAGGGATGCATGGATATTGCCGTCTCGATCGCCGTCCCGGGTGACGTCACCGCACTCTGCAGGCTGTTGCAGGTGCTGTTCTCCCAGGAGGCGGAATTCCGCCCCGACCACGAGGCACAGGCGCGCGGCCTCGCCGCCATCGTCGGAGATCCGGCGACCGGGGAAATCCTGGTGGCGCGCGGCGGTGGGCGTGTGCTCGGGATGGTGAGTCTGCTCTACACCGTGTCCACGGCGCTGGGGGCGCGGGTCGCGTGGCTGGAGGACATGGTGGTGCTGCCGGCGACCCGTGACGCGGGCGTGGGCGGCGCCCTGCTGGATGCGGCGCTGGCGCATGCGGCACGGCGGGGATGCCGCCGCGTCACGCTCCTGACCGACGCCGACAACGTCGCGGCGCAGCGCTTCTACCAGCGTCGCGGTTTCCAGCACTCGCCGATGATCCCGATGCGGGTGCTGTTGGACACCCCCGGGCTCGCCTCCACGGAGGACGGCCGGGCCGGGGTCGATTGACCTGGATGTTTCGTCAGGCTGCAGGACCGGGGCGCGACCTGATGACACGAAACGCAGGCGCACGCGCCCCGGGGCCGCCACCTCACTCGGCACGGCCCGCGAAGGCGAGCATGTCACCCAGGTAATCATCCATCTCCAGCACCTCGCGGCGCATCATCGCGTGGATGCGCTCGGCCCGGCGCTGGGCGTGGCGGAACAGCGCCGGGCCGGTGAGCGCGCGGCCTGGCAGCCGCCCGATCACGCCGGGCGCAACGCTGGCGTAACGGGTGACGAGCTCGTCCTCGTGGCAGACGAATATCTCACAGGAGCCCGGGTCACCCTGACGGGCACAACGGCCGAACAATTGTCGATCCACGCGGCCGGACTCGCTCAGTTCCGTGACGATGACGTGCAGTCCGCCCGCCGCCAGGGCCTCGGGCGAGAGCTTGATGTCGGTGCCGCGACCCGCCATGTTGGTCGCGACGGTGATGCAGCCCGCACCGCCCGCGGCGGCGACGATGCGCGCCTCCTCCCGGTCCTGACGGGCGTTGAGCAGGCTGTGCGCCAGACCCGCGTCGCGCAACAACCCCGACAGCGTCTCCGAAGCGGCCACCGAACGCGTCCCGACCAGCACCGGTCGCCCCCGGGCGTGTTCGCGGCGGATGGCCTCCAGCACAGCAGCCCATTTCTCCTGCGCCGAGCGGTGGACGCGGATCGGGCCGATCGTGCGCTGCACCGGCCGGCGTGTCGGCACCCGCATCACCTTGAGTCGGTACACCGACCAGAGCTCTGCGCTGATCTCCTTCGCCGTGCCGGTCATGCCCGACAGCCGCAGGTAGCGACGGAAGAAGCGCTGGTAGGAGATGCGGGCGAGCGTCTCGCGCTGTCCGGTGATGGGGCAGCCCTCCTTGACCTCGATCATCTGATGCAGGCCGCGTTCCCAGGAACGATCAGGCATGACGCGACCGGTGAACTCGTCGACGATCTGCACCTTGCCATCGACGACCAGATAGTGCTGGTCGCGATGGAACAGGTGCAGCGCGGTGAGCGCCTGGCGGGTCAGTTCCTCGCGGCGATTGGGACCATTCCACACTCCGCGCAGGCCGCCGGCGAGTTCACCGAGCCGGCGCCTGCCCTCCTCGGTGAGGCGGACGTGCGTCCGCTGGTGCTCGATGACGAAGTCCCGCCCCTCGTCGAGGCCACGCGCCAGCTCGAGCGCCTCCCGGTAGAGCCGCTCGACCGCCGGGTCGCCGGTCTCGGCCGACAGAATGAGGGGTGTACGCGCCTCGTCCACCAGTACGCTGTCGATCTCGTCGACGATGGCGAAGTGCAGGCCCCGTAGATTGAGGCCCGCGTCGACGCCCGCGCCGGCGAGCCGGTCCACGGCGTGGCGCAGCGGCCGCGGCCTGCCCTTCAGGCGCAGGCGGTCACGCAGATAGTCGAAGGTCAGGTCCTTGTTGGTGCAATAGGTGACGTCGCAGGCGTACTGCGGACGGCGCTCATGCGGCGACACGTGATGGGTCACGCAGCCGACGCTGAGTCCCAGCACCCGGTACAGCGGAGCCATCTCCTCGGCGTCGCGTTGCGCCAGGTAGTCGTTGACGGTGACCACGTGCACGGGCGTGCCTGCCATGGCGGCGGTGGCCGCCGCCAGCGTCGCGGTCAGGGTCTTGCCCTCGCCGGTCTCCATCTCGGCCACCCGCCCGGCCAGCAGCACCCAACCGCCGGCGAGTTGCACGTCGTAATGGCGCATGCCGAGGATGGACTGGGAAGCCGCGCGCACGAGGGCGAAGGCACGCGCCACGAGTTCGTCGGTGAAACCAAGGCGGCGCAGTGCCGGCCGCAGGGCAGCGGCGGCCGCAGTCAATCCCGCGGCATCCAGGCTGTCGTAGTCGGGCGCGGCGGCCTCCACGGCCCGGAGCAAGGCCCGGAAACGGCTGCTTCCCGTTCCAATGTCCCGGCCGATCCAGAGCGCGGGATGACGCAGCGATCGCTCGAGCCAGTGCTCGCGCTTCTCGATGCGTTCGGGATAGAACCCGACGCCCTGAATGTCCGCAGAGTCGGCCCGCATCTTCAGGACCGCGGCGACAGCCCCGGGGCGATGTTCCTTGCCACGCGACTCAGACGGTGAAACGGCGCAGGAACAGGCGGCGCATGGCACGCCAGACCTGCTGCCCGAGCGGTTCCGCGCCGTGATGGAACAACACGTGCACACGGCCACCGATATGCAGCGCTCCGCGACCGGGGGGCAGGCTGAGCTCGAAGTGGAACACCGGGTTCAGGGCGCGCGGCTGGCCTGACTCCCTGGGATCCAGGACGATGCTCCCGCCACCGCGCTCCGACAACGCCAGGCTCGGCAGTTCGCCCGACGCCGCCGGCACCTCACGCAACACGGCCGCCGGCAATACCTCCGGCACACTTTCGGCGAGTCGCACCTCGATGCCTCGGGTCTGGGAGCGGACGCGATCGACATCGTCCTGCAGCACCACCACGCGGACGAGGCGCCGGTCTGCGGGAGCGACGAAGCCCAGTTGGGTCCCCTGGCGCACGAAGCGGTCCGGCAGGTCACCCGGATCGGCGACGACAAAGCGGCCCGCCGCCGGCGCCACGACGGCCAGGCCCTGGAGGCGCTCGCGCACCCGGGTCAGTTCGCGCCGGGTCACGTCGATCTCCTGCTCGACGATCTGCGCCTGGACCCGATCCTGCACCTGCTGGTCACGCAGCCGTGAGTCGAGCTCCTCCAGCCGCGCCACCAGCACGCGCTCCTGCGGCTCCAGGAGGGGGTCGGCCAACTGGAAGAGCGTGTCGCCGGCACGCACCTCGGCACCCGGCTTGGCAGCGATGCGAGCCACGAAACCCTCCGTCCCGGCACGAAGCACCGACTGCTCCGGCACCCACAGCACCCCCTCGGTGCGGGTCCAGACCGGGAAAGGCAGCGCGAACAGCAGCAGCACGAGGGTCGTCGCGGCACCGGTCACGACCCAGGCACGCGCCCGGTGGCGCCGCAGGGCGCGACCGCTGGCGACATGGAGGATGGCCTTGCCCGCCGGCAGCAGCAGCGAGGATGTCGCAGCCCAGAGCGCCAGCACCACCCCGATGACGAAATACTGGCTCGCGATGAACAGGACGATGGCGAAGGTGATGAACTGCCGATAGACGAAGGACGTGATGCTGTAGAACACGAACCACGTCTTCTCTCCCGGCGTGGCCTCGGGAGGCTGCAGTTCCCTCAGGCCGAAGGCGTAACGCTGCACCAGATAGCCGAGATGGCGATTGGCGCGCTGGCCGAGATTGGGGATCTCCAGCAGGTCGGACAGCATGTAATAGCCGTCGTAGCGGAGCAACGGATTGCCGTTGAACAGCACGGTCGAGATGCCCGCGATCAGCATGACGTTGAAGCAGGCGGCCCGGATGATGCCCGGCTCCACAGCCAGCCAGACGAACATCGCCACCGAGGCGAGCGCCAGTTCGGCCATCATGCCCGCCCCCCCCACCTGGAAGCGCTGCCACTTGCTGCGGAAGGCCGAGGACGCCGACGCGTCGACATAAGGCACGGGCAGGAACACCAGCAGCATGACGCCCATCTCGTGCACCTCGCCGCCGCGCGCACGCACCGCACAGGCATGACCGAACTCGTGCACGATCTTGACGAAGGGGAAGATCACCAGCAGCCCGAGTAGATTGCCGGGCGCCAGCATCCGGTCGGCGATGTTCTCCGTCAGTTCGCGCCAGTGGGAGGCCGCCGCCACGCCGGCCGCCAGCACCAGGGCGAGCCACAGCAACAGGCCCCAGCCGCCGAACATCCAGGCATAGGCCGCTTCGGTGCGCTTCAGAAAGCGGTCCGGGTCGATCAGCGGCAGGCGCACCGACATGGGGTTGCGCAGGTTGCGCCACCACTTCCCCTTCTCCTGCTTCACGTGACGCCGCAGCAGTTCGTCGACATCGGGCGCGATCTCGCTTTGCAGGAGGTCGGCACCGTGCAACTGGCCCAGCAGGCGGATGGTCTCGTCCTGGGTGGGGGCGTCGTCGCCCAGGCGATCGCAGGCCAGATCCCATGCCTGCTGTACCGTGCGCTCCCCATCGAGCAGGCCGATCACCTGCCATGCAGCGGGATTGAAGCGGTACATGCGCCGGGAGGCGCGGTCCTGCAGGACGTACCAGAGCTCGCCGCGGTAGTGATGACGATGCACCTCCGCGTGCGACTTCAGACGCGGGCGCAGCTCGGCAACGCGATACCACGAGGGACTGTGCAGGGTGCCGCTCATGCCGCTGCGCTCCAACGCAGGCGCCAGGACCGTGATGCGCGGAGCCGCCCGGTCACGGCAGCAGCCACCACAACTCCAGGCGCAACCAGTCGAGCAGGTGGCGGGTCCAGATCCAGATCAACCTGCGCTCCCCGATGTCGACCTTGCCGACACCCTCCATCCCGGGCCGGAGACGTTCGACACCATGATCGAGCCTCGCCTCGACGCGGAAGAAGTTCCGGCCATCCTCGGCCGTGCTGACCGGGGTGATGCGGGCGACCCGGAAGGCGAGGCGCTCGGAGGGCATGGAGGACAGCACCAGCTGCCCCGGCTGCCCCTCGACCAGATCACGCACGTCGCGCTCGTCGACCTGCAGCACGACACGGTAATCCTCGAGCGGGGCCACCTCGAACAACACCTCGCCGCGCTGCACAGGCGCACCGAGCTTCTGCGACAGGTCTCCGCTCACCACCACACCGTCGAAGGGCGCCCTGACCTCGGTCCGGGCGAGCTTTTCCTCCACCACCTGAAGCTCGGCCTCGGCCTGATCGATCTGCGATCCGATCACCCGGATCTGGGCGCGATCGTGGTTGGCCAGCGCCTCGCGGTGCTGTTTGACCAGTTGCTCGCGCCGGCTCGACACCTTCAGGCGCTCCAGCTGCAGGTCGCGATCGTCGAGGCGTGCCACCACGGCGCCCTGCTTCACCAGATCACCCGGCCGGGCCGTGGCCTCCCGGATGTAGCCCTCGAAGGGGGCGGCCAGGGCACGCTGCACCGCACCCTCGATGGTCGTGGTCGCAGACACGCGGTAGGCGCCGGTCGCGATGGCGAAGAAGACCACCACGAGCACGGCCACGGCCGCCGCCACCTTCCACACCAGATGACCGGGCCCGAAGAATCGAATCCACAGGGAACGCAACGTTTCCCGCGAACGCGCCACGGGCCCGCGATCGGCCGCCTGCTGCACCGCCACCAGCGGCCCGAGCAGCGCCGCCAGCGCCTCGACCATCTCGCGACTGGCCACGTCGAAGGGACGTTCACGCTCCAGGCACAACGCCCCCACGGGCTGGCTGTCCCGCATCAGGGGCACACTCAGGATGCCTGCCGCGCCCTGACTCTGGGCCAGTTGCTCGTGTGCCCGGCGGACATGCCCGTCGTTGTCTTCCGGACTGGGCCAGTCGAGCACCGCCTTCTGGTCGACCGCCTCCTCCATCGCCGCCTCGATGTGCCGGGTCAGCTCGGCGTTCTTCTCGAAATTGACGGTGTGGGAAAGCGCCCTGACGCGCAGACGCCGCCCGCGGCTGACCGCCAGTGCCACCCGGTCACAGCCGAGCAGGGTGCCAAGTTCGGTCACTGTGGCTGTCGCTGCCGGCACGAAACCGGCGTGCTCGAGACTGGCACTGAACAGGTCGAACACCTGACGCAGCCGATGTGCCGTCTCTGCGTCACGGGTGTTGAGATTCCGACGCAGCAGCGCTTCAAGCCACCCGGCGCCCCAGGACAGGTCGCGAGCCAGCGCCTGCAGTTCGCGCTCCTCGCGCGGGTCGGTCTCCAGCGCCACCGCGCCGAGGACCTGCCCCTCGAGCATGATGGGTTGTGCCACCTGCAGGCGGTTCTCGCCGTCCGTCGGGCTCAGGACCACCAGGGCGCGCTGCTCCAGCGCTCGCTCCACGGCCTCCGCCAGGCGGGTCCGGTCGCGCTTGCCGTCAGGCCATGCTGCCGCCGGCAGGAAGCCTTTCCCATCCGCGCCGGCCAGCACCAGGATGCCGTCGGTCGCCCCGGCACGGACACAGGTCACCGCGAGCCAGCCGTGGCAGAAGGCGTCGACGCTGGTCGCGCCGAGGAAGCGCGCCCAGGCGTCCTCCTCGGCGGCGCTGCGCAGCAAAGCCGCGTCGGCCACCTGGAGGTGGGGACGGACATCGGGGTTTCCAGCGGTCGCGGCATTCATGGGAGTTCTCTCATTCCCCTGAATGACGGCGCCATGCGGCCAGGCTTTAGCCCTGATGTTGAATCAGGAAGAGGGATTTTGCCAGGACACGCCTCGCATGGCCTGTGCGCGCGGCAAGCGACGCGGGCGTCACGATGTCCGGCCGCTGCCCCGTCTCCCCTGTCGCGCCAGTCGGCAGGAGGTGTTCTGCCTCGCCTGGAAGACGAACGGCTCCGAGGCCGGCGTCACGCCTCCCGGCACCATTGTCTGCGAGGGTCTGGTCCGCTGTCGGGTCAACGGACCGGAGCGGGGAGTGCCGCAGCGCGGCGCGAGCTGCCGCACTGCCGGCACGCCATCCGGCGGCCGCCGACGGCTCAGCGGCGGCGGCGCCTGGCGGCCAGTCCGATCAGCGCCAGCCCGCCGAAGGTCAGCGCCCAGGTGCCCGGCTCCGGGACAAAGCTGGCATAGGGCACATAGGAGTCGGTGAGCAGTGTGTCGGCCGGATTGCCGGTGCTGAAACCGAAGGTGGCGGTGTTGAAGGAGGAGGCGCCACCCAGATCGGAGGCCCGCGTCACCAGAGCGCCCACCAGATAGAAGGTGTCGCCATAAGTGAAATCGAAGGTCCCGGTGTGGGTGCGGTTGATCACTCCGGCCCCGTCGACATGGGTGGCCGCGACGTCGATGGGCCTCAGATAACCGGCCATCGCGCCATTGAGGATATTCAGGGCCATGGCGGCCGGGTTGCTGCGGTCGATGGCGTCGAACTGGGCCTGGGACAGCTTGAACAGGGTGTAGGCGATGGAGGCGGAAGGATCGGTCTCCAGTGTGCTGCCACCGATGGTGACGCTCACCGACGCCGTGCCCGGGCCAGGCGCACCGCCCGGGGGCAGGGGGAGGAACCCGTCGTACCACACCGAGACACCGACCGCGGTGGCCCCGGTGCCGCCCGGAACATTCGCGAGCGCCTCGGCGCGGTTCACCCCTGGGGTGGTCATGGCCCGCGCATTGAGCCCGCCTGCGAGAAATGCCGAAGTGACCTCGTCCGCGGCAAGGTCGGAGAAGTCCCAGTGATCGACCGTCAGGGCGGAGGTGGATGGGTTGAACAGCCCGCCATCGGCATCGGTGAAGGCGGCCGAGGCCACGCCGTAAGTGGGTGGCGGCGCACCGGGCGGCACCGGATCAGCAGCCGAGGAGACGGCGGGCAGCACCAGCGATGCAGCCAGGGCGGCGATGAGAATTCGGTATTTCATGGACATGGCCCCCAAGGGTTGACGGGAGCCATTGAACGCAAGAGTCGCGCCGAGGGAAGAAAAAAATCCCTCGGCATCAGAGGGTTACTGCGTCAGCGTCACTTCTGTTCGGCTGCTGGCGCCCCCGCCTCGCCGGACCAGGTGTAGCTCAGCAGCTTGCCGGCGGCATTGAACTTGACCTGCAGCAGCTTGAAGCGCGTGTCGGAGCCCGACGGCAGCTTGGCCGAGCCGTGGTAGTAGGTCCACTGGTCGTTGCGCGAACCGTCAGCCTCCAGCACCAGCCCTCGCCCTGCGGGCGCACCGAGCCACTGCTCGACGTCGGCCCGTGTGCTCTCTCCCTGCTTCGCCCGCGAGGCGAACTCCCCGTAATCGAAATCACGGCCCACCTGGGCCGTGGCACAGCCAGCCACCAGTGCCGCCACCCCCGCGACCATTGCCACCGGCCGCACACCGGACCACAGTCTGTTGCTCATCTTCATGCCTCCGTGCCTGTTGATAGAGCCGCCGCGACCTCCCGACCCGCGTCACCGGCCCACGTTGGGCCGCCGCATCAGGCCGGTCCGCCCGCGCGGGCCGAGAATTCGTCGAACGCGTGGACCGCCTCTGCCGCATACATGAGCGAGGGTCCACCACCCATGTACACCGCCACCGCCAGCGCTTCCATCACCTGCTCGCGGCTCGCCCGCAGACGAACCAGCGCCTTGACGTGAAAACCGATACAGCCATCGCAGTGGCCCGCCACGCCGATGGCCAGCGCCATGAGTTCCTTGTGCAGCTCGCTCAGCGCGCCTGGCGCCATGGCCCCGCGCGCCATGGCGCTGAAGCCGGCCAGGGCATCCGGTGCCGACTTGCGCAGTTCGAGG
>JBEICA010000428.1:0-1946 GCA_040373665.1 Burkholderiales bacterium | reverse complement strand
GCTCCATGGTGTCCACCTCCTTGGTTGGTGGACACCATCGTTGCCTTCGGCCTCGGCGGGTTCAAGATGACTTCGCCGGACGCTTACATCGGGCCCATCTCCACGGCGTGTCTTCACTGCACACAATGGTGTCCAGGCATCTTTTGGAGGAACCCGATGGGATACGCTAGGGCCAGGACGCTCGTAGTACGCAGACGCGGGAGTACACTCGTACGATCTGGTGCTGTGTTTCCCGCGTACCTTCATGACCTCCCTGTTCGTTACCCACCAAGAGCCGACGCTGACGGAACAGGCCTATCGTCGTCTCGAGGAAATGATTGTGACCCTCGAGTTGTCGCCGGGCAGCGCGGTTTCGGAGGCAGTGCTCAGCACGCAGATCGGCATCGGTACCACTCCGGTGAGGGAGGCGTTGCAGCGGCTTGCGCGTCACTACCTGGTGCAGATCTTCGCCCGCCGTGGGGTGGTCATCACAGCGGTGGACGTCAATCAGCAGTTGCAGATCCTGGAGACACGGCGTGAATTGGAGCGTCTGGTGGCCAGACTGGCGTCCAGACGCGCGACCGATGAGGAGCGCGAGGCGCTTGTTCTGCTGGCGGAGCACTTCGAAGCCATCGGCGCGTCAGTGCAGGAACTTCGTGTTTTTTTGCGGTGCGACGCGGAACTGAATGCGCGCATGGTGACGCTTGCGCGCAACCCGATCGCGGGGGACGCCTTGCTGGCACTGCATCCCTCGAGTCGGCGTTTCTGGTTCTTCCATCATCGTAACGGGCGTTCGGGGCAGCCGACGGCGAAGGTGCATGCAGTTCTGGCGCGCGCAATTGCGGCGGGATCCGAGACACAAGCGTTGGATGCCTGTGAGGCGCTGATCAGCGAAGCGGTTGAATTCGCGAAGGGAACCCTGGCGCTCTGAATCGCCACAGGGACGTGTTGCCACGTGGAATTGAACTGGCATACCATAAAAATTCCAGTTGGCCCGGGGGGTGAGGATGTTGACCGAACAGCAGGTGACCTCGTACCGAACGAATGGCTTCGTGGTGGTGCCCGACCTTTTCTCGGCGGCCGAAGCGGCGGCCATGAAAGAGGAACTGCAGCGCATCCGCGGATCGACACGGATCATCTCGTGCGGGAGCGCACGGGCGGAACAGCCAAGACCATCTATCGGGTGCACGATGCCGTCAGTCCGACGGCGTCGGACCTGTTTCGGGCCATGACACTTTCTCCAAGGCTCCTCGGCAGCGCGCGGGCGCTCCTCGGAGACGATGCCTTGTACATCCATCATACGAAGTGCAACCTGAAATCGGCCATCGACGGCAGCGTCTGGCAGTGGCATCAGGATTACGGGGCGTGGAAGCGTGACGGCATCGCAGAGCCCGACATGGTGACGGCTCTGGTAATGCTGGACGAGGCGACCGAGCTCAACGGCTGTCTTTACTTCATCCCGGGAAGCCAGAAAGTCGGGTACATCGAGTCGGAGATGGATGACCGCACCACGTCCTATCGCCTCTGGGTGGTACCCAAAAGCGACCTGCTGCGCATCATGGCGGAGAGTCCCGAACCGGTGCCCATACTTGGCAAACCGGGCACTGTTGTGTTTTTCCACTGCAACATCCTGCATGCCTCGGGGCATAACCTGTCGCGCCATGATCGCTGGCACGTCTACACCGTGTACAACCTGAGCACGAACGGCCCCGGCCCGGTCCCGGCACCGCGGCCTGAATACGTCCGTTCAATACAGGTCGATCCGTTGGTGATGGGTGATGACAACATCCTTCACGCAAGACCACGCAGCTCCTGATTGGAAGCTGCCTGGGGTGTGCTGACCGCTTACGGGGGGCAAACATGCTGTGGGGCAGGGGACAAAAGGCACTCCCAGTCCCGACGTCCGTGCGCCGCGGCCGGAGACTGCCCGGGTCAGCGCGTGGACGATGCAGGCTGGTCGCCGAGGG
>JBEICA010000376.1:0-2785 GCA_040373665.1 Burkholderiales bacterium | reverse complement strand
TGCTGCGCGCCATCCAGGAAAAGAAGGTGCGCAAGGTCGGCTACACCCAGGAGGAGGCGGTGGACGTGCGCATCATCAGTGCCACGCACCAGAGCCTCAGCGAGTGCGTGGAGGCCGGCAAGTTCCGCCACGATCTGTATTACCGGCTCAATGTCATCGAACTTCGCATGCCGGCCTTGCGCGACCGGCGTGAGGACGTCCCGATGTTTGCCGAACTCGTGCTGGACCGTCTGACGCGCAACCTGCAGGGCCCGCGTCCGGTCATCGAGCCGGGCGCCATGCGTGCCCTGCAGCAGTACGATTTCCCGGGCAACGTGCGCGAACTCGAGAACATCCTCGAGCGCGCGCTTGCCCTGTGCAGCAATGGTCGCATCACCGAGGATGACCTTCAGATCACGCCGCCCGAGGCGGTCATCCGGGAGTCCGCGCCCGCGGGGACCACCGGCAAGTGGCCGCTGCAGGACTACCTCGACCGGGTGGAGCGGGAGGCCATCATGGAGGCGCTGGACAAGACCCGCTTCAACCGCACTGCTGCAGCCAAGCTGCTCGGCATCACCTTCCGCTCGATCCGCTACCGCATGGAGCGGCTGGGCATCGAATAGCCCAGGGCTGACGCGCCCGCCGGATCTTTCCATGCGCTGGCAACCTGACGCACAGGGCTGGATCCCCGCCGCCATCCAGCGGCCTTCGCCGAACTGCGATGCGCGGCCGCCGGGCGAGCGTCCCACCCTGCTGGTGGTGCACAACATCAGCCTCCCGCCCGGCGTGTTCGGCGGTCGCGAGGTGGCGGACCTGTTCCTCAACCTGCTGGACTGCGACGCGCATCCCTGGTTCGACCGCCTGCGCGGCCTGCGCGTGTCGTCGCACCTGCTGGTGCTGCGGGGCGGCGCCGTGCTGCAGTTCGTCTCCTGCCACGACCGCGCCTGGCATGCCGGCCGGTCCCTCTGGGCGGGGCGCGAGCGCTGCAACGACTTCTCCGTTGGCATCGAGCTCGAGGGCACGGACGACGAGCCGTTCACCGACGCGCAGTATGACCGTCTCGAGGCCCTGACCCTGGGGCTGCGGCGGGTCTATCCGCTCACGGCGGCGGCCGGCCACTCCGACATCGCGCCCGGCCGCAAGACCGATCCCGGTCCGTTCTTCGACTGGCAGAGATTCGCGCGTCGGACCGGCCTGCCGGCGCCGGCCGACCGCCGCGCCTGATCCTTTTCGACCCGCCCGGAACCGGCGCCCCGCGACGCGGTCAGGAGGCGGGATGAAAATCTTCTACACGGATCATTACGTCCTGCCGCTGCCCGAGGGGCATCGCTTCCCCATGGCCAAGTACCGCATGCTTCGCGAGCGGGTGGCGGCAGCAGGCCTGGGCGGGCCCGATGCGCTGGTCGAACCGCACGCTGCCACCGATGACGAGATCCTGCGCGCGCACGACCGCGAATACCTGCGTCAGGTCCGGTCCGGGACCCTGTCTGCAGCGCAGCAGCGGCGCATCGGCTTTCCGTGGACGCCGGCCATGGTCGAGCGTTCGCGCCGCTCCTGCGGTGCCACGATCGAGGCGTGCCGGGCGGCGCTGGTCGATGGCGTCTCGGTCAATCTCGCTGGGGGCACCCACCACGCCTTCCGCGACCATGGCGAGGGATACTGCGTGTTCAACGACAGTGCCGTCGCGGCCCTGTGCATGCAGGCTGAGGGCAGGGCAAAGCGCATCCTGGTGATCGACTGCGACGTGCATCAGGGGGATGGCACGGCCGCCATCCTGCGCCATGACCCGACCGTCTACACATTCTCGATGCATGGCGCCAACAACTACCCATTCCGCAAGGAAAGCGGCGATCTGGACATCGAATTGCCGGACCATGCCGGCGACGAGGAGTATCTCGCGCACCTGGAGGATGGACTGTTCCGCGCATTGTCGGCGGCCCAGCCCGACCTCGCCATCTACCTCGCCGGTGCCGATCCCTTCGAGGGCGATCGGCTCGGTCGCCTGAGCCTGAGCAAGGCCGGTCTTGCCGCGCGCGACCGGTTCGTCCTGGAAGCCTGCCGCGACGCCGGGCTGCCCGTCGCCGTCACCATGGCCGGCGGTTATGCCCGCGAGATCGAGGACACGGTCGACATCCACTTCGAGACCGTGCGCCAGGCCGCGCAGTTCGCCCGACCCCTCTGAGCTTTCCGCCATCGTCTTGCACCGGCACCGGTTCGCCTGTGCGGATGGCGGGCGCACCATCCTGTTGTCATGACGGGCGCTCCGCCGGGGCCGTCGTTTCCTTGACAGCACGGGCCCGTAATCCACTAGAATTTGTTTCCGGAGCTTTGCGAGACACAACATATTGTGTTGTCGTCCGATCCCTGGTGGGGAAGCTTCGGCTAGACACTACATGTTGGGTCGCCCGGATTCGACCCGCCTTCCGGGCGCGTCTCCGCCCCGACAGCACACCCTCCAACGACAGGAGCACCCATGCAGCCAGCCACCGAATCCGCCTCCCCCGTGATCAAGGACAAGGCCTTCCCCGAGATGGACGCACCGGTCCAGCGCGAGACGCGCTACGTCGACTACAAGGTCATCCGCCGGAACGGGGCGGTGGTGGGTTTCGAGCCCGGCAAGATCAGCGTCGCGATGACCAAGGCATTCATCGCCGTCAACGGGGGGCAGGGCGCGGCCTCGGCGCGCGTGCGTGAACTCGTGGCCCGGCTCACCGAGGCCGTGGTCGGGGCCCTGGTCCGGCGCCAGCCGCAAGGGGGCACCTTCCACATCGAGGACATCCAGGACCAGGTGGAACTGGCGCTGATG
>JBEICA010000182.1:0-6938 GCA_040373665.1 Burkholderiales bacterium | reverse complement strand
TGCTGCGCGCCGAAAAGGCCGGGCACACGGGCACGCTGGATCCGCTGGCCAGCGGCGTGCTGCCCTTGTGTTTTGGTGCGGCCACCAAGTTCAGCCAGCTGCAGCTTGATGCAGCCAAGACCTACGAGGCCGTTGCGCCGCTGGGCACCACCACCACCACGGGCGATGCCGAGGGCGACGTGCTCCAGCGCTGCGAAGTGGACCCGGCCCAGCTCACCCCGCAGAGGCTGTTGGCCGTGCAGCAGCAGTTCACCGGTCCCATCCGTCAGGTGCCTCCGATGCACAGCGCGCTCAAGAAGGACGGCAAGGCGCTGTACGAATATGCGCGGGCTGGCGTCATCGTGGAGCGCGAGCCGCGCCAAGTGCTCATTCATGACCTAAAACTCGTGCTTACGCACGATGCTACTGGTCTTTTTGCTATTAAAATAATAGTCACCTGCAGCAAGGGCACGTACATACGCACGCTGGGTGAAGACATTGGCGCGGCCCTGGGATGCGGCGCCCACCTTACCCTGTTGCGGCGTATTGACACGGGTGGCCTGGGGGTGGAGCGCTGCGTCACGCTGGCGCAATTGGAGGCCATGTCCGAAGCCGAACGCCTGGCCAGCCTGCAGGCGCCCGAGTCGCTGCTGGCACAACACATGCGTGTCACGCTGGACGGTGACAATGCAGCCCGATTCCTGTCGGGCGTACGCCGCCGTGGCAACTGGCCCGATGCCAGCGCCGTGGCGGTGTTTGGCGAGAACCCCCCGGCATTGCTGGGGGTAGGGCATGTCGTGGGCGGTGAGCTGGTGCCCGATCGGCTCCTGAGTCCACTGGAAATTCAACAGATTTTGGAAGGCACGCCGCATTCCGCGTCGATGGCGCACAGCGGCACATTGGAAAAACTATGACGAAACAAATCCGCAATATCGCGATCATTGCCCACGTTGACCACGGCAAAACCACCATGGTGGACCAGTTGTTGCGCCAGTCTGGCACCTTTGCAGACCATGAGAAAGTGGTCGACACGGTGATGGACAGCAATGCGATCGAAAAAGAGCGTGGCATCACTATCCTGGCCAAAAACTGCGCCGTGAGCTGGAAGGGCACGCACATCAACATCGTCGATACCCCCGGCCACGCGGACTTTGGCGGCGAGGTGGAGCGCGCACTGTCGATGGTGGACAGCGTGCTGCTGCTGGTCGACGCGGTGGAAGGCCCCATGCCGCAGACGCGCTTCGTCACGCGCAAGGCGCTCGCCCAGGGCCTCAAGCCCATCGTCGTGGTCAATAAGGTCGACCGGCCCGGCGCGCGCGCCCAGTGGGTGGTGAACCAGACCTTCGACCTGTTCGACAAGCTCGGCGCCACCGAGGAGCAGCTCGACTTCCCGGTCGTGTACGCCTCGGCCCTGCACGGATGGGCGAGTCGCGACGCCGCCACGCCTGGGGCGGACATGCGGCCGCTGTTCGACGCCATCCTCGAGTACGTGCCGGTGCGCGACGCCGACCCCGAGGGGCCGCTGCAGCTGCAGATCTGCTCGCTCGACTACTCCAGCTTCGTCGGCCGCATCGGCATCGGCCGCATCCAGCGCGGCCGCATCCGCTCCGGCCAGCAGGTGCTGCTGATGAACGGGCCGGAGGCCGAGCCGCGCCCGACCAAGGTCAACCAGGTGCTGCTGTTCAAGGGCCTGGAGCGCACTGTGGTGGACCAGGCCGAGGCCGGGGACATCGTGCTGGTCAACGGCATCGAGGACGTCGGCATCGGCGTCACCCTGTGCGAACCCGGCCAGCCGGACGCACTGCCGCTGCTCACGGTGGACGAGCCCACCCTGACCATGAACTTCATGGTCAACACCTCGCCCATGGCCGGCCGCGAAGGCAAGTACGTCACGTCGCGCCAGATCCGCGAGCGTCTGGAGCGCGAGCTGCAGCGCAACGTCGCGCTGCGCGTCGAGTTCACCGCCGACTCGGACACCTTCGTGGTGTCGGGACGCGGCGAACTCCACCTCACCATCCTGCTGGAGAACATGCGCCGCGAAGGCTACGAGGTCTCGGTCGGTCGGCCGCGCGTGGTCACCCGCGACATCGACGGCGTGCGCTGCGAGCCCTTCGAGATGCTCACGGTGGACGTCGAGGAGGTCCATCAGGGGGGGGTCATGGAGGAGCTCGGCCGGCGCCGCGGCGAGATGATCGACATGCAGCCCGACGGCAAGGGACGGGTGCGCCTGGAGTACCGCATTCCGGCGCGCGGGCTCATCGGATTCCAGGGCGAGTTCCTGACCATGACGCGCGGCACCGGCATCATGAGCCATGTGTTCGACGAATACGCCCCCATGAAGGGCGAGATCGCCGAGCGCCGCAACGGCGTGCTCATCTCGCAGGACGATGGCGACGCCGTGGCCTACGCGCTGTGGAAGCTGCAGGAGCGCGGCCGCATGTTCGTCTCCCCCGGTGAACCGCTCTACGAGGGCATGGTCATCGGCATCCACTCGCGCGAGAACGATCTCGTGGTCAACCCGGTGCGCACCAAGCAGCTCACCAACGTCCGTGCCTCCGGCAAGGACGAGGCGATCAACCTCACGCCGCCCATCCAGCTCAGCCTGGAGTCGGCCATCGAGTTCATCGGCGACGACGAGATCGTCGAGATCACGCCCAAGTCCATCCGCGTCCGCAAGCGCCATCTCAAGGAGCACGAGCGCAAGCGGGCCGCGCGCGCCGCGGCCGACGTGGCTGCGTGACACCCGGGGGGCTCTCCCTCCGTCGCGTCGGGCCGGTGGTCGCGGGCGCAAGCGGGCGCACGGCCTGGGGGCTCGGGCGGCTCACCGAAGCGGCCGGGCCTGCGCGCCGGCCTCCTTCCACAGGGTGGCACACCCGGTGACACCGGTGGTCTACATGGTCGCTGCGGCGCTCGCCGCGGTGCTGCCGGTCCTCGTGCTGCTGGTCGCAGCCCAGGTGCGTCGCGGCCGGAATCATGAGGCCCGTCTCGCCGAACTGGCGCAGCGCTTCGAGGCTGGCCACCTCGCCATGCTGCGGGATCTTCACGACGGCCTGGACCGGCTGGGAGAACGCCTGTCCGGCGCCGGGCGGCAGGACCAGGCGGTGCTGCGCTCGGCGCTCGAGGAACAGCTCGCCCGGTTGCGCGAATCCCTCGCCCAGGTGCAGGCGGTGACGCGAAGCGAGCTCGCGGCCGCGCGCGAGGGTCAGGTCGCCGCCCTGGGCGAGCAGCGCCAGGCCTTGTTCCAGGCGTTTGGTGACCTGCGCGCCCGCATGCTCGAAGGCGCACTGACTGCCCTCGCGGAGCAGGCCCAGGCGCAATCCCGCGCCCTGCAGGACAGCCTCGGCGCGCTCTCGCAACAGCTCACCGCCACGGTCGAGTCACTCACGCGCACCGCCGATGCCCGGCTCGAGCAGATCCAGGGCCGGGTGGACGAACGGCTGCAGGAAGGGTTCCGCCGTACCAACGATGCCTTCGCCGGCGTGATGGCGCGGCTCGCCACCATCGACGAGGCCCAGCGCAAGATCGACGGTCTGACCACCAACGTCGTCGGGCTGCAGGAACTGCTGGGGGACAAGCGCTCCCGTGGCGCCTTCGGCGAGGTGCAGCTCGAGAACCTCGTGCGCAACCTCCTGCCGCCTTCGGCCCACGCCTTCCAGCACACCCTGCCCAACGGTCACCGCGCCGACTGCGTCCTGCGTCTCCCCGAGCCCACCGGCATGGTCGCGGTCGACGCCAAGTTTCCTCTCGAGAACTACCGCCGCATGATCGACCTCACGCTCGGCGAGGCGGAACAGCGCGAGGCGCGCCGCCTGTTCCGCGCCGACGTGCGGCGCCACGTCGACGACATCGCCGCACGCTACATCCTTCCCGGGGTCACCAGCGACAGCGCGGTCATGTTCGTCCCGGCCGAGGCGGTGTTCGCCGAGATCCATGCCCACCATGCCGAGGTGGTGGAGCACGCCATGAAACAGCGGGTGTGGATCGTCTCGCCGACCACCCTGATGGCGGTGCTGAACACCGCGCGAGCGGTGCTCAAGGATGTCGAGACGCGACGCCAGGTGCACGTCATCAAGGACGAACTGGCGCGCCTGGGCAAGGACTTCGCGCGCTTCGACGAGCGCATGCGCCGCCTCGCCACCCACATCCGCCAGGCGCACGAGGACGCCGATCAGGTCCAGACATCGACCGACAAGATCGTGCGCCGCTTCCGCCAGATCGAGCAGGTGGATCTGGAGACCGGGTCGGCACCGCCGGCGGGCCTTCCGCCCGCGCCCGCGCCGGGCGTGGAGGAAGGCTGATGCTGGCGCGCTGGCGCCGCTGGCGCCGCGATCGCCTGTTGCGCGATCACGCCATCGACGACGCGCTGTGGACGCGGACCCTGGCCGGTCTGTCCTTTACCGCCGGCCTGGATGGCGGGCAGCAGACCCGGCTGCGCGAACTCGCGACCCTGTTCCTGGCGACCAAGGCCGTGTCTGCGGCCGGCGGTCTCGCGCTGACGCCGGGGATGCGCCTGTCCATCGCCATCCAGGCCTGCATGCTCGTGCTCGAACTCGGGCTGGACTACTATGACGGCTGGGTCGAGGTGGTGGTCTATCCGGACGAGTTCCTGCCCGAGCGCAGCTGGACCGACGAGGCCGGCATCGTGCACCACGGCAAGGTGCCGCATGCCGGCGAGGCCTGGCTGCGCGGTCCGGTGGTGCTGTCCTGGGCCGATGTCGCGCGCGCCGGTGACGCCGACGGCGTCAACGTCGTCATCCACGAGTTCGCCCACAAGCTGGACATGCGCAATGGCGACGCCAACGGCTTCCCGCCGCTGCACCGGGACATGGACCGGCGTGTGTGGAGCGAGGCGTTTTCGGCGGCCTACGAGGATTTCTGCCGGCTGGTGGCGCGGCGGCGCCACACCGGCATCGACCCCTACGCGGCCGAGTCGCCGGGGGAGTTCTTCGCCGTGCTGAGCGAGGTGTTCTTCGAGACGCCGGCGCTGGTGATGCGCAACTATCCGGCGGTGTATGCGCAGTTGCGCGCCTTCTACCGCCAGGATCCGCTGGCACGGCTGGCGGGGCAGGGCGGGGAGTGATGTCGAACGATCACATGCGCGGGGAGAACTGACAGATGCGATCCGACCGTCGGCTGGACATGTTCCTGCTGCTGTCCTTCCTCGGCGTGCTGTTGTGGTCCGGCATCGCACCGAAGGACCGGCTCACCTGGCTGCTGGAGGTGCTGCCCGCCATCGTCGGCGTCGGCATCCTGGTGTCGCTGCATCCGCGGCGCCGCCCGACGGACCTGGTGCTGGTGCTGATCTGGATTCACGCCGCCATCCTGTGCGTGGGCGGACACTACACCTACGCCGAGGTGCCGGCCTTCAACTGGCTGCGCGACGAGTACGGTCTGGCGCGCAACTACTACGATCGCGTCGGCCATGTCGCCCAGGGGTTCGTGCCCGCCATGATCGCGCGCGAGATCCTGCTGCGGCTGTCGGTGGTCAACGGGCGCACCTGGCTGTTTTTTCTGGTGACCTGCGTGTGCATGGCCATCAGCGCCTTTTATGAATTCATCGAGTGGTGGGTCGCGCTGGCCTCGGATGAGGCCGCGGAGGCCTTTCTCGGCACCCAGGGCGACGTCTGGGACACCCAGTGGGACATGTTCCTCGCCATGCTCGGCGCCATCGCCGCGCAGTTGCTGCTCGGCCGCTGGCACGACACCCTGCTGGCGCGCGGCCGCGAGGTCTGGACCGGCCGGGGCTGAAGGCCCACGGGGAGCGGGCCGGGCCCGGAGGGCGGGGGGCCGCGGAAGATCGGGCGACGGTGACCCCAGGGAGGCCTCGTCGCTCCGATCCTGCTCAGGCGGAGACGCGCTGCGGCACCGGTGCCGTGGCAGCCGCGTCGAAGGCCGCCTGCAGACGCTGCTGTTCTTCGCGCGCCTTCGCGAGTTGTCTTTCCTTGATGTGACCGTAGCCGCGGATGGTCAGCGAGGCCCCGGCCAGATCCACCGCCGCCGCGTGGTTGTGCGGGGCGAGCCGCGACACGATGCCCTCCAGCAGGCGCTCGTACTCGCCGATCAGGGCACGCTCGGTGCGTCGCTCCTCGGTCCGGCCGAACGGGTCGAGGGCACTGCCGCGCAGGAACCTGAAGCGCGACAGCAGCCGGAAGGCCGGCAGCATCCACGACCCGTAGGTGCTCTTGACCAGATGGCCGGTGCGCGGGTCGCGCCGCGCGAACAGCGGCGGAGCGAGGTGGTACTTCAGCTTCGGGGTGCCCTCGAACTGCGCGGCGATGGCGGCGTGGAATGCCGGATCGGCGTGCAGCCGCGCCACCTCGTATTCGTCCTTGTAGGCCATGAGGCGGTGCAGGGCGCGGGCGGCGACGTCGGTGAGCGCCGTCTGCCCGGGCGCCACGCGATCCTCGGCCGCACGCACCCGGTCGATCAGGGTGCGGAAGCGGCGCGCGTAGGCGGCGTTCTGGTAGTCGGTGAGGCGACGCTCGCGATCGGCCAGCAGTTCGTCCAGCGACATCGGCGGCGGGGTCTGCGGCACGAAGCCGTTGTCGGCCAGCAGTCGCGCCACCACCGCAGGGTCGTGGGCGAGCAGCCGTCCGAGGCGGATCGCATCGAGATTGAAGGCCACCTGCACGCCGTTGAGCTCCACCGCCTTGCGCACCGCCTCCAGGGTGAGCGGCAGCCAGCCGCGCTGCAGGGCCACGCCCACCATGAGGAAATTGGTCGCGATGGCGTCGCCGCACAGGGCCAGCGCGATGCCGGTGGCGTCGACCAGTGCCATGTGGTCGGCGCCCACGCGCGCCCGGATCTTGCGCGTCAGGAAGCCGGTGTCGATGCGCTCGTCCGGGTTGAAGTTGAAGGCCGGCGTCACCTGCACGCGGTCGTTGCCCAGGAAATGGCTGTCCGCCGACAGGGTGCGGAAGGCCTCGTCCGACACCGCAGCGACCATGTCGAAGGCCACC
>JBEICA010000414.1:0-2259 GCA_040373665.1 Burkholderiales bacterium | reverse complement strand
GGGTCAGCGCTTCGCACAGGGAGCCCCGCTGCCTGTCCCCGACACGATCGTCCGCAGCGCCTGGGTCGCGCGGCACGAGGCGGTCGAGGCGGCGATGCTCGGCACTCAGTTGCTCGGGCTGCGGGCGGGGATCCTGGTGCGCTTCCTCCCCTTGCTCGTCCTGCTGTATGCCGTGGGCGCGGCGGAAGGTCTGAGCCAGCGTGCGATCCGCCGCGCCCGGGCGGCGCGGGAGTCGGCGAGCCTGTACCACCGAGCGAAGTACGGTCAGGTGGTGGTGCTCGCGCTGGGCGGTGCCGCGCTGTTGGTCTGGCCGGCGCCGGTGGCGTGGGTGCTCTGTGGCGGTGTCGGTGCGTTGGTGGTCGGGGTGCTGGCGGCGGGGCAGTGGGCTTACTACAAGAAGCACGTGTGAAGTGTCTGAGGTGTGTTCCGTGGGCCAAATCGTGGGCCAAATCCGGGGAACGCAGGGGAACCAGAAAAACAGAAAACATTTCAAAACAACAACTTACGTTCCCCCTGAGACCCCCTCATACCCCTATCTACTGGGTTCGAGTCCCATCAGCCACCCCAGATGACCGCGCTCGCCGGCCCCTTGGAGGGCCGTCGTCGTTTCCGGCCTGGGTTCGGTGCCGCGCCGGGCGGGGCCGTCAGACCAGGCCCTGCTTGGCCGCCAGCACGGCCGCCTCGGCCCGGCTTGAGACATCGAGCTTGCGGTAGATCGCCTTGATGTGGTCGTTCACCGTGAACCAGCGGATCCCGAGCAGTTCGGAGATCTCCCGGATGGTGAAGCCCTTGCTCAGGTAGGTGAGCACCTGGCTCTCGCGCGCGGTCAGGTGCCCCAGGTGGGCCGGCGCGGGGATGAGGCTCGGCGCCATGGAGTCCCCGTTGGCCCCCGCCGTGCCGGGGCCGAGCGCGGCGAAGAACTGCATCAGGCGGCGCACCACGGCAGGCGACAGCGCGGGCTGGCCGTTGTCCAGCCGGCGCAGGGCGTCGATCCAGACGTCCTGCGGGTCCTGCTTGAGCAGGTAGCCGTCGATGCCCAGCCTCAAGGCCGCGCGCAGGTGCTCGTCGTCGCCGTGGACCGTGGCCACGATCTTGCGCACCGCGATCGACGCCAGGTCCGCCAGCAGGCGCGCCCCTTCGCCGTCGGCCGTGGCCGGCTCCAGCACGACCAGGGCAAAGCCTGCGGCCTCGCCCGCCGTGCGTCCGTCGGCGCCTGCGTCCAGGCCCAGCAGGCGGCGGGCCATGCCCACGCCTTCGGCCTCGGCGATCTCCGTGTCGCCCTGAAGACCCTGCCGCAGCACACGGCAGAGAAACTGCCGGGCCGCCCGGCTGTCGTCGAGAACCAGGACCCTGGCCGCCATCCGCACTCCTGGGCGCCTGACCGAAGGCGCCTGGATGCCATCGTCGACGAATCGACGCCCGCCGGCACGCGCGCGCTCAAGGTTGGCGCTTGCCGGGCGTGGCCTGCCTACAATGGATTGATGCGTATCCTGATTGCGAACGACGACGGCTACCTGGCCCCCGGCATTGCCGCACTGGCCCGCGCCTGCCGGGACCTGGGCGAGATCGACATCATCGCCCCGGAGCAGAACGCCAGCGGCACCTCGAATTCTCTGACGCTGCACCGGCCGCTGTCGGTGTTCGAGGCCGCGCCGGCGCCCGACCTGCCGCGTTTCCGGGTCGTCACCGGCACGCCTTCCGACTGCGTCCACATCGCCTTGACCGGGCTGCTGCCGCAGCGGCCCGATCTGGTGCTGTCGGGCATCAACAACGGGGCGAACATGGGAGACGACACCATCTACTCGGGCACCGTGGCCGCGGCGATGGAAGGCTATCTCTTCGGCGTGCCGGCCATCGCGTTCTCGCAGGTCGACAAGGGCTGGGGCCACCTGGAGGCGGCTGCGGCAGCGGCCCGCGCCATCGTCGACAGCGTGCTGCGCGCCGCGCGACCGGGCCCTTGGTTGCTCAACGTCAACATCCCGAACCGCGCCGACGCGGCGACCCTGCCGCGGACGCTGACCCGGCTCGGGCGCCGCCATGCCAGCGAGCCGGTCATCCGCCAGCAGAACCCGCGTGGCGAGACGATGTACTGGATCGGGCCCGCGGGCGACGCGCGCGACGCGGGCGAGGGTACCGATTTCCACGCGACGGCCTCGGGTCGGGTGTCGATCACGCCCTTGCAGAGCGACCTGACCGATCGCGACGGCCTTCCCGCCTGGATGTCGACGTTGGGGCGGAGCCTGGGATGACGGGTCGCCC
>JBEICA010000293.1:0-4562 GCA_040373665.1 Burkholderiales bacterium | reverse complement strand
GCTGGTGGCCACCTTCTCGCGCATGGCGGGGGTGATGTCGAAGCCGGGTTGGCCTTGCGTCAGGCCCGCCGTATTGTCGGCGATGTACTGCTCGGCAGCCGCCTGCGTGTCGAAGTTGCCGCCGCGCACCTGCTCGACGCCCTTCTCGTTCTTGGCCACCACCTGGAACACGCCAGGCGCACGCTGGATGACGCGAGCCGCCCCGGGGGCGATGCGGCCAAACCACTTCTGGGTTCCTGCGTCGCCCTTGGTGGACTCTATGGAAACCGCCCCCACCTGCCCACCACCCACCTTCGGCAGCAGTTTCTTCAGCGCCGTCGGGACGATGGTGTCGTAGAAGGCACGCATGCCTTCGCCGCCGACTTTGAGGTCGAGGCCCCGGTACTCTCCGCCGCCGTCCTCAATAATCTTTTTCGCCAGTTCTTTGCCGATGTTGTCAGCCAACTCATCGTCGGTCAGGTAGCTGGTTGGCGACAGAACCTTGTCGCCCGAAAGCCCGTAGGCGGTCAGCTTCCATTGACGATCACCGGCAATCGTGTATTCGTCGGCGACAACTCTGCTGATCTTCTTGCTCAGGTCATACCGATCCGCAGACTGCTCGCCGTTGACGAACGCCACCCGATCGTAGCCACCCTCGGCGGCCATCGTCATCACGCGCTTGAGCGCGAGGTTTAGCCAGCCTTCGGTCTTGGTAACGAAGGGGGCGGACGAAACTCCGTCCCGACCTTTGTAGTCAAGCATCTCAAGGCGGTAACTCTCGCGGTTTTCTTCGCTTGTCTTTGCCCAATCCTCATCTCGGATGCCAAAGAACCGTTTCGCGTCTTCTTGCGTCTTGCCCTTAAAACCTTTTTTCTTCCCCTCCTGCCCCCAGTCAGACTGGATCTCCTCAACGAACAGCACCTTCTTGCCATCGGCATCGGTGCGGTCGTTCATGCGGATGTGGGCCAGGACGTTGGGCTGGTCCCAGTGGGCGGATTTGAAGGACACCACGGGCCTCGCCACCTTTGCCGGCGGCGCTGGAACCACGGCCTTGGCTTGCTTCTCGGTGTCGTACCCCTCCCGGCTCCAGTTGCCACGGCCGTCAACGACGTACCAGCGCCTGTCTCCGTAGACCGCCTGGCGCACCTCATACGGCCCGCGGTCGTTGGGTGCGTCGACCATCTCGGTCTTGATTGGCAGCGTCAGCAGCACCTCGCGGTAGTTCTCGCCGCCGGGGAGGGTGTAATCGCTGTACTTGGTGTCGTCTTCACCCGTTTCACCCAGCACCGTCTCCTCGACCTTCACCCCGCCCTGCTTGAGGTAGTCGGCCACCTCCTGCTTGCTGATCTTCCCGCCCTTGAGCGAGATGAAGTCCTCGACGCCAGACCACTCGATCTCGTCGGGCTTCACGCCCTTGGTGGTCAGGCCGCGGATGTAGCCGCGCCACTGGTCCGGCATCGCCTGGCCAGGCCCGGCGTCGATCTTGCGCGCCAGTTCGCTGTACATGCCCAGCGGGTTGACGTCGGCGGCGCGGTTGCTGGGGGATACGCCAGTGCCAGCCGCCCCCGCAGGCATCTGCTGCCCCTGCGCCTTCATCGCATCGGCATAGGCCGTCGAGACCGCATCGCGCACGGCCACCGCGTCGGTGGCGTACCGCTTCAGGAAGTCCTCGCCGTAGGCCTGGTTGGCCCCGCGGATGAACGTGTCGAGCTTGCTGATGATGACCTTGGCCACCTCAACAAAGTCGCCGTCGCCCATCTTCGTGCGCAGTTCTTGCCAGAAGTCCTTCCGCTTGGACACCGCCTGCGTCATGAACGCGGCAATCTCGTTGTCGATCTGGTACTCGTTGTTGATGTCGTAGCTGAACCTCGTGGCGAAGTCCGCACGCATGTCGGTCTTGGTCAGACCCTTGAGCGTCTCGACCAACTTTTCGCGGATGGGCTGCGGGAGCGCGTGAACGCCCTCGTGCATCATCACGAACAGGGCGCCGTCGTTGGAGTTCTTGTCGAGGAAGATGTCCCGATCGTTGCCGTCGAGGACGAACCCGTTGGGCACGCGCTCGGCCGGCCCGGACTTGTGGGTGTAGAAGGTGACCGTCTTGCCCACCAGGCGCGCCATCGCGCTGGCGACCTTCTGCTGGTCTGTGAGGGTTTGCGCCTCGAATGCGATGTCAACGCCCTGGGCGTTCTTAACACCTGTGATAGCTTTGAGGACCGCCTGACGCGGGGCAGGCGGGGCCAGGTTCAGTGTGAAGGCAGGCCCATCAGGCGAAGCACTTCCGACCGTAGAGGCTCCTCCAGGCTGTCCGGGTTGACCGATCCGGCTCGGTCCGAAACCCACCACCCCTGCGCCTGCATCAACTCCCTGCCCTGCACTACCGACTTCCGGGACTCCAGCCAGGCCTTGGCCTGCTGTTCCAGCGACTGATCCATTCGATTCCCCTGTTGACTTTCCCGACCAGTAGAACTTCCCGTCGGCGTCCTGCTGCATGGTCCACGACAGGTCAGGATACCGGCTCTGTAGCCTCGGAAAGGCCTGCTGGGCGTCTTGCTGCTGCGCATACCCATCACCAGCCCTGCCGGCCCAGATCTTCGCAGGAGCGCCCTCTGAGGCCTGCCCTGCTCGAGCGAGCAGGTCGGCATCGGTGGCGCGCTCCCCGCGCCCGGCCGCTAGTGACGGGCCTGGCTGACCGGCTCCTGCTCCAGGAAGTGCAAGACCTCCATCACCGACCAGAGTTCCTTGGAGATCGGCACCTCCTCGGCCTGGGAGACCAGCATCTCGTCCTGGACTGCCCAGGCCTGCGAGAGGGTCACCGCCCCCTGCAACACCGCTTCCGCCAGCCAGTCCTCCAAGTACATCTGGTAGGCCGCCATTGACTCCTCCGGTCTGCTGCCCGGCGCCCATAGGGACGACGATCGGGGCAAGTCCCGCCTCGGCAGTGATGCTGCCTTGCGGGGTGAAGTTGATTTCGCCATCGGCCCCGCTACGGATGGGCGCTGAGGGGCCAATGTCATAGGGTCGGCGCGCCGACTGGCCTGGAGCGATGAGCGTCCCATCGGGGTTCTGCGTGCTCAGGTTCGCGCGGGCAGCGTAGTCGGTGAAAGGATCGACGGATTGATCTTGCGCCGCCTTGTACTGGCTGTAGGCGCCGATGACACCGAACGGGGTAGAAGTCACCGCCGCGGTCGCCATCGCCTCAGGGACCCCCTCCATGAGACTTTGGTCACGCTTGACGGTGCTGGTGATCAGGTTGCTGCCGGCCTGCGTCCCGCCCTCTTCCAGTTGCTCGGTAAGGTTTTCCTTCGCGACAAGCTTTGCGGCTCCCTTGGGAGTAAGCGCGTCTGCCGCAAAGCGCCCGACCCCTCGGCCAACCACAGCCGACTCTGCACCCATAAACCCAAGGATGCCCAGCGGCGCGGTTATCAGCGCGGCCATGCGCGCCTTGGCAGTGGCGATCTCCTCAATCGCATCCTCTTCCGACTTGCCTTCGAAGACGAGCTTCTGAAAGTCGGGATTCTTTTGCCACTCGGAAAGCGGCGTCTTCTTTGTCAGGGTTTCATAGGTATTGCCAGCAGCATCGCCACCGGCCATGACCATGGAAGCCCCAAGCCCGCCAACGGTTGACCCCGCACCTCGAGCGGCAGCAGTGATCGCGCCTCCGCCAATGGCATCAGCCAGCGCCACATTGGGCGCAACTCGCCCGGCCACCGCAACGCCGGCGCCTGCTGCAGATCCGACTAGTCGAGCGCCGCCAACAACCCCAAGAAACATCGGGATCTGCTTCAGGGCCTCGTTGACGCTCAGTGTCGGATTAGAGACCAGTTCGGCAACTGTAGAGAAGTACTTGCCGAGAAACCCTTCCTCTGATTCGACGCGACGACGAAGAGAATCGCGAGACGCCTTGTAGACGTCGGAATTCTCAGCCTCCAACTCCTTCTGCGTCTGCCGAAGGGAATCGGCTAGATCGCTGCCCGGAGAAAGGATGTTGACCGGCAACTGAGCCAGCGTTACGACACCCGACGCGACGGTTGACAGAGAGTCAACGGCCCACTCGCCAACGCTGCGGAACTCGGCCGCCTTGTCGTCGGTCACCATGTCCCGGATCATCTTCCGGTTGGTGTTCTCAACAACCTGCCCCGACGACAACTGGCCGCCTCGGTCCATGGCGTCAGCCACCCGATTGACGGTGGCGCCATATGCTTGGTCGCGGAACACGATATCGCCGCCGGCCTGGCGCGCATTGCGCAGGTCATCGGCAGACCTCACCACCTTGGGACTGATTGGTCCAGCGCCGTAGGATAGACGCCTGTCGATCTCAACCTGACGCTCTCGGTCCGATGGCGCAGGAGGAACAAAGCCATCCATCACGCTGGGCGTCGGCGCCGGGCGAAGCGCAGCGCCCACTCGCTGAATGAGCCCGGGGCCTGCCTGCGACATTGGCGTGCCCATCATGTCGGTGGACGCCTGCCCGTAGTCGGTTGGCTCAACAGGCGCCGGCGGCGCGCTGCGCACCGGCTGCGCCTCAAAGACCCTGGGCGGATTGACGAAGCCACGGCCGCCACCGGCGCTGGGCGCGGGTTCAT
>JBEICA010000326.1:0-3828 GCA_040373665.1 Burkholderiales bacterium | reverse complement strand
GGAGAACAAACCCGGGCGGAAGATCGACGCGTAGGAAATGATGCCCCCTGGGAAGGTGCGACCGTGGCGCGGCTGGTGGACACCCACCACTCCCGGAGCCGGCCCGACCAAGCGTGGCGATTGTAACCGCGGCCTGGGAAGATCAGGGCCGCCGCAGGCGCGGACTTGCCGGCGGACTCGCCGCGATGTTTCGTAAGGCCGCGGGATGAGAGGCGAGGCGCGTGTCGGTGCAGGCGGTGCCTCCCCCGCCGGGTCAAACGCCGGGCCGGGTGAACGGCACGGGCTTGCATCGCGCGAGGGGAAGCGGGGACACTGCAGGGGTCGCGGCGTCTTCGGCGCCGAACTGCCGAGGAATGCGCATGATCCACCGGGGAGGTTGTCACTGCGGCGCGGTCCGCTTCGAGGTGGAGGTGCCGGAGACGGTGGAAGTTGAGGACTGCAACTGCTCGATCTGCAGCATGAGCGGCTTCCTGCACCTCATCGTGCCACGACGCGACTTCAGACTGCTGTCCGGCGAGGATGCGCTCGTCACCTACACCTTCAACACCGGTGTGGCGCAGCACCGCTTCTGCCGGATCTGCGGCATCAAGTCGTTCTACATCCCGCGCTCGAACCCGGACGGGGTCGACGTGAACCTGCGCTGCCTGGACAGCAGGCCGGACACCGTGCGCATCGTGCCCTTCGACGGACGCCACTGGGAGCAGAACGCGGCACGGCTCGCGCACAAGAGTCTCTGACACGGCTCTTGCGTGGAGAGAACACCGGGTCTGCGCCACGAATGCCCGGCCGGTCCCCGGGGAGGCCGCCAGACGCGCCGCAGGCATCCTGCAATGTGGCGAGCGTTCCTCTTCAACCCGGCCCGCGGCGGCGCAGATGCGCGAGCACTGCCTCGCGGTCGCCCGCACACACGATGCGCCCGGCCTTCTGCTCGCGTTGGTAGGCGTACATCGGATCGTAGTACTCGCGCAGCAGGCCGGCGATCCACTCCCGGTGCGCGGCAACGTCGCCCTCGCGCGCCTGGATCGCCAGCGCCTCTCGCAGCAGGGACGAGAGGCGCTGATGCCGCTCGCCCCCGAGCCGCCGGGCGATGCCGTCCATGCCCTGTTGCAGGTGATCGGCGAAGCGGGCAAAGCCCTGGTCGGCCCCATGCACCGTTTCAAAGTCCTGGCGCTGCAGCACCACGTAGTCGCGCAGGATGCGCTCCACCCTCGCGTCGAACGTGTCCTCCAGCCACACCAGGGGCGCGGAACGCATGCGCTCCGCGAGCTCCCCCGGCACACAGCAGCGCCCGACATTGCGGCCTTCGTCCTCGGCCACGAACCAGGTCGTTCCGGCAGCCCTGCGCCGCAGCAGGTCGACCGCCAGACGGTTTTCGAAGTCGATCTGGGCGGGCTGGGGCAACACGCGCTTGCCGAAGCTCGATCCGCGGTGATTGGCATGCGCCTCGAGATCGATGCCATTGTCCAGCGCCAGGATGAGGTCGGTCTTGCCGGTCCCGGTGAGCCCTCCCACCACCACCCACTCGGGCTCGGCCGCCGCCAGGCGCAGCGTGTCAAGGAGGAAGCCGCGCATGGCCTTGTATCCGCCCGTGACGCGCGGATAGTCGATGCCGGCCTCCTCCTTCAACCAGCGCTGCGTGATCTCGGAGCGCAGGCCGCCGCGGAAACAGTACAGGACGCCCTCGGGATGAGCGCGGGCGAAGCGCGCCCACGCATCGATGCGGTCGCGCCGGTGATCGCCGGCCAGCAGGCGATGCCCGAGTTCGATGGCCGCCTGCTGGCCATGTCGTTTGTAGCAGGTACCGACCTGTGTTCGTTCCCCGTCGTCGAGCAGCGGCAGGTTCCGTGCCCCCGGGAACGCGCCCTGTTCGAACTCCACCGGCGCACGCACGTCCATCAGCGGTACGCCGGCCAGGAACAGTGCGCGGAGATCGGAGATCGTGGCGGTCATGCGGAACGGTCCGGGTCGTCGGACATGGCCGCCGGCAGCGGCACGGACCGGGCTGGGGGAGGAACGCGGGGGCTCATGGGGCAGAAGCTGCATCAGGGCCCGCGACTATAGCAAGCGCGGCGCCAGGGTCGAACCGCCCGAGCGCGCCGCGCGGCGCCGGCAGACCCACGATATGACGGCCGGGACACGCCACCATCAGTACATCAGTTGCATGCGCCCCTGCAGCACCTGCAGGGCACCCGGCGTGGGACCGCCCTGGATCCAGGCGACTCCGTAATTCAGCTGCCAGCGCAGGTAGCGACTCCACCACCAGTTCAGGCCGAGCGACAGTTCGTCCACATTGCCACCCGCCACCGTGCCGTAGGAAAGATCGACCATGGAGTAACGGGCCGCGACCTGCCAGGCGCCCCAGGTACCGGCGGATCTCGAGAAGTCCTTGTGGGGAATGATGCGGTCCGGCACACCCACGGTCGTGTTGTAGCCGGGCTGCTCCCCGGTCAGCGCCCAGGCGGCGAGCACGTATGCGCCACCGAATACGTACGCACGGCTGTCGTCGATGAGGCGGTTGAGCATCGCCTCACCCTGGACTGTGACGGGTCCGCGCATCCAGACCAGTTCTGCGCCGCCGAAGGTCGCGCCGTGGGCGTCGATGGTGCCGGTGTCCGCGACGAAGGGGGCGACGAAGCTCTCCGGCCGGACGCGGTAGCGGACCGCGGACTGGCGGGCCACGGTCAGTGCGGCGCTCACCCCCAGGTGCAGCAGTCGCCGCTGCCCGTGCTCGTCCTGACCATCCCAGACCAGGCCAGTGAAGCGGGCGGTTGGACGCACCAACGACTGGGTCTGGTCACCGAAGTTCAGGCCCGGGTCTGCACCCAGCGAATAGATGCCCGCGGTGAGGGACGCCCGGCCCTCCCAAAGCGGCCGCTCGAACTGGAGCCCCATGCGGTTGCCGGGCGCAAAGGCCAGAACGGGCAAAGGCGGCTCCATGAATACCGCGCCACCGAAGGGCAGGACGTTCTCCAGGGTCTGCGGAATGCCCAGATAACCGAAGCTGACGTTGTGCACCCGGGGCACCTTGGTCCAGCGCAGACTGGCCTGATGCAGGTAGGGGGTGCCGTCGATCACACCGAACTGCACTGCATACGCACTGGTGGGACCGAACTCCCCCGTGGTGTAGAACCTCAGCGCCCGCAGGACGACGTCGGCGCCGATCGGATCGAGCCCTCGCGAGGTCTCGAAGCCCGCCACATCGACGGAGCCGCGGATGCCGATGCGCCCGGTCATTCGCACTTCTTCGTCCATCAGAGGCGGGGCATCCTGGAACGGTCGCCAGATCACCACAGGCTGCACGATCTGGTAGCGCAGTCCCTGATCGACCCACATGCGCAGCAGGTCCTCCTTCTTCCGGGTCTCGGGCGCGGAGGGTGGCGGGGGATGGTCGGGCGGCAGTTCCGAGGCGGTACGATCCTCCTCGACGGGAGTGGCCGCCGCGCTGGCGACATCCGCGACCGTCGGCACCTGGGCCTCCGGTGCGGCAGCGTCGAGCGCAGCCGCCGTTGCGGCCTCGGTACTCACGCTCTCGACGCGGACGCGCGGGACGCGCACGACGCCCAGGGCATCGGACTCGAACACCAGCGCCTCGCCCTCCTCCCCGACGAGGCGACCATGCAGCCGCTCGCCGGTCGTCATCAGCAGCGTATCCGCCCGGGCAGCGGGCAGCAGATCGTCGGGGGCGTGGATGCTGCGGACGAGTCGGCCGTCCTTGGCCTCCTGCGGCCCGAACACGCGGCCCGAGTAGCACCACTCGGCTGCCTGGCTGATGCCCACCAGGCGCGGCAGGAACCAGCTCGAGCACGCCTCCGGCAGGATGCCGCGACG